>NZ_JAFMTB010000002.1:0-355164 GCF_017916475.1 Patulibacter sp. SYSU D01012
GGCCTGGGAGAGTAGGTCGCCGCCGGATTATCTTTGAGCGCCCCGCCAGCATGGCGGGGCGCTTTTCGTTGTCGTGACGCTGTGGCGTTTGTGCGTGGGTGGGCGTGCGTCCTGCTCGTTCTGCGGGTCGGTCGGTCTCGGCCACGGTCCGTGGCGGTGTGGGGAGGTGCCCTGCCGTGGCGGGCGGTTCCGACGGCGGTGAGGCGCTACGGGCGCGCGGGTACCATGCGCGCGTGATCCACCTTCGGCTGACGGTGCCGCACCGCCTCGTGGACCCGGTCCTCGCGCTGCTGCAGGACGACGACGCGGTCGTGCACGTCGTGCGGCTGCCCGGCGTCGTGCTCGATCCGCCCGGGGACGCGATCTTCTGCGACGTCCCGAAGGAGCAGGCGTCGGTCGTGGTCCACGAGCTGCGCGAGCTCGGCCTGGCCGGGGAGGGCGGCATCGTCCTCGAGACCGGGGGCATCGACGTCGACGACCGGGCGGCCCGCGCGGAGCGTCGCGCGCCGGGTGCGCCCGCGGACGCCGTGCTGTGGGAGGACGTCGAAGCGCAGAGCGGCGAGGCGGCGGAGGTCTCGTGGGCCTTCGTCCTGTTCATGGCGCTCGGCGCCGTGCTGGCCACCGTGGCGCTCGCCCAGAACAGCTCGGTCCTGATGGTCGGCGCCATGGTCGTCGGGCCCGAGTTCGGCCCGATCGCGGCCGCCTGCGTGGCGCTCGTCAACCGGCGCGGCCGTCTGGCCGCGCGCTCGGCTGCGGCGCTCGCCGTCGGGCTGCCGCTGGCGGTGCTCGTGGCGTACCTCGTGACGGTGTTCGGTCGCGCCGTCGGGCTGCTGCCGCAGCGCTTCGCCGGCGTGGCGCACGGGCTGGCGAGCACGATCGCCAGCCCCGACGGGTTCACCGTGCTCGTCGCGCTCGTCGCCGGCGCGGCCGGCCTGCTGTCCCTGACGACGGCCAAGTCGGGGGCGATCGTCGGCGTTCTCGTCAGCGTCACGACGCTGCCGGCGGCGGCCAACGTCGGCCTGGCGCTCGCGTACGGCGACGGGCACGGCGCGCTGGGGTCGCTCGCGCAGCTGGCGCTCAACGTCGCGATGATGTTCGTCGCCGGCGTGGCGACGCTGCTGGCGCAGCGGGCCGCCTACCGTCGCCGCCTGCACCGGGAGGCGCGGCGGGTGGGGTCCGCCGTCGCGGAGAAGCCGACGGCCTGACCGGCGTCGGGGCACCGGTGCCGCCTGCGGCGGGCGCGCGGTGCGGCGGTCGGCGGGACGGGGACCCACGACCGGCGGGACGCCGGCAACACGCAGGGGCGCCGCCGCGGGGCGTGGGCCGGCGACCCGTGGGCGCGTCGGCGGGGAGGCCCGCCGACGCGGAGCCGGCTAGCGGCTGGAGCCGAGCGAGGACCAGACGTCGATCTTCGTGCGCACGCGGGAGACGACGTCGTCGCAGACCTCGCTCGTGTGCGCGGAGCCGCCCAGATCGGCGGTCTTCACGCCGGCCGAGGCGCCCTCGAGCACGGCCTCGTAGATGGCGCGCGACGCCTGCTCGGCCGCCGCCACGCCGTGGATCTGCGCGCCGTAGTGCAGCACCGCCGCGTTGGCGAGCAGCATCGCCATCGGGTTGGCGACGTCCTTGCCCTGCAGCGCCGGGGCGGTCCCGTGCGGCGCCTCCGCCATCGCGACGCGCGGCGAGTAGTCCTCGTGGAACGCCAGCAGCGTGGACTCCGCGCCGGCGATGGAGCCGAAGAGGGGGAGGACCAGGTCGGAGAGGCAGTCGCCGTCGCGGTTGAGGGCGGGGATCACGAGCGGGCCGTCGGCGGCGCCGGAGACCAGGCCGGCGTAGAGGGCGTCGATGAGGACCGGCTGGTACTGGACGTCCTCGTTCAGGCCGGCGGCGCGATCCAGCTCCTCCTTCAGCATGCCCTCGTACACGGGGGAGACCGTCCACTTGGGTCCGCCGTAGACGCGAGCCCCCATGCTCTTCGCGGTGCGGAACGCGTACTCCGCCACCGCGCGGCACGTGGCGCGCGAGATCTTCTCGGTGCGGTAGGCGATCTCGTCCTCGCCGCCCTCGCCGCCCTCGCGCCACTGCTTGGCGCCGTAGGCGTCGTCCACGGCCATGCGGACGACGGAGATCGGGAAGTGGATGCCGGCGGCCGGCGTCACGCCCGGGATGCGGCGCCCGGTGCGGATGATGACCTTGCCGTCGACCTCCTCGCGGAGGATCCGGTTGGGGGAGCCGACGTCGTCCTTGCCCTCCGGCGTGACGGTGGCCGCCTTCACGCCCAGGCCGCTCTCGCGCATCGCGCGGGCGGCCTCGTGGACCACCTCGTTGCCGGTCTTGCGGCGGTTCTCGAGGGACAGGTCGTACCGCTCGAGGGTGAGGTCGAGCCCCAGCACCTCGGGATCCAGGACGCGGACGGCCTGGTCCAGCAGCTCCTGACCCGTCTCGTCGCCTTCGAGGATGGTGATGGTGAGGGAGTCGCTCATCGCCCTCCGAGGGTAGCGCCGTCGCGCGTGCCGCCGTCCCCGCGCGCATCGGCTCCCGACCGTTCGTCCGGGAGCGGGCGCGTCGGGTGGCGCGGGGCGCCGCTGGTACCCTCGGCAACGGTCCGTGGGCGGACGATCGCGGGCGTACGGCCCACGCTGGCGCCTCGACAGCGGACCGCACCCCCTCTATGGAGAAGTTCGTAATCGACGGCGGCCGCCCCCTGTCCGGGACGGTCCGCCCCGCCGGCAACAAGAACGGGGCCCTGCCGATCCTGGCGGCCTGCGTCCTCACGTCGGAGGACGTCGTCGTCCGCAACGTCCCGCGCATCCGCGACGTCGCCTCGATGATCAATCTGCTCGAGGGTCTCGGCGTCGCGGTGGAATGGCTCGACGACCACGCCGTGCGGCTGAACGCCGGCGCCCTCCGGGCCGAGGACGGCCTGCGCCGCGAGGACGCCGAGCGCATCCGCGCGTCGTTCCTGCTCGCCGGCCCGCTGCTCGCCCGCTTCGGCTCGTGCACGATGCCGCCCCCCGGCGGCGACGTCATCGGCCGCCGCCGCCTGGACCCGCACCTCGACGCCTTCCGCGCCCTCGGCGCCCGCCTCGAGCTGGGCCGCGACATCGAGATGAGCGCCCCGACCGGCGGCCTGCAGGCCGGCGAGATCTTCATGGACGAGCCGTCCGTGATGGGCACCGAGAACGCGTTGCTCGCCGCGGCGCTGACGCCGGGCTCCACGGTCATCGGCAACGCGGCCTGCGAGCCGCACGTCCAGGACCTCGCGCGGATGCTCGTCAAGATGGGCGCGACGATCGACGGGATCGGGTCGAACGTCCTGCGCGTGCAGGGCCGGGCCGAGCTCGGCGGCTGCGACCACACCGTCGGGCCCGACCACATCGAGATCGGCTCGTTCATGGCCCTCGCCGGCGTCACCGGCGGCGAGATGCGGATCACCGACGTCGACCCGGACGACCTGCGGATGATCCGCCTGGTCTTCGGGAAGCTCGGTCTGCACTCCGAGCTCGACGGCACGACCGTCGTCGTGCCCGGCGACCAGACGCTGCGCACCGCCAAGGACGTCGGCGAGCACAAGATGAAGGTCCAGGACGGCCCCTGGCCGGCGTTCCCCGCCGACCTGACGTCGATCGCCGTGGCCCTCGCGACGCAGGCGGACGGCTCCGTGCTGATCCACGAGTGGATGTTCGAGAACCGCCTGGTGTTCACGGACAAGCTCGTCGGGATGGGGGCGGACATCACGCTCTGCGACCCGCACCGCGCGATCGTCTCGGGCCCCTGTCGCCTGCACGGCGAGCGGATGACGTCGCCGGACATCCGCGCCGGCATGGCGCTGCTGATCGCCGCGCTGTGCGCCGACGGTCGGTCCGTCATCGGCAACGTCGACCAGATCGACCGCGGGTACGAGGCCATCGACGATCGTCTCCGCGCCCTCGGCGCCCAGATCGAGCGCGTGCCCGAGGACGCCCAGGTCGCGGTCGGCTGAGACGCGTCCACCGGCCCCGGCCGGACGGCGCGTCGGCCCCCGACCCGCGATGATGGCTGCGATGACGCTGCCCATCCCCAGCGGCACGCGCGACGTGCTGCCCGACGAGATGCGCGAGCGCCACGGCGTCGTGGCCGCGCTGCGCGACGTGTTCGACCAGCACGGCTACGGCGAGGTGGCCACCCCGGCCGTCGAGTACGCCAGCGTGCTCGAGCAGGCCGGCGTGGCGGCGCACGGCGACGCCGCGCGCCCGCGCTTCCGCACGGTCGACGAGAACGGCGAGACGCTCGTCCTGCGCTCCGACATGACGGTGCCGATCGCGCGCCTCGTCGGCTCGCGCTTCGCCGACGCGCCGACGCCGATCCGCCTGAGCTACCTGGCCCACTGCTACCGCGGCGTCGTGCCCGGGCGGGGCCAGGTGCGCGAGCTGCTGCAGGCCGGCATCGAGCTGTGCGGCGCCGAGGGTCCCGCGGGGACCGCCGAGGCGCTGACGGTGCTCGTCCGCGCCCTGCGCGCGATCGGCCTCGAGGGCGCCCGGGTGGCCGTCGGCGACGCGGCCCTGTTCCCCGCGCTGCTCGGGGGGGTCGGCGTCCACGGCCCCGCCCGCGACGAGATCCTGCACGAGCTCGCCACGCGCGACCTCGTCGGCCTGGACCGCGTCGTGCGCGCCGCGACCGACGGCGCGACGGCCGACCTGCTCGTCGACGTCGCCGGCCGCCGCGGCGGCCCCGAGCTGCTCGGCTCCCTGCCCGACGAGCGGGTCCGCGTGGCCGCGACCGGGCTGGTCCAGCTGCTCGACGGCCTCGACGAGGACGTCGCCTCGCACCTCATCCTCGACCTGGGCCTGACCCGCAAGCTCGGCTACTACACCGGCGCGGTGTTCGAGGTCTACGCCCCGGGGCTCGGGTACGCCATCGGCGGCGGCGGCCGCTACGACGACCTGCTCGGCCGCTTCGGCCGCCCGCTGCCCGCCGTCGGCTTCGCGCTCGACGTCGACGCGCTGCACACCGCCCTCGTCGGCACCTCGCGCGGCCGCTGGCGCGTCGCGCCCGGCGGGCTCGACGCCCAGGAGGAGGTCCGCCCGTGAACCGCTTCGGCCTCCGCATCGCCGTCCCGCGCGGCGTGATGCTCACGCCCACGCTCGACGCGCTGGACCGCGTCGGGATCGACACGAGCGAGGTGCGCGCGAACGACCGCAAGCTGCTCTTCGAGGACGCCGGCATCGTGACGATGCGGCCGTCCGACGTGGCGACGTACGTCGAGAGCGGCGCCGCCGACGTCGGGGTCACCGGCAAGGACGTGCTCATGGAGCAGCACACCCGCGACGTGGTGGAGCTCGCCGACCTGGGCTACGGCCCGTGCCGGATGGTGCTCGCCTCGATCGCCGGCGACCCGGACCCCGCCGAGGTCGCGCTCCGCCGCCTGGGCGTCATGCGCGTGGCGACGAAGTACGTCGCCATCGCCACCCGGTACCTGGAGGCGACCGGCCGGCAGGCGGAGATCGTCGAGGTCAAGGGCTCCGTCGAGCTGGCCCCGCTGACGGGCATGGTCGACGCGATCGTCGACCTGACCGCGACCGGGACGACCCTGCGCGAGAACGGGCTCGTCGTGCGCGAGGAGATCGCCACGTCGACCGCCCGGCTGATCGCCAACCCCGCGGCGCACCGCCTGAAGGCGGCCGCCGTCGACGAGCTGCGGGAGGCCGTCCTTGCCGGTTGAGCGGCTGCGGATCGCCGAGGCGGACGGCGCGCGCGAGATCGCGCGGCGCGTCCGGGCGCTCGTCCCGGGCGGCGCGAGCGTCGCCGACGGCGTCGCACGCCTGATCGCCGACGTCCGGGAGCGCGGGGACGCCGCGCTGCTCGAGCACGTCGCGCGCTTCGACCGCCCGACCGGCACGCCGGCGGGCGAGCTCGTGGTCCCGGACGCCGAGCTCGACGCCGCGGTCGCGGCGCTCGATCCGGACCTGCGCGCCGCCCTCGAGCTGGCGATCGACAACGTCGCGGCGGTCTCGCGCGCCACGGTGCACGAGGACCGCGACGTCGCGCTCCCGCAGGGGCAGCGGGTCCGGGTCCGCGAGGTGCCGGTGCGCCGCGCCGCCGTCTACGCGCCCGGCGGCCGCGCCCCGTACCCCTCCACCGTGATCATGGGCGTCGTCGCCGCCCGCGCCGCCGGCGTCGACGAGGTCGTCGTCGCGAGCCCGTCGGACGACCCGGTGCTGCGCGCCGCCGCGCGGCTGGCCGGCGCCGACCGGGTGCTCCGCATGGGCGGCGCGCACGGCGTCGCGGCCCTGGCCCTGGGCACGGAGACCGTCGACCGCGTCGACGTCGTCGTGGGCCCGGGCAACCTGTGGGTGCAGGAGGCCAAGCGCCAGCTCGGCGGCGTCGTCGGCATCGACGGCTTCGCCGGGCCGAGCGACCTGCTCGTCCTGGCCGACGGCGCGGCCGACCCGCGCCTGGTCGCGCTCGACCTGGGCGCCCAGGCCGAGCACGGCGACGGCTCGCTCGTGGTGCTCGTCACCGACGACGAGGCGCTCGAGACCGCGGTCCGCGAGGCGCTCGTCGCCGGGGTCGGCGGCGGCGCGCCCGCGGACGCCACGGGTGCCGCGTACGCCACCGTCCTCGCGCCCGACCCCCTGACCGGCCTGGCCGTCGCGGAGGCGTTCGCCCCCGAGCACCTCGAGCTCGTCGGCCCGACGGTCGAGCCGCTGGCGCCCCAGGTGCGCAGCGCCGGCTGCGTCTTCGTCGGCGCCGCCGCCGCGACCGCCTTCGGCGACTACGTGGCCGGCTCGAACCACACGCTGCCCACCGACGGGGCCGCGCGCTTCGCGTCGACGCTGTCCGCCCGCACCTTCCGCCGGACGATGAACGAGGTGCACCTGGGGGACGCCGCCGACGCGCTGGCGGGCCCGGGCGGCGCGATCGCCGACGCGGAGGGGTTCGTCGTGCACGCGGCGTCGATGCGCGCCCGGCAGAATGGGGCGGACCGATGAGCCGCACCGCCGAGATCCAGCGCTCCACCGGCGAGACCCGCATCGAGCTCGAGCTCGACCTCGACGGGACCGGCACGGGCACCCGCGCGACCGGGGTCGGCTTCTTCGACCACCTGCTCGAGCTCTTCACCCGGCACGCGAACGTCGACCTGAAGGTCGGCGCCGAGGGCGACCTGCAGACCGGCAGCCACCACACCGTCGAGGACACCGGCCTGGTCCTGGGCCAGGCGATCTTCGCGGCGCTCGGCGACCGCCAGGGCATCCGGCGCTACGGCTCGGCCACCGTGCCGATGGACGAGGCGCGGGCGAGCTGCCACATCGACCTGTCCGGCCGCCCGTTCGTCGTCTTCGACGACCGCGGCCTGCTGCCGCCCGGCGTCACCGGCGGCTTCGAGCACGAGCTGCTCGAGGAGTTCGTCCGCGCCGTCGCGGCGACGTCGCGCTCCACGATCCACCTGGAGATCGAGCGCGGGCGCGGCGCGCACCACATGATCGAGGCGGGCATCAAGGCGTTCGCTCGCGCGCTCCGCGTGGCGGTGTCCGTCGACCCGGACCAGCGCGGCGTGCCGTCCACGAAGGGGACGCTCACGGAATGACCGGCGCGTCCGACGCGGGGACCGCGGCACGCGCCGCAGCGGGGGACGAGCGTCCAGCCGTGCGCATCGCCGTCGTCGACTACGGCATGGGCAACCGGCGCAGCGTCGAGAAGGCGCTGCAGCACGCGGGCGTCGACGCCGTCGTCACCGCCGACGCGGACGAGCTCCGCGCCGCGGACGGGCTGGTGCTGTGCGGCGTCGGCGCGTTCCCGGCGGGCGCCCAGCGCCTGCGCGAGACCGGCCTGGGCGACCTGGTGCGCGAGCGCGTCGACGCGGGCACCCCGCTGCTCGGCGTCTGCCTGGGCATGCAGCTGCTCTTCGAGGGCTCGGACGAGCGCGGCGGCGACGAGGGCCTCGGGCTGCTCCCGGGCCGCGTGCAGCGGCTCGAGGCCGGCGACGGCCTGAAGCTGCCCCACATCGGCTGGAACCTCGTGACGTGGGCCGCGGGCACGACCTCGCCGCTGCGGGCCGGCCTGCCCGACCGGACCGCCTTCTACCACGTGCACTCGTACGTGGCGCGCCCCGAGGACGAGGCCGACGTCGTCGCCTGGGGCGAGTACGGCACCCGCTTCGCCACCGCCGTGAGCCGCGGCCACGTGCACGGCGCCCAGTTCCATCCCGAGAAGTCCTCGACGGACGGCCTGCGCCTGCTGCGCGGCTTCGCCGAGGCCTGTACGAGGTAACGCCAACGTGATCCTGTACCCCGCCATCGACATCCTCGAGGGACAGGCCGTGCGCCTGGTCCGCGGCGACTTCGACGAGAGCACGGTCTACCGCGACAGCCCGCTCGAGGCGGCGCGGTCCTGGGTCGAGGCGGGCGCCCGCTTCCTGCACCTCGTCGACCTGGACGGCGCCAAGAACGGCGAGCCGGCCCACCTCGACGAGCTCGCGCGCATCACGGAGGAGCTCGACGTGCCCGTGCAGTGGGGCGGTGGGCTGCGCTCGATCGAGGCCGTCCGCGAGGCGCTGCGCGCCGGCGCCGAGCGGGTCATCCTCGGCACCGCCGCCATCGACGACCCCGACTTCCTCGACTCCGTCCTGGGCGCCCACCGCGACCGCGTGATCGTGTCCGTCGACACCCGTGGCGGCAAGGTCGCCACGAAGGGCTGGGTCGAGACGACCGGCATCGACGGCACCGAGGCCATCAAGCGCCTGCAGCAGCGCGGCGTGCGCCGGTTCGTCTACACGAACGCCGACCGCGACGGCCTGGAGCAGGGGCCGGACATGGACGAGGTGCGCCGCGTGGCGCAGGCCGTCCGCGGGTCGTGGATCTTCTCCGGCGGCATCGGCACGACCGAGCACCTGCGGGAGCTGGCGAACGCCCGCCTGGTCAACCTGGGCGGCGTCATCACCGGCAAGGCGCTGTACGAGAAGCGCTTCACCATCGCGGAGGGCCACGCCGCCCTCCAGGTCCGCTAGGCGGCCGGGCGGCCAGCGATGCACCTCAAGCGCGTCATCCCCTGCCTGGACGTCGACGGCGGCCGGGTGGTGAAGGGCACGAACTTCGTCGGGCTGCGCGACGCGGGAGATCCCGTCGAGCTGGCGGCGCGCTACGACGCCGAGGGCGCCGACGAGCTGGTCTTCCTCGACATCACCGCCACGAGCGACGCCCGCGAGACGATCGTCGACCTGGCGCGCCGCACCGCCGACGAGGTCTTCGTCCCGTTCACGATCGGCGGCGGCATCCGCTCGGTCGCCGACGCGCAGGCCGTGCTCGACGCCGGCGCCGACAAGGTCGCCGTCAACTCCGCGGCGGTGAAGCGCCCCGAGCTGCTGACCGAGCTCGCCGACCGCTTCGGCGCGCAGTGCGTCGTCCTGGCGATCGACGCCAAGGGCGTGCCCGCACCCGTCGAGGGCGACCCGTGGGAGGTCTTCGTCGCCGGCGGCCGCACCCCGACCGGCCGCGGGGCGGTCGCGTGGGCGCGCGAGGCCGTCGAGCGCGGCGCGGGGGAGATCCTGCTGACGTCGATGGACGGCGACGGCACGACGTCCGGCTACGAGCTCGGGCTCACCCGGGCGGTCGCCGAGGCGGTCCCCGTCCCCGTCATCGCCTCCGGCGGCGCCGGCACGCTCGACCACCTGGTCGAGGCGCTCGACGCGGGGGCCGACGCCGCCCTCGCCGCGTCGATCTTCCACTTCGGCACGTACTCCATCGCGCAGGCGAAGGAGCGCATCGCCGCTGCGGGCATCCCGGTGCGGCCGATCACGCCGGCCGCCTGAGCGGCCGTGGGGCGCCGCCGCGGCGCCCCACGAAGCCGGGGGCGCCCCGCGGCCGGTCGCCCGGGCCGGCGCCCGCGACCGCCTTCGGCGGGGCGCGGCGCGGCGGCTCGGGGTCGCCGGCTCAGCCGCGCCGGGCGGCCTTCGCGCGGCGCAGCGAGCGCACGTCCCGGCGCGCCTGGGCCGACGGCACCAGGTGGTACAGGCTGGTGTACGTGTTGACGTACAGGCGCCGGCCGTCCGAGATGCCGGGGTCGAACGCGCCAGAGCGGTGCGTGTAGACCAGCGCGCCGTCGCGGGCGCGGCGGATGCCGAGCGCCTTGCGGCCCAGGTTGGCGTACATGACCAGGTCGCCCACCACGGTCACCCCGCCCGAGATCTTGCCGCCGAGATCGCGGCTCCAGCGGCTGCGCCCCGACCGGGCGTCGAGGGCGTAGAGGGTGCCGCCGTACGAGCCGACGAACACCGTGGCGCCCTTGCCGCGCACCGGCGCGACCGCCGGCGCCGAGTACACGTAGCCGTCCGTGCGGCGACGCCACGCGATCCGGCCGGTGCGCTCGCCGACCGCGGACACGGAGCGGTCCACGCTGCCCACGAACACGCGGCCGTACGCGACCGAGGGGGTGCTGTAGAGGCGGCCGCCGACCGTCGTCACCCAGCGCTTGCGGCCGCTCGACAGCCAGATCGCGTGCAGACGGCCCCCGTAGTCGCCGACGAACAGGGTGTTGCCGTCGCGGGCGACCGCGGCCTTCACCGGCGCGCCCGCGCGGTAGCGCCACGCGACGCGGCCCGACGCCCGGCCGACCGCCAGGACGTCGCCGTCCTCGGTGCCGAAGATCACCTGATCCTTCGTCAGCAGCGGCGAGGACTCCGAGCGGCCGGCCAGGCGCAGGCGCCAGCGGACGTGGCCGTTGCGGCTGCGCAGCGCGACGAGCTGCCCGCCCCTCGCGCCGCGGCCGCGCTTGAGGACCGTCGCGTACACCCGGCCGTCGCCGCAGGCGGGGGAGGAGGCCGCCAGGCGGCCGACCCGCCGCGACCAGACGGTCCGGCCCGTCCGGCGGTCGACCGCGCGGAGGATGCCGTCGTTGCGCAGCAGGAACAGCCGGTCGCCGCACAGCACCGGCGGGAACTCGAGCAGCACCCGGCCCGTGTTCCCCCACCGCTCGCGCAGCGGCGGGCGGATCGGCGCGGCGCCGGCGAACGGCAGGTAGCGGGTGCGCTGGGCGTTCCCGCCGTACATCGGCCAGTCCGCCCCGTCGTCGTACGTGTCGCGCGCGTCGACCGGCGCCCGCTGCGCGGTCGTCGTCTCGGGCGCCGCCGCGTCGAACTCCACGTCCGGGTTGGAGATCTCGCTCGGCCCCCGCAGGCGGTGCCAGGCCGCGAGGCCGCCGACGAGCAGGGCGACGAGGACGAGCACGCCCGCGCACCCGAAGAGGGCACGCGGACGCCGCGGGCGGTTCAGCGGGAGGCCGGCCATCGGGACAGGGTACGGTCCGGGGACGTGCTAGCCCGCCGTTCCTCCGCCCCGACGCCCGCCGACGCCGTCGACGCGCTGCGGCGCCTGCCGGCGGCGCGCCGGCTGCTCGAGGCCGCCGCGGGCCGGGAGGACGTGTGGGTCGTCGGCGGCGCGGTCCGCGACCTGCTGCTCGGGCGCGCGCCGCACGAGCTCGACGTCGTCGTCGTCGGGCCGCCCGACGACCTGCTGCCGCGCCTGGGGCCGGTCGTCGCCCGCCACGAGCGCTTCGGCACCGCCACGGTCGAGGCGCAGCCCGGGGTCCGCTACGACGTCGCCCGCGCGCGGCGCGAGACGTACCCGCGGCCCGGGGCGCTCCCCGAGGTCGCGTGGGTCGGGGCGATCGAGGACGACCTGGGCCGGCGGGACGTGTCCGTCAACGCGATCGCCGTCCGGCCGGCCGACGGAACGTGGGCGGCGGTGCCGGGCGCGCTGGACGACCTGCGCGCCGGCGTGCTGCGCGTCCTGCACGACGCGTCCTTCCGTGACGACCCCACCCGCGTGTGGCGCGTCGCCCGGTACGCCGGTCGCCTGGGCTTCGCCGTCGGGTCCCGCACCCGCGAGCTGGCGGGCGCCGCCGACCCGTTCGCGATCTCGGGCGCGCGCCACGGCAGCGAGCTGCGCCTCGCGCTGCGCGAGCCCGACCCCGAGCGCGTGCTGGCCACCCTGCAGGGGCTGAACGCGCGCTTCCTGCCGCCGGGCTTCGACCCCGCGCCGCGCGGGGTGGACGAGGCGCTCGCGCTGCTGCCCGTCGGCGCCCGCGCCGACCTCGTGCGCCTGGCCGCCTGCTGCGCCGCCGTCGCGCTGCCGCACCTGCTCCCGTGGCTGCAGGACCTGGGGTTCACGGCGGCGGAGCGCGAGATCGTCGGGGCCGGCTCGCGCGCCGTCACCGGGTCGCCGCTGCGGGCCGCGCGCACGCCCGCCGAGATCCACCGCGCGGCGTCGGGCGCGCCCGACGAGGTCGTCGCCCTGGCCGGCGGCCCGAACGCGCGCCGCTGGTTCGACGGCCTGCGCGACGTCCGCCTGACCATCGACGGCAACGACCTGCGCCGCGCCGGCGTGCCGGCCGGGCCCGCGCTCGGGGCGCGGCTGCGGCGGGCGCTCGACGCCAAGCTCGACGGCCGCCTGGACCCGGCGCTCCCCGCGCCCGAGGCGGAGCTGGCGGCCGCGCTCGCCGACGGGCCGGAGGACGCCGCGCCGACGTCAGGCCCGGCGCCGGGCGGCGCCACCGCGGGCGCGGCGACGGCACCGGCCGGGCCGGCGCGCGATGCTTCACGCCCCGGCACCCGGCCGGGAGCACCGGACGGCACGGAGGGGACACGTGGTTGAGCTGATCGAACGGATCGACCCGCGCGCGGTGGCGACGCGCCTGGAGGAGGTGCGCGGACGCATCGCCGCCGCCTGCGCCCGCGCGGACCGCGACCCCGCCGAGGTGGACGTCCTCGTCGCGACGAAGTACCTCGTCGCCGACCAGGTGCCGCTGCTCGCCGACGCCGGCGTCCGCATCGCCGGCGAGAACCGCGTCCAGTCCCTCGTCGAGAAGGTCGCGCTCCCTGGCGCCGAGCGGCTGCGCTGGGAGTTCATCGGCCACCTGCAGTCGCGGAAGGTGCCCGACGTGCTGCCGCACGTCTCGCGCATCCACTCCGTCTGCAGCGACAGCGTGCTGGCGCGCCTGGAGCGCCACCGCGACCTCGCGCGGCCCGAGCTGGACGTCCTGATCGAGGTGAACGTCAGCGGCGAGGACGCCAAGAGCGGCATCGCCCCGGACGCGCTCGACGACGTCATCGCCCGCTGCCCCGTCCCCGTCGCGGGCCTGATGACGATGCCGCCGGCGGCGTCGACCCCCGAGGACAGCCGCCGCTGGTTCGCGATGCTGCGCGACCTCGCCGCGGTCCGCGACCTGCGGGTCCTGTCCATGGGCACCACCCAGGACTTCGAGGTGGCCGTCGAGGAGGGCGCCACCGTCGTCCGCCTGGGGTCCGTCCTGCTCCGCTGACCGTCCACCCCGGGCCCCGGCACCGGCGGCCCCGCCCACGGGTTCGCGACCGCGGGAAGGAACCGGGGCGCCGTGGGAGAATCACTGGCCGTCATGGCCTTCCGCGACGCTTGGCACAAGGTGCTCGTGTACTTCGCTCTCGCCGAGGAGCGCGATCCGTACGACGACGCCTACGACGACGAACCGGAGTACGACGACCGGCGTCCGCGCGAGCGCGTCCGGGAGCCCGTGCCCGAGGTGACGCCCGTGCGCCGCATCGACCGCGCACGCCGGCGGCGGGAGGACTTCGACGACATCTTCAGCGGCGACGACCCCGCCCCGCGCGGCGGCTCGCACCTGCGGCCCGTCGGCGGCGGCGCCGCGGCGCGCCAGGCCCCCCGCGACGTGCGCGTGCACCTCGTGCTGCCCAAGTCGTTCAACGACGCGCAGCAGATCGCGGACCGCTTCAAGGACGGCATCCCCGTCGTCATCAACCTGCAGACCTCGGACACCGACCTGGCCAAGCGGCTGATCGACTTCGCGTCCGGCCTGACCTACGCCCTCGACGGCGGCATGCAGCGGATCGCCGACAAGGTCTTCATGCTCACGCCCGCCAACGTGTCGATCTCGGCCGAGGAGCGCGCGCAGCTGATCGAGAAGGGCTTCTTCAACCAGAGCTGAGGGGATGGGGCCGGGTCCCGCCCCGAGCGTCGCGGGTTCGGTGCGTGGTTCGGGGTGGCGGGGCTCGGGGCACCCGGAGGGGGCCGGGTCCCGCCCCGAGCGTCGCGGGTTCGGTGCGTGGTTCGGGGTGGCGGGGCTCGGGGCACCCGGATGGGGCCGGGTCCCGCCCCGAGCGTCTTGGGTTCGGGGCGCGGTCGGGGGTGGCGAGGCTCGGGGCACCCGGAGGGGGCCAGGCCCCGGAGAGCGCCTTCGTCCAGGGGCGGGGTGGGGGACGGCGGCGGACCGGTACCGTTCGTCGTCGCACATGCGTCTCGGATTCCTTGGATCGGGCAACATGGCCTCCGCCCTGGCGCGGGGCATCGGGGAGCCGGTGCTCTGCTACGACCCGGTCGCCGAGCGCGCCCGGGCCCTCGCGGAGGAGACCGGCGGGGAGGCCGTGCCCGACGGCCGGACCCTCGCCGAGCGGGCCGACGTCGTCGTCCTGGGCCACAAGCCCGGGCAGCTGGAGGACGCGGCGCGCGAGGCCGGCGCCGCGAAGGCCGTCGTCTCCATCCTCGGCGGCGTCGGCACCGAGGCGCTCCGCGCCGCCTACCCCGGGCGCCCCGTCGTCCGCCTGATGCCGAACACGCCCGCCGGCGTCGGCAAGGGCGTCATCGCCGTCGCCGTCGAGCCCGGCGGCGTGCCCGCGGACGAGCGCGAGGTGCGGGAGGGCGTGCTGGCGCTGCTGTGCCGCTGCGCCGAGGTCGTCGAGCTGCCCGAGGCGCAGATGGCCGCCGCGACGGCCGTCTTCGGCGTGCTGCCCGCGTACGTGAGCCTGTTCGCCGAGGCGACGGTCGACGCCGCCGTCCGCCACGGCATGTCGCCGCAGGACGCCGGCCGCATGGTCGCCGCCGGCATCGAGGGCTCCGCCGCCCTGCTCGCCGCGCAGGGGCACGACACCCTCGCCGTGCGCCGCGGCGTGACCTCGCCCGGCGGCTCGACCGCCCGCGGCCTGCGCGCGCTCGACCGCGGCGGCCTGCGCGAGGCCGTGCAGGACGCGTTCGACGCCGTGGTGGACGCCTCGTGACCGGCCTGCTCGTCCTGGCGACGGCCCGCACCCAGGCCGCCGACTTCCTCCAGGCGCTCATCCAGGTCTACGCGCTGCTCATCGTCGCGTGGGTGCTCGTCTCGCTCGTCCAGAGCGCCGGCGTGCGCATCCCCTACAACACGTTCACGAGCACCGTCCTGCGCTTCCTCGGCGACGCCGTCGAGCCGTACGTCGGGCTCTTCCGGCGCATCCTGCCGACGCTCGGGCCGTTCGACCTGTCGCCGCTCGTCGCGCTGCTCGTCCTGCAGGTCGTCGGCCAGGTGGTGGTGAACGTTGTCGCCGGCTGACGCCCGCGCCGGCCGGCTCGCGGTCCGTCGCGTCGCCGCCGTCGCCGTCCTCGTCCTGGTCCTCGACCAGCTGACGAAGCGGCTCGTCGTCGAGGCGATCCCCCGGGGCGGCTCCGAGACGATCCTGCCGTTCCTCGACCTGGTGCACGTCCGCAACGAGGGCGTCGCGTTCTCGAGCTTCGCCGGGCAGCCCTGGATCGTCGGCCTGCTAGTCCTCGGCGCCCTCGGCGCCCTCACGTACTGGTTCGTGCGCAACCGCAGCGTCCGCTACGCCTGGCTCGCCGCCGGGATGCTCGCCGGCGGCGCCGTCGGCAACGTCCTCGACCGGCTCATCGAGGGCGCGGTCATCGACTTCATCAAGCCCCCGAACTGGCCCGCCTTCAACCTGGCCGACTGCTCCATCGTGCTCGGCATGGTGGTCCTCGTCGTCGTCGTCGAGCTGGAGAACCGCCGCACGACCCGCGAGGACGGCCGGCGCGACGCCCGGCCGCAGCGCGGATGAGCCTCGAGCAGGTCGTCGTCGCCGAGGACCAGGACGGCGCGCGCCTCGACGTCGTCCTGGCCCCGGTGTGCGGCTCGCGCGCCCGCGCGCAGCGGGCGATCGCCGAGGGGGCCGTCACCGTCGACGGCGCCCCCGCGAACCCCGCCCAGAAGCGCCACGCCGTCCGCGCCGGCCAGACCGTCGCCGTGCGGCTGGAGGCGCTCGTCCGGCCCCTCGGCGAGATCCGGCACGACGCCCCGCCCGTCGACGTGCGGTACGAGGACGAGCACCTCATCGTCGTCGACAAGCCCGCCGGCCTCGTCGTCCACCCCGGCGCCGGGCACGACGGCCCCACGCTCGTCGACGCCGTCGCCCGCTGGGTCAGCGCCGAGCTGCCGCCCGGCGGCGACGCCGAGCGGCCGGGCATCGTCCACCGCCTGGACCGCGACACCTCGGGGCTCCTGCTCGTCGCGCGCACCGACGAGGCGCACCGCCGCCTGCAGGCCGCGATCCGCGACCGCGAGGTCACCCGCGAGTACCTGACCCTCGTGGACGGCCGCCCCGACGCGCGCGCCGGCACGATCGACGCGCCGATCGGCCGCGACCGACACCACCGCACGCGCCAGTCGATCGACACGGACGCGCCGCGCCGCGCCGTCACGCACTTCGTGCTCGAGGAGCTGCTGCCGCGGACCGCGCTGCTGCGCGTGACCCTCGAGACGGGACGCACGCACCAGATCCGCGTGCACCTGAAGGCGATCGGCCTGCCCGTCGCGGGCGACCCCGAGTACGGGCGCGCCCCGAGCGGCGAGAGCCCGTTGGGGCTGACGCGCCAGTTCCTGCACGCCGCGCGGCTGTCGCTCACGCACCCGATCACGGGCGCGCCGCTGCAGGTCGAGTCGCCGCTGCCGGACGACCTGGCCGCCGCGCTCGAGCGAGCCCGCGCCGGCGCGTAGGCCCCGCCGCACGACGGCGCGGCGTCCGCGGCCCCGGCGTGCTTGAATTGGTGGTCCGCGCGTCCGTCCGGACGCCGGACCTGCACGTCCATCTCTACCCCGCTGGGGTCACCCGGAACGTCCCTGCCCGATCCGTCGGGAATGCGCTCCGGGCCGGCGGGATCGTTCACCACCTTTCCCACAGGGAGTCCCCATGGCCGAGATCGGCATCAAGGAACTGCTCGAGGCCGGCGTCCACTTCGGACACCAGACCCGGCGCTGGAACCCGCGCATGGCGCGGTTCATCCACGGCGAGCACTCCGGCATCCACGTCATCGACCTGCTGCAGACGGTCGAGCTGCTCGACGCCGCGCAGTCGTTCGTCTCCGACATCGCCCAGCGCGGCGGCAACGTCCTCTTCGTCGGCACGAAGCGCCAGGCGCAGGACGCCGTCCGCGACGCCGCCGAGGCCGCGCGCATGCCGTACGTCAACCAGCGCTGGTCGCCGGGTCTGCTGACGAACTTCCAGACGTCGAGCAAGCGCATCAAGACGCTGAACGACCTCGAGCGCCTCGAGGCCGAGGGCCAGCTCGAGCTGCTGCCCTCGCAGGAGCGCATCAACCGCCGCAAGGAGCTCCTGAAGCTCCAGATCAACCTCGGCGGCGTGAAGGACCTGCGCCGCACGCCGGACGCGGTCTTCGTCATCGACGTCAACAGCGAGAAGATCGCCGTCGAGGAGGCCACGAAGCTGCGCATCCCCGTCATCGCGCTCGTCGACACGAACGTCAACCCCGACGGCGTCGACTACGCCATCCCGGGCAACGACGACTCCATCCGCTCCTGCGGCCTGATCGCCCACGCGATCGGCGACGCGGCCGCCGGTGGCGCCGCCGCCTGGTGGGAGGCCGAGGAGGCCCGCCGCCAGCGCGAGACCGCCGAGCGCGAGCAGCGCCAGGCCGAGGAGGCCGCCAACCGCGAGGCCGAGGAGGCCCGCCGCCTGGAGGCCGAGGAGCAGAGCGCCGCCGCCGCCCAGGGCCAGGAGGCCGCTGCCGCCGCCGAGGCCGCCCAGTCCGAGACCCCGGCGCCCGCCGCCGAGTAAGGAGCCCGCATGAGCACCACGATCACCGCGGCCGACGTCAAGGCCCTCCGCCAGCGCACCGGCGCCGGCATGATGGACTGCAAGAAGGCGCTCCAGGAGGCCGAGGGCGACCTGGAGAAGGCCGTCGAGCTGCTCCGCGTCAAGCTGGGCAACAAGGTCGGCAAGCTCGCCGACCGCGAGGCCGCCGAGGGCACCGTCCAGTCCGCCATCTCCGAGGACGGCAAGACCGGCGCCCTCGTCGAGGTCGACTGCAACACCGACTTCGTCGCCCGCAACGACGACTTCGTGGCGTTCGCGCGCCGCATCGCCGCGCACCTGGCCGAGGCCGGCGGCAACCCCGGGCCCGTCGACACCGAGGTCCTCCTGAAGGAGGAGATCGCCGCCGGCGAGACGCTCGAGGCCGCGCGCGCCGACCTGTCGGCGACGACGGGCGAGAACGTCGTCATCCGCCGCGCCGAGCGCTTCGCCGTCGAGGGCGAGGGCACGATCGCGTCCTACATCCACGCCACGGGCAAGGTCGGCGTCGCCGTCCAGGTCGAGGGCGGCACGGACGCCGAGGCGCGCGCCGCCTTCGCGAAGGAGGTCGCGCTGCACGTGGCCGCCACGCCGGCGACGAAGTACGTGTCCGGCGAGGACGTCCCCGCCGACGCCCGCGACGCCGAGCTGCGCGTCTACACGCAGCAGGCCGAGGCCGAGGGCAAGCCCGAGCAGATCCGCGAGAAGATCGCCCAGGGCAAGCTCGACAAGTGGCTGAAGGAGATCGCCCTCCTGCCGCAGGAGCACATCAACCCGGACAAGCACGACGGGAAGACGATCGACCAGCTGCGCAAGCAGGTCGGCGACGACGTCGTGATCAAGCGCTTCGTGCGCTTCCAGGTCGGCGAGTAGCCCGACCGAGCGGCACCATGGCCCCGACGACCACGGCGTTCAAGCGCGTCCTGATCAAGCTGTCCGGCGAGTCCCTGATGGGCGCGCAGGACTACGGCACCGATCCGGAGCGCGTGGGCGCCGTCGCCGACGCGATCAAGGCCGTCCACGACCTGGGCGTCCAGCTGGCGATCGTCGTCGGGGCCGGCAACATCTACCGCGGCATGTCCGGGGCCGCCGCCGGCATGGACCGGGCCACGGCGGACTACATGGGCATGCTCGCGACGGTGCTCAACGCCCTGCCGCTCCAGGACGCCCTGGAGAAGCGCGGCGTGACCACCCGCGTGCAGAGCGCGCTGACGATCACCGAGGTGGCGGAGCCCTACATCCGCCGCCGCGCCGAGCGGCACCTGGAGAAGGGCCGCGTCGTCATCTTCGCCGCCGGCACCGGCAACCCGTTCTTCACCACGGACACCGCCGCGTCGCTCCGCGCCGCCGAGGTGCACTGCGAGGCCATCCTCATGGCGAAGAACGGCGTCGAGGGCGTCTACACCGCGGATCCGCGGACGGACCCCGACGCCGAGCTCATCGACGAGATCACGCACATGGAGGCCATCGAGCGCCGCCTGCGCGTCATGGACTCCACCGCGCTGACGCTGTGCATGGAGAACCGCCTGCCGATCCACGTCTTCAACATGGACGACGAGGCGAACATGGTCCGGATAGTCTCGGGCGAGCGCGTCGGCACGCTGGTCCGCACGCCCGCGTGAGCCCGGCGCCCGCCGGCCGCACCGACACCCCCGTCGCCCACCACCCGAGAGGTCCCAGATGTCCGACGACTCGATGATCGACGAGCTGCTCGCCGACGCCAAGGAGCGCATGTCCAAGGCGGTCGACCAGACCTCCGGCGAGTTCGCGACCGTCCGCACCGGCCGCGCCAGCCCGCACCTGCTCGACCGCGTCGTCGTCGACTACCACGGCGTGCCGACCGCGCTGCGCCAGCTCTCCACGATCGGCGCGCCCGAGGCCCGGCTGCTGACCGTCACCCCGTACGACGCGTCCTCGATCAAGCAGATCGAGAAGGCGATCTCGGACTCCGACCTCGGCGTCACCCCGAGCAACGACGGCCGCACGATCCGCCTCGGCATCCCCGAGATGACGGAGGAGCGCCGCCGCGAGATGGTCAAGGTCGCCCGCACCATCGCCGAGGAGGGCCGCGTGCGCGTGCGCAACGTGCGCCGCGACGTCCTCGGCGACCTGCGCTCCCTGAAGAGCGACGGCGACATCGGCGCCGACGAGGAGCACCGCGCCGAGACCGAGCTGCAGAAGATCACCGACGCCGCGGTCACGCAGCTCGACGGGATGCTGAAGGCCAAGGAAGCCGACATCCTCGAGGTCTGAGCGCGTGACCGCTCCCTCGGGTGACGCGGGCGCCTCCGGGCGCCCGCGGCACGTCGCGATCATCACGGACGGCAACGGGCGCTGGGCGCAGTCCCGCGGCCTGCCGGTGGCCGAGGGCCACCGCGCCGGCGCCGACGTCGTCCGCGCCCGGCTGCGCGACGCCGTCGAGCTCGGCGTCGAGGAGCTGACCGTCTTCTCGTTCTCGACCGAGAACTGGTCGCGGCCCGAGCACGAGGTGCGGGCGCTGATGGCGATGTTCTCCGAGCGCATCGACCGCGAGACGCCGGAGCTCGTCGAGGAGGGCGCGCGCATGCGCTTCATCGGCCGCCGCGAGGGGGTCGATCCGCGCCTGGTCGAGAAGATGGCCTGGGCCGAGGAGCAGACCGCCGGCGGCGACGCGATCACGTTCTACGTCGCGTTCAACTACGGCGGGCGCGCCGAGATCCTCGACGCCGCCGCGAAGTACGACGGTGGGGGCGAGGACGCGTTCCGCTCCCTGCTCTACGCGCCGGACATGACCGATCCCGACCTGCTCATCCGCACGTCCGGGGAGCAGCGGATCAGCAACTACCTGCTGTGGCAGTGCGCCTACAGCGAGATCGTCTTCGCGCCCGAGTTGTGGCCCGAGTTCGACCGCGCGGCGTTCGAGCGCTGCCTGGACGCCTACGGCACCCGCCAGCGCCGCTTCGGCGGCCGCGAGGCCTAGATGCCCGCCCCGCGCCGCGGGCGCCGCGAGGACGACGGGCGGGCCGGGGCGCGCTCGCGCCGGTCCGTGGGGGATGATCCGTCCGTGCGCGACGACGATCCCGCAGCCACCCCGGCCGCCCCTCGGGGCCGTCGCCGCCAGGCGCGCTTCGAGCTGGAGTTCGGCGACTTCGAGCCGGCCGAGCGGACGCGCACCGGGTCGCGCAGCCGGACCGGCACGGGCACGGGCTCGATCCGCGACGGCGGCCGCACCCGCGGCACGGTGAGCGGCACGTACGACCCCGTCGAGCCGCTGCCGCCGCGCCGGCGGCGCCGCGCCGGCGAGCCGCTGCCCGAGCGCTCCGGCACCTACGACCTGCCGGCCGACGGATCCCGGTCCCCGCGCGGCGGCGACGGGCCGGTCGACGCGGTCGCGGGCGAGATCGAGGCGCTCGAGCGCTTCGAGGACGCCATCGAGACCGTCCGCTCCCCGTCCGACCGCGGCGGCGGCAGCGACCTCGGCGCCCGCGTGCTCGTGGCCGTCCCGGCGGCGATCCTCGCGGTCTTCCTCGTGGCGCAGGGCGGCCCCGTGTTCGTCGCCGGCATCCTCGCCTTCGGCCTGATCGGCACGTACGAGCTGGTCCGCATGTTCGCGAAGACGCGGCCGTCCCTGGCCGGCGCCGGCATCGGCGTGGCCGCCGTGATCGTCGCCGCCGCGCTCGGCGGCCGCGAGGCGATGCTGACCGCCCTGACCGCGAGCATCCCGGTCGTCTTCCTCCTCGTCGCGCTCGCGCGTCCCCGGCCCGGCAAGATGCCCGGCGTCGCGGTCACGCTGCTCGGCATCGCGTGGATCGGGCTGACGCTCGGGCACGCCGTCCTGCTCCGCGACGCGGATCACGGCGGAGGCATCCTCCTCGACGTCCTGATCGGCACGTTCCTGGGCGACACCGGCGCGTACCTCGGCGGCCGCATGTTCGGCAGCCGCAAGCTGTGGCCGCGCGTCTCGCCGAACAAGACGATCGAGGGCCTGCTCATCGGCATCGTCACCGCGGTCGCGGCGACGTGGTTCGCCGGGCTGTACCAGGACTGGCTGTCGGGCACCGACGCGCTGCTGCTGGGCCTGGCCGTCGCGCTCGCGGCCCCGCTCGGGGACCTGTTCGAGAGCTTCCTCAAGCGCGACGCGGGGACGAAGGACGCCGGCGGCCTCTTCGGCGTCCACGGCGGCGTGCTCGACCGGCTCGACGCGGCGATGTTCGCCGTCGTCGCGGGCTACTACGTGTGGCTCGCGATGGGCGGCGTGTAGCGGCGCCGCCGTCGCCGCGTCCGGGTGGCGGCCCCGCTGCCGCCCGCCACCCCGGCCGGCGGTCGACGTCGGGGATCTGCCAGGGTTTCCGCGTCATGCCGCGCCGCCTCCTCATCCTCGGATCCACCGGCTCGATCGGCACGCAGGCCCTCGAGGTCGTCGCCGCCGCGCCCGAGGGGACGTTCGAGATCGTCGGCCTCGCCGCCGGTCGCCAGTGGGAGACCGTCGTCGAGCAGGCCCGCACCCACGGCGTGCGCCGGATCGCGCTCGCCGAGCCGGACGCCGCGGCGCGGGCGGGGGAGGCCTGGACCGACGGCGAGGTGCTCCAGGGCGCCGAGGGCCTGGTCCGGCTGGTCCTGGAGTCCGGCGCGGACCTGGTGCTCAACGCCCTCGTCGGCGCCGCCGGGCTGGGCCCCACGGTCGCGGCGCTCGGCGAGGGCATCGACCTGGCCCTGGCGAACAAGGAGTCGCTCGTCGTCGGCGGCGAGCTGGTGATGCAGCTCGCCGAGGCGACCGGCGCGCGGGTGCTGCCGGTCGACTCGGAGCACTCCGCCATCTGGCAGCTGCTCGAGGGCGAGCGCGGCGCCGGCGGCGGGAACCCGGGCACCGTCGAGAAGCTCGTCCTGACCGCGTCGGGCGGGCCGTTCCGCGGGCGCCGCCGCGCCGAGCTGGCCGACGTCGGCGTCGAGCAGGCGCTCGACCACCCGACGTGGGCGATGGGCGGCAAGATCACCATCGACTCCGCGACGCTGATGAACAAGGGGCTCGAGGTCATCGAGGCCCACCACCTGTTCGGCACGCCCTACGAGCGGATCGACGTGGTCGTCCACCCGCAGTCCATCGTCCACTCCTACGTCACCCTCTGCGACGGGGCGGCGCTCGCGCACCTGGGCCACCCGGACATGAAGGCGCCGATCGCCTTCGCGCTGCACCACCCCGACCGCGTGCCCCTCGGCCTGCGCCCGCTCGACCTGGCGGAGGTCGGGCAGCTGACGTTCGAGCGCCCGGACGAGGAGGCGTTCCGCTGCCTGGCGCTGGCGCGCGAGGCCGGCCGTGCGGGCGGCACGGCGCCGTGCGTGCTGAACGCCGCGAACGAGGTGGCCGTCCACGCGTTCCTCGGCGGCCGCGTCGGCTTCCTCGACATCGCGGGGATCGTCGAGGCGACGCTCGACCGCGTCGAGACCGGCCCGGTGCACGCCTTCGACGCGCTCTACGCCGCGGACCGCGCCGCCCGCGACGCCGCCGCAGCGCTCGTCGACGAGCGCGCCTGACCGGACGCCCGGCCGGGTCGCGGCCGGCACGCGGTCCGCGCCCCGGCGCCGGCCCCGGCCGCCCGTCGCGCGCTTACGCGGCGCCAAGCACGCTGTGCCACCCTTCGTCGGGTGTCATGGGTCCTCGCCTTCGTCGGCTTCTGCCTGCTGATCGTCCTGCACGAGCTCGGGCACTTCGCCGCCGCGAAGGCCGTCGGGATGCGGGTCGAGAAGTTCTCGCTGTTCTTCGGCCGGCCGCTGTGGAAGGTGCGGCGCGGCGAGACGGAGTACGCGGTCGGCTGGATCCCCGCCGGCGGCTACGTGAAGATCAGCGGCATGGACCCGCGGGAGGAGCTCCCGGCCGAGGTCCTGCCGCGGGCGTACTTCCGCCAGCCCGTCTGGAAGCGGATCGTCGTCATCGCCGCCGGGCCGCTCGTCAACGTCGTCCTCGCGTTCGTGATCATCTTCGGCGTCTACGCCGCGAGCGGGGTGCCGCGCGTGGCGCCGGTCGTCGACACGGTGCAGGCGAAGTCCGCGGCGGCGGGCGTGCTGCGGCCGGACGACAAGATCCTGCGCGTCGACGGCGCGGAGGGCTTCACGTCGACGCTGACGGCCGAGAACGCCGACGCCCGCCGGACCGCGATCACCGCCGCGATCGCCCGGCACCGGTGCGCCGGCAGCGACCCCCGACTCGGCTGCTCCGCCGCGACGCCGGCCCGCGTGACGGTGCTCCGCGACGGACGCGAGCAGACGTTCTCGATCGCCCCGCGCCTGGGCGAGGTCGCCGCGCCGGGCGGCGGGACGGAGCGGCGGATGCTGCTGGGCATCGGGTACGGGCCCGAGCTGCTGCCCGCGCCGCTGAGCACCGCGGTCGACGAGACCCCGCGGTACATCTGGTACGTCACGTCGGAGACCGCGAAGGCGATCGCGCGGATCTTCTACGACGCGCAGGCGCGCAAGGACATCGGCAGCGTCGTCGGCGCGTACGACGCGACGCGGCGGACGATCGAGTTCAGCGTCCCCCGCGCGCTCATCCTGCTCGGCGTCGTCTCGCTGTCGCTGGCGATCATCAACCTGGCGCCGTTCCTGCCGCTCGACGGCGGCCACATCTTCTGGGCGATCGCCGAGAAGCTGCGGGGCCGGCCGATCCCGTTCACCTGGCTCGAACGGGCGAGCGTCGTCGGCTTCGTGCTCGTGGCGATGCTCTTCGTCCTCGGACTGACGAACGACGTCGGGCGCTTCCTCGACGGCACCGCGTCGCAGGTCAGATAGCGGCCCGCGGCCGCGAGGAGGCGTGGCGACCGCGGGGTGTGAGAGCGTCGGGGGATGGCGGGTCCCCGCTCGGGGTACTCGTGCCTGTCAAATCCCGACCAGGAGCGACGCATGGCCACCGCGCCCGTCCAGACGCACCAAGACGCCGACCCACCCCTGAAGCGCGCGATCTCGCGCAACATGCTGCTGCTGTTCGTCATCGGCGACGTCGTCGGCGGCGGCATCTACACGCTGGTGGGCAAGATCGGCGGCGAGGTCGGCGGCCTCGTGTGGCTGCCGATGGGCATCGCGCTGGCGCTCGCGCTGCTGACCGCCACGGCGTACGCCGAGCTCGTCACGAAGTACCCGCAGGCCGCTGGCGCCGCGCTCTACGTCAACAAGGCGTTCCGACGCCCGTTCTTCACGTTCATGATCGCGTTCGCGGTCATGTGCTCGGGCATCGCGTCGGCCACGACGCTCGCCCGGGGCGTCGCCGGCACGTACCTGCCGCAGCTCATCGGCGGCATCGACACCGACACCGCGGTCAAGCTCATCGGCGTCGGCTTCCTCTTCATCGTCGCGGCCATCAACTTCCGCGGCATCAGCGAGTCGGTGAAGGTCAACGTCGTCCTGACGATCATCGAGCTCGGCGGCCTGCTCCTGATCATCGTGGTCGGCCTGGCCGCGCTGCTCGACGGCACCGGCAGCATCGACAACGCGTTCACCACCCGTGGCGAGGACGTCAGCCTGCTGCCGGCCACCATCACGGCGACGGCCCTGGCGTTCTACGCGCTCATCGGGTTCGAGGACTCCGTCAACGTGGCCGAGGAGGCCAAGGACCCGCGCCGCGACTACCCGCGCGCGCTGTTCGGCGGCATCGCCGTGGCCGGCGTCGTCTACCTGATCATCGGCGTGCTCGCCCCGGCCGTCCTGCCGACGGACAAGCTGCTGAGCACGGACGACGTCGACAACCCGCTGATCGAGATGGCCCAGCTCGGCCCGCTCGCCATCCCCGTCAAGGTCTTCGCCGTCATCGGCATCCTCGCGCTCGCGAACGGCGCGCTCATCAACATGATCATGGCGTCGCGTCTGACGTACGGCATGTCCCGGCAGGGCATCATCCCGCGCATCTTCAGCAAGGTGCACGCGGGCCGCCAGACGCCGCTGACGGCGATCGTCTTCACGACGATCCTCGGCGTCGTCCTGCTCGTGGTGACGAAGGACCTGACGGACCTGTCGAACACGACGACGTCGCTGCTGCTGCTCGTCTTCTTCTTCGTGAACATCAGCGTGCTCGTGCTGCGCCGCGACCGCGTGGGCCACGACCACTACGTCGCGCCGAGCGTCCTGCCGGCGATCGGCGCGCTCGTGTCGATCGGCCTGCTGATCTACCGCATCGTCAACGACACGAGCCAGATCGTCTTCGCCGCCGGCCTGCTCGTCCTCGGCGCCGTCTTCTGGGTGATCAGCCACGTCGTCAAGCGGCAGGAGCAGCCCGAGTTCGACACCGGTCTGATCGAGCGGATCGAGAACCCGGACGAGCGCGGGTAGCGGGGCGGTCGTCCCGGGACGCCGAGCGGTCCCGGGACGGCCCTTCGGGCGCGTGCCGACGGCCACGTCGGCCTGGCCGCCCGCCGCCGCGGGCGCGGGGCGCCCCGCGCCCGCGCGCCGCTCAGCGGACGGGCCGCACGGCGATCCAGCTCTTCGTGAGCGGCCCGAGCTGCTCCGCGTGGATCGCCGCGCCGGGGAAGAGGGCCGCCATCTCGCCGCGGCGCAGCAGGTGCACGTCCTCCCAGTGGCCCTGGGCGCCCAGGCGCCAGTACGGCCGGCGGAGCGCGACGGGCAGCCAGTGCGCGACCGGCAGCAGCGCGTGCGGCTCGATGGGGAAGGAGTACGCCGGCGTCTGCACGTACAGGCCGCGGCCGACGCGCAGCAGCTCGCGCGCGAACGCCGCCCGCTGCGCCGGCGGGATGTGCTCGACGACCGAGCTGGAGTAGACGAGGTCGAACGCGCCGTCGGCGAAGGGCAGCCGCTGCGTCGCGTCGGCGCGGACGAACGGCCCGGGGTACGTCGGCCGGTCGACCAGGTCGACGCCGGTCACGTCCAGCCCGGGCTCCTGCGCCCGCAGGCCCAGCGTGCCGCAGCCGACGTCGAGGATGCGGTCGCCGGGGCGGACGCCGGTCAGGGCGAATAGCGTCCCGTGCCGGCGCGCGCGCAGCCGGGCCGCGATCGGCCCGGCGACGCGGGCGAGGGGCCCGCGGGCGGTCGCGTAGACGTCGGTCGGCGGCGCGGTCACGCGGGGGAGGGTAGTGCCGCGGCGGGACCGGCCGCCGCGCCGCTCACCAGCCGCGGGTGCCGGGCGCGCCCTTGAACGGCCCGACGAGGTCGGCGGTGATCCAGCCGCCGTAGAAGTCGCCCTCCTGCGCCCGCACCCGCTCGTCGCCGAGGAAGCACGCGTCGACGCGGCCGGGGTACACGGCGACGTGGTCGCGCAGCGCGGCGAACGCGGGGGTGGGCGCGGGGTACGACCACCCGGCCGCCGGGGCGGTCCGGCCGCCGCCGTGCAGGTCGTGGTAGACGGCGCGGCCCTTCCATTCGCACAGCGACGTGCCGGCCGCGTCGGTCACCGCCCCGGGGACGAACGCCGCCGGGGGCAGGTAGACCGTCGGAGGGTGGCTCGTCTCCAGCACCCGCAGCGCGTCGTCCGTCGCGGCGATCGTCTCGCCGCCCAGCACGACGCGCACGGGGCGCCCGACCGGCTCGAGCCGCGGCGGGCGCGGGTAGTCCCAGACGTTCTCGGTCATGTCCCGGATACGGCGGCCGGCGTGCGGCGGACTCAGGCGGTGGCCGCCTCGACCGCCGCGACGACGTCCGCGACGACGTCGTCGGGATCCTCGACGCCCACGGCGAGCCGGACCAGGCCGGGCGCGATCCCCGCGCGCTCCAGGGCGCCCTCGTCCATCTGCGTGGCCCACATCGCGGCGGGCCGCACCGCGAGCGACTCCACGCCGCCCAGGCTGGCCGCGCGGCGGGCGATCCGCATGGCGGAGATCGCGCGCTCGGCCGCCGCGCCGCCGCCCCGCACCTCGAACGCCAGCACGCCGCCGTAGCCGCCGGTCATCTGCCGGGTCGCGACGTCGTGGCCCGGATGGCCGGGCAGGCCCGCGTAGTCGACGTGGACGACGCCGGGGTGCCCGTCGAGCGCCTGGGCGACGGCCAGCGCGGTGCCGGAGTGCCGCGCCATCCGCATGCCGAGCGTGCGCATGCCGCGCAGCAGCAGCCACGCCTCGAAGCTGCCGAGCGTGCCGCCGAGGACCAGCGACGTCGGCCAGATCCGCTCGATCAGCGCGGTCGACCCCACGATGGCGCCCGCGAGCAGGTCGGAGTGCCCGCCCAGGTACTTCGTCGCCGAGTGCAGCACGAGATCGGCGCCGAGGGCCAGCGGGCGCTGGTGGATCGGCGTGGCGAACGTCGAGTCGACGGCCACGAGGGCGCCGCGCGCGTGGGCGATCTCGGCGACCGCCGTCACGTCGGTGACGCCCAGGCGCGGGTTGCTCGGCGTCTCGAGCAGCACGAGGCGCGTCTCCGGGGTGATCGCGGCGTCCCAGGCGTCCAGGTCGTCCTGCGCCACCGCGGTGGTGCGCACGCCGAAGCGCTCCAGCACCTCGCTCGCCAGCGCGGCCGTCCCGCCGTACACGCTGGTCTGCAGCGCCACGTGGTCGCCGGCCGAGACGAGCGCGAGCGTCGCCGTCGTGATCGCCGCCATGCCCGACGCGGTGAGGAGCGCCGCTTCGGCCCCCTCCAGGCCGGCGAGGACCGCGGCGGCGTCGGCCTGGTTCGGCGAGCCGTAGCGCGTGTAGAACCCGGCGTCCTGGGGCGTCGTCGCGGCCCGCGTGAACGCCTCCGGGTCGTCGGAGGCGTACGTCGACGTCGGGTAGATCGGCGGCGCCACGCTCGCCTGGCCGGCGCGTCGGGCGCGGTCGCCGTGGATCAGGAGCGAGTCGGGGCGCAGGTCGTCGCGGTCCATCCCGTCATCCAATCGCACCCGGCGGTCCGGTGGACGGGACCGCCGGACGGCGCGACGGGGCGCGGGCGCGCCGGGCGTTCACCGGGTGGTGATCGGGCGCACGTGTCGGCCCCGTACAATCGGGGACGTGGCTTCCCAGCGACAGATCCGCGTCGGCGACGTCCTGATCGGGGGCGGCGCGCCCGTCGCCGTCCAGACCATGACGAAGACGGAGACGGCCAACCTGCCGGAGACGATGGCGCAGATCCGCCGCGTCGCCGAGGCGGGCGCCGACCTCGTCCGCGTCGCCGTCCCGCGCAACGAGGACGTCGAGGCGCTCAAGACGATCACGCGCGAGTCGCCGATCCCGATCATCGCCGACATCCACTTCAACCACACGCTCGCGATCAAGGCGATCGAGGCGGGCGCGCACTGCATCCGCATCAACCCGGGCAACATCGGCGGGCCCGAGAAGGTCGCGCAGGTCGTCGCCACGGCGAAGGAGCACGACGTCCCGATCCGCGTGGGCGTCAACTCGGGGTCGCTGCCCAAGCACCTGCGCGAGATGGAGTTCACCGACCCGGTCGGCGCGCTCGTCGCCGCCGCCGAGGAGACGGTCGCGCTGATGGAGTCGCTCGACTTCGGCGACTTCAAGGTGTCGATGAAGTCGACGTCCGTGCCGAACACGATCGCGTCCAACCGCCTGCTCGCGCAGCGCATCCCGTACCCGCTGCACCTGGGCGTGACCGAGGCCGGGACGAAGTGGACCGGCTCGATCAAGAGCGCGGTCGGCCTGGGCACCCTGCTGGCCGACGGCATCGGCGACACCGTCCGCATCAGCCTCTCCACCTTCCACGCGGAGGAGGAGGTCAAGGTGGCCTGGGAGATCCTGAAGGCGCTCAAGCTGCGCGACAAGGGCCCCGTGCTCATCGCCTGCCCGACGTGCGGCCGCCTGCAGTTCGACATGGACTCCGTCGTGCAGGAGGTCGAGCAGCGCCTGCAGGCCTACCCGGACCCGATCGAGGTCTCCGTCCTGGGCTGCGCGGTCAACGGCATCGGCGAGGCCCGCCACGCCGACTTCGGCATCACGGGCGCGAAGGACGCCGGGATGATCTTCAGTAAGGGCGAGCCCCTGAAGAAGGTGCCGACGGCCGACCTGGTCGACGAGCTCTTCAAGGAGATCGACCGCTACTACGCGTCGGGCAAGCAGGTCGTCCGCGACGAGCGCGAGGCCGCCGAGGCCACCCAGTGGCTGTCCGAGAACGAGGACCTGTCCGCGATGACGCCGGAGCGCCTGGCGCAGCTCGAGAAGGACAAGGCCCGCGAGGAGGCCGAGCGCGCCGGCGCGCCGACCGCCGACGTGATGGAGGACGAGCCGGGCGCGAAGCCCGCGAAGGTCGCGCTCGTCGACGAGACGTCCTCGCCGACCGCCGGGCGCCGCTTCACCCGCACGAACTGACGGCGCGCGGCCCCGCCCCATCGGGGCGCGGCGGACGCGCCCACCGACGACGAAGGCCCGGCGAGCTCGCCGGGCCTTCGTCGTCCTACGGCCGCGCCCTGGCGCCGGCAGGCGCCGGGCCGCGGGGCGCTCAGCCCTTGCGCAGCGTCGTCGACGCGCTCGCGGCCTCCTGGCCGCTGACCGGGTCGACGTAGACGTAGCGGTACTTCGCGCTGCTCGACGCCGGGACGCGCAGCTGGAAGAGGCCGTTCGCGTTCGTGCGGACGGTCTTGACGTCCTGCCAGGACGAGCCGGAGCGCCGCTGGACGCGGACGTCCAGGGCGACGTCGCCCGGGCGCACCTGCCCCCAGACGTAGCCGTTCTTGCTCGTGCGCCAGCCGAAGATCGGGTGCGCGAAGACCTGCGCCAGCGGCTTCGGCGAGCCGTCGATGTAGTACAGGCCGGACTGCCAGCGGTTCGCGACGCGGCCCTCGTCGACCTTCGTCGACTCGTCGAACCACTCGTACTGGGTCAGCAGCTCGACGCGCGGGTTGCGCGCGGCGATCGACCACGCCCACTGCGACCACGTCGCCGCGGTCTTCGGCGACGGGAACTCCTTGTGCGCCGTGTCGGGCGGGTTCGTCTCGTACGCGTACTCGTCGAGCCACAGGGGCAGCCGCTTCGCGCCCTTGACCTTCACGCGCTTCTTCGCCGTCAGCTTGTCGATCACGGTCGTCAGGCGCGACAGGTCGCCCATGCGCGCGTTGCCCGGATCCTTGTCCTTCGTGCCCGGCGAGATCGTGCTCGAGTGCGGGTGGTAGGCGAGCGTCTCGCCCGTGACCGGCTTGAACGTCTTGCAGGCGCCCTTGCGCGTGGCCTTGTACTTCGACGTCACGCACGCCATCTCGCGCAGGAAGACCATCGGCTGCATCGGCGTGGCGACGCCCTTGGCGAGCGCGTTGCCCTTCGACGACGTGGCGCCGATGCCGACGCGGGCGACGTCGTCGTTGGCGTGGATCGCCGCGTAGCCCGCCCGGGCGAGCTCGCGGTACAGGTGCGGGGCGTAGGGGGTGCACTTCGTGCCGGCGCACTCGTACTGGGGCTGCAGCCACGTGCCGACGTTCGGCTCGTTCCAGACGATGTAGCGGTCCACGCGCGCGGCGACGTGCTTCGTCACGGCCTCGGCGAACTTCCCGAACTTCTTCGGGTCCGGCTTCCACACCGCCTTGCGCCGCGCCGGCTCCTGCGAGCCCCACACGGGCGCCTGGCCCGTGACGACCAGCGTGATGTTCAGGCCGTGCTTGCGGACGAGGTTGATCCGCGCGTCCAGGCCCGAGAAGTCGTACGTCGCCGGGTCCGCCAGGTCCTTGCCCGCGGGCGGCTTCGTCGCGCCCGCGTCCGGCGCCATCGTGTCCCACTTCGCGAACAGGCGGACGTCCTGGACGCCGGAGTCCTTCCACTTCTGCAGCGTCGCGTCCTGGCCGCCGGGGACGGGACCGCCGTCGATCACGCCGTTGAGGACGTTGTCGTCCGCCATGCCGATCTCGATCGAGCCGGCGGCGGACGCCGTGGCGGGCACGGCGGCGAGCGCGAGCGCGGCGGCGACGAGCGCGGTGCGCAGGGGGCGACGGGTCATCGGGCGGGATCCTCTCGACGGGTTGCGGGCACGGCGTCCGGGGGAGGACCGGGCGGTCCGGGCGGTCGTGTCCACGACCATCAACCCGCGGGCGCGCGAGATGTTGCGGTGCCGCACACGACGGTGCGGCGACGCAACGGTGCCGGGCCGGAGGGCCGCGGCGCGGTGCGGCCCGCAGGGGGCCGCGAGGGCCGGCGGCGCGGGGCGCCGCCGGCCGGCGGATCAGGCGGCGAAGCGCTCCGCGACCTTCTGCCAGTTCACGACGTTCCAGAACGCCTTCAGGTACTCCGGGCGGCGGTTCTGGTACTTGAGGTAGTACGCGTGCTCCCAGACGTCGTTGCCGAGCAGCGGCGTCTTGCCCTCGGCCAGCGGCGTGTCCTGGTTGGGCGTCGTGATGATCTCGACGCCCGAGCCGGACTTCACGAGCCACACCCAGCCGGAGCCGAAGCGCGCGACGCCGGCCTCCTCGAACTTCGTCTTGAAGTCCTCGAACGAGCCGAACGCCGACTCGATGGCGGACGCGAGCTCGCCCTCGGGCTGCTGCACGCCGTCGCCCTGCAGCGACTCCCAGAACAGCGTGTGGTTGTAGTGGCCGCCGCCGTTGTTGCGGACGGGGCCCTGCTTGTCGGCCGGGAGCTTGTCGAGGTTGGCCACGACCTCCTCGACGGGCTTGTCGGCCCACTCGGTGCCCTCGAGCGCCGCGTTCGCCTTGTCCACGTAGGCCTGGTGGTGCTTGTCGTGGTGGAGCTGCATCGTCTGCTCGTCGATGTGCGGCTCCAGCGCGTCGTACGCGTAGGGCAGCGGGGGAACGGAGAACGCCATGGGGGGCTCCTCTTCTCGAATGCGGTTCGGGACCGCGGCGCGCCGGTCGGCGCGGCCGCATCCCCAAACCTACACCGGCCGCCCGGGCGCCCCCCGGCGGCGAGGCGTCCTCGACTAGATTGGGAGGCTCATGACGCGCCTCTCCCGTCTCCTGCTCCCGACCGAGCGCCAGCCCCCGGCCGACGCCGAGGCCGTCTCGCACCAGCTCATGGTGCGCGCCGGGCTCGTCCGGCAGATGGGCGCGGGCCTGTGGAGCTGGCTGCCGGCGGGCTGGCGGGCGCACCAGCGCGTCGTCGGGATCATCCGCGAGGAGATGGAGCGGATCGGCGCGCAGGAGACGCTGATGCCGCTCCTGCAGCCCGCCGAGCTGTGGCGGCGCACCGGCCGCTACGACGCCATCGGCCCGGAGCTGTTCCGCCTGCACGACCGCCGCGAGGCGGACATGGTGCTGGCGATGACGCACGAGGAGGCGATGACCCACCACGTCGCCCAGGTCGTCCGCTCCTACCGCGACCTGCCCTTCAGCCTCTTCCAGTTCCAGGTGAAGGAGCGCGACGAGGCCCGGCCGCGCGCCGGCGTGCTGCGCACCCGCGAGTTCGTGATGAAGGACGCCTACACCTTCGACCGAGACGAGGCGGGGCTGCAGGCGCACTACGAGACCTACCGCGAGGCGTACCGCCGGGTCTACGACCGCTCCGGGCTGCGCTGGTACGAGGTCGAGTCGGACACCGGCATGATGGGCGGCAAGCGCGCCCACGAGTACATGGCGCCGTGCGCCGCGGGCGAGGACGAGGTCGTCCTGGCTGACGGGGGCGCCGCCTACGCGGCCAACGTCGAGGTCGCGACGGCCGACGCGCCGTTCGCGGCGCTGCCCGAGGCGCCCGGCGCGCCCGACCCGGTCAGCACCCCCGGCACGACGACGATCGCCGCGCTCGCCGCGCACCTGGACCGCGAGCCCTCCGCGCTGCTGAAGGCGTTCCCCGTCGTCGTCGAGCGCGGGGAGGGCACGCAGCCCGAGACGGTGCTCGTGCTGCTGCGCGGCGACCACGAGGTCGTCGAGGTCAAGCTCGCGAAGGCGCTCGGCGGCACCGTCCGGCAGGCCACCGAGGACGAGATCCGCGACCGCATCGGCCCGCCCGGCTTCCTCGGCCCGATCGGCACCGACGTGCCGGTCGTGCTGGACGCCGCGGTCGACGCGCAGGTGCGGGCGCAGCCGTCCGGCGGCTGGGTCGTCGGGGCCAACGAGACCGACCGGCACCTGGACGGCGTCGTCCCCGGCCGCGACTTCTCGTACGAGGTCGCCGACGTGCGCAAGGTCGTCGCCGGCGACACCGTCGACGGGGTCCCGGTCACGATCGAGCCGGCGATCGAGGTCGGCAACATCTTCCAGCTCATGACGCGGTACTCCGAGCCGATGGGGGCCACGTTCCTCGACGAGGAGGGCAAGGAGCACCCCATCGTCATGGGGTGCTACGGCATCGGGCCCGCCCGGATCCTCGCCGCCGCCGTCGAGCAGTACCACGACGACCGCGGCATCGCGTGGCCGAAGGCGATCGCGCCGTTCGAGATCGAGGTCGTCGCGCTCGGCAAGCCCGGGGGCGAGGAGGGCGCGGTCGCGGAGCGGCTGTACGACGAGCTGCGCGCCGCCGGCTTCGACGTGCTGCTCGACGATCGTCCCGGCGGCGCGGGGCAGAAGCTGACGGACGCCGAGCTGCTCGGCGCGCCCCTGCGGATCACCGTCGGCAAGCGCTCGCTCGCCGAGGGCCGCGCCGAGGCGCAGATCCGCCGCGGCCAGCAGGACGTCGAGGGCGGCCTGCCGCTCGACGGGATCGTGGACGCCGTGCGCGAGCTGTGGGAGCGAGTGCCCTGAGCCGTCCGACCGGCGACCGGCCGGAGGAGCGGCGGGACCCGGGCACGCAGACGCCCTCGGAGGCGCGCCGCCTGCGCGAGCGCGCGGAGCAGGTGCGCGACCGCACGCGCGAGCGGAAGGAGCAGGTGCGCGAGCGGACCGAGCACGTCCGCGACCGCACCCGCGAGCGCACGGAGCAGGCGCGGATGACGGTCTACCGGCTGTTCGGCATCGACCGCTCCGGCCCGCCGCCGCCGCAGACGCTGCCCGGCGAGCCCCTGCGGATCTGGACGATCCCGAACGTCGTCGGCCTCGTCCGCCTGGCGTTCGTGCCGGTGTTCCTGGTCCTCGCGCTCGCCAGCGACGACGGCACGCACGTGCTGCCCGCTGTCCTCTTCGCCGTCATCGCGGGCACGGACTACCTCGACGGCTTCCTCGCCCGGCTGACCGGCCAGTACAGCCGCTTCGGCGCGCTGCTCGACCCCGTCACGGACCGCTCGCTCGTCCTCGCCGGCGGCATCGTCTGCTGGTCCTTCGACCTGCTCCCCCGGTGGGCGCTCGCCGTCCTCGTCGCCCGCGAGCTGTACATGCTCGTCGCGGGCCGGATGGCGCTCGGCAAGGGCCTCAAGCTCCAGGTGAACTGGTGGGGCCGACTGGCGGTGTGGCCGACGATGGGCGCCCTGTTCGCGGCCCTGCTGGGCGTCGGGGCCCCCGCGCGCGTGGCCCTCGTCGTCGGCGTCGCGATGGCGCTCGTGGCGGCGGCGAAGTACACGCGGGACGCACGGCGCGAGCTGCGCGGCCGGCGCGCGGCCGCGCTGGACGCCTGACCCAGACCCTCAAGCGGAGGTCGAGAAATCGCGGCAGGCCGCTGGTATGCTCGCGGCGGCGCAGCTACCCGACGCGCCGCCAGGAGCCATGGACGACAGCTTTTCCGATCTGGGCAGCCTCGCTGACGAGGAGCTCAAGGCGATGATCGATCGCCTCACGGCCGAGGAGACGGAGGTCAGCTACCGCCGTCGCATCCTCCACGGCCAGATCGACATCCTCCGCGCCGAGCTCGTCAGCCGGCTGCGCCTGCGGCACGAGGAGGGCGGCGCGGTGATCCACGGCTCCGACGTGGACCGCCTGACCGACATCCTCGCGGGCCGCGCCGCCGCGCTGCGCCCCGTCCCGGACCCGGAGCCCGGCGCCCCCGAGGGCCCGGCCGACGGGGGAGACGCGACGACCTGATGGCGGTCCACTGCCCCGAGTGCGGGTTCGTCGTCGGCGAGGCGGCGAACTTCTGCCCCAAGTGCGGCGCGTACCTCGCCGACATGACGGCCCCCGTCGAGGCGACGACCGCGACGTACCACCTGCAGGACTCCGGCGAGATCGCGGCGCTCGACGTCGCCGCGCTGCAGCAGGCCGGCGGCGCCGCCCTGGTCGTGCGCGCCGGCGGCGGCCGCGAGGGCGAGTCGGTGCCGCTCACCGGCGAGCGCGTCACGATCGGCCGGCGCCCCAGCAGCGACCTGTTCCTCGACGACGTGACCGTCTCGCGCGACCACGCGCTCGTGGTGTCGCGGGCGGACGGCTGGCACCTGGACGACCTGGGCTCGCTCAACGGCACCTACGTCAACCGCCGGCGCATCGACAGCGCGCTGCTGCGGGACGGCGACGAGGTGCAGGTGGGCAAGTTCAAGCTGACGTTCCTCGGCCACTGAGGCCGGTCCGGTGGCCGACGACGAGCGCACCGGACCCCCGCCGTCCGGCGATGCCGTCCCCGTCGCCACGCCCGTGCGCGGCGGCCGGCCGCTGACGATCGGGCAGGTCTGCAAGCTCCTCGGGAGCGAGTTCCCCGACATCTCGATCTCGAAGATCCGCTACCTGGAGGAGCAGAAGCTCCTGACGCCGCGGCGCACCTCCGGCGGGTACCGGCTGTTCACGACCGAGGACGTCGAGCGGCTGCGCACGATCCTGCGCCTGCAGCGCGACGAGTTCCTGCCCCTGCGCGTCATCCGTCAGGAGCTCGCCGCCGGGCGCGGACAGGACGCCCCGCGGGTCGGCGGCGCCCCGGAGCCCGACGGCGAGCCGGCGGCGCACCGCGCCGGCCCGATCACCCTGCGGGGCGGCGGCACCGCCGTCCACACCGTCGAGCAGCTGTGCGACGACACGCGCGCCACGCCGGCGCTCGTCAAGGAGCTGCGCGACTTCGGCGTGATCCAGGGCACGACCCGCGACGGCGCCATCGTCTTCGACGACGACGAGCGCGAGATCGTGCGCGCCGCCGTCGAGCTGTCGCGCTACGGCGTCGGCGGGCGGCACCTGCGCGTCCTGCGCAGCTCGGCCGACCGGGAGGGCGCGCTGCTCGAGCAGCTGCTCGGTCCGGCGCTGCGCTCGCGCAGCCAGGAGCGGCGGACGGAGGCGGTCGAGGCGCTCGAGACGCTGGCCGCCACCACCATGCGGCTCAAGCACCTGCTCCTCGTGCGCGACCTGCGACGCTTGGTGCCGTGAGCACCGCACCGTCCTCGCCCGACGACGACTTCGACCTGCGCTCCTGCGTCGTCGACCTGCCGGACCACCCGGTCCCGGGCGTCACGTTCCGCGACATCACGCCGATCTTCGCCGACCCGCGGGCGCTGGCGGTGGCCGTCGACCGCATGGCGACCGCCACCCGGGACCTGGGCGTCCAGCAGGTGATCGGCGCGGAGGCGCGCGGGTTCCTGCTCGGCCCGGCGCTGGCGCGGGAGCTCGACGCCGGGTTCATCCTGGCCCGCAAGCCCGGGAAGCTGCCGCGGGACACCATCGCCGTCACCTACGACCTGGAGTACGGGCAGGACGAGCTGCAGGTGCACGCCGACCTGCTGGCTCCCGGAACGCGCGTGCTCGTCCACGACGACCTGCTGGCCACCGGCGGCACCGCGTCGGCGCTGTGCCGGCTCGTGGAGCGCCTGGGCGGCGAGGTCGTCGGCCTGTCGTTCATCGTCGAGCTGGCGTTCCTCAAGGGGCGCGACGCGCTCGCGCCACACGAGGTCCGCTCGCTCATCACGTACGAGGACTGAGCGGTGGGCGCGCGCGCCGACGCCGAGGCCGACCGCGTCCTGGACGCGACGCCGGAGCAGGTCTGGGCGCAGATCGCGGACGGGCGGCGCGTCGCGGCGTGGTGGCCGCTCGCCGAGCGGGCCGAGGACGTGCAGGGCGGCCGCTTCACCCTCGTCCTGCGGTCCAGTCGCGGCGTGCCGGTGCGGACGGACTGGCGCGTCGTCGTCTCGCGACGGCCCGACCGCCAGCGGTGGGAGCAGGACCTGGCCGGCACGCCCTTCGCCGGCACCCTGCGGCGGTCCGCCGTCGAGCTGCGCCTGGAGCCGGCCGACGGCGGCCGGTGCCGCGTCACGGTGGCCGTCGAGCGCGAGATGACGCGCGGCGGCCTGGCGGCGCGGGTCTTCGGGCGCCGCGCCGCGCGGCGTCACGCCGGCGACGCCGCCGCGCGCCTGGCGCGGGCCGTCGCCGCCGCCGGCTAGCGCAGCTTGCCGGTCAACACGGTCGCGCCGGGCGTCTTCGGCGTGGCCGAGCCCTCGCGCGTGACCCGCACGCGGGTGAACTTGCGCGCGTCGACGATCGACGCCTTGTTCGTCCGCGGGTCGATCGCCGTGAAGGGGATGAAGAGCGCGGAGATGCGACCGGAGGAGTCGATCGTGGCCGTGCTGCCGTCGCGTCCGTCGGCGAAGCGCCCGAGCAGGACCGGGTCCTGGCCGCCGCCGTCCATCCACACCGCGTACTGCCGCTTCGACGTCATCGCCGGGAAGCCCTGGGCCTGCAGGGCCAGGCCGGGGGTGCCGTCGACGACCTGCGGCTGCGAGACGCCCGCGACCTTCGCGTAGGCGCCCTCGGCCGTCGACGGTGGCGTGAAGTTGATCTGGCCGGGCAGGCCGGAGACGATCTGCTGCGCGACCGCGTCGGTCGCGTTCGTGGCGGTCGTCGCGGCCGGCGCCGCGGCGCGCGTGTCCCCGTCGTCGCCGCCGTCGAAGGCGCCGCTGATCCACAGCACCAGCGCGATCACGAGCACCGCGGCGAGGGCGCCGAGCCCGAGCGTGCGCGGCGACGCGCCGCGGAGCGTCGGGGGGCGGTCCCCGTCGCCGTCGCGGTCGAGGGCCGCGAAGGCCCGGCGGACGGCGCTCGCGCCGCGCGGAGCGGTGGCCTCGTCGGGGCCGTCGTCCGTCGCTTCCCCCTCGGGCGACGGCGCGTCCGAGAGCGCGGGCGCGCCGTCCGGGCCGCCGGCGTCGGCCTCGACGTCGGGTCCGGCCGGGGCCGCGGCCGGGGCGGGCCCGGCGGCCGGCGGCACCGGCACGGCGGGGCCGCCCAGCGGCGCCAGCTCGGCCGCGACGCGGGCGGCCCAGCCGCGGGCGGCGTCCCCGTCGCGCAGCAGCGCCTCGGCCGCCGCGGCGTCGGCTCCGGCCTGGCCGAGGAGCAGGTCGCCGATGCGGTCGCGGTCCTCCAGCTCCAGGCCGGGCACGTCGTCCGGCGCCAGGCCGTCCACCGCGTCGAGCGCGCGCTCGCGGACCTGCTCGGCCGGCAGGCCGAGGACGTCGGCGAGCGCGGAGTACGAGAGCCGGCGGCGCAGCACGAGCTGCAGGACCGCCTGCTGGTCCGGGTGGAGGGCCTGCAGCCGTGACATCGGCGCGCAAGCCTACCGGGGGTCAGGTTGCGTCCGTGTAAGAGGCGGGGGCCGTCGCGGGCGGCGCACCGCCCGGCGGGCGGCGGTCGCGCGGACGGCCCTAGCATGCGCCCATGGAGCTCCAGCCGCGCATCCCGCTCGACCGCACCCTCGACGGCCACCTCGGCCTCGTCTACGGCGACTCGGGCGACGGCTGGATCGAGGCGACGCTGCCGGTGGCCGACCACGTGCGTCAGCCCATGGGGCTCGTCCACGGCGGCGTGTACGCGGCCATCGCGGAGTCGCTGACCTCGTGGGCCACGGCGACGGGCGTCCACGAGGACGGGATGGTCGCGCAGGGCCTGTCGAACAGCACGAACTTCCTCCGGCCCTGCCTGGAGGGCACGATCCACGCGCGGGCGGAGCGGCTGCACCGGGGGCGCACGACGTGGGTGTGGGACGTGCGCTGCGCCGACGACGAGGGGCGCGTCTGCGCGATCACCCGCATGGTGATCGCGGTGCGCCCCGCCGCGTGAGCGGCCCGCGCGGCCGGCGCGCTCACCAGGCGCGGCGGTAGAGCTCCTCGATCTCCTCCGCCGTGGGCACCACCGGGTTGCGCTCCGGGCTGCCGGAGTCCAGGGCGTCCCGGGCCATCTTCGGAAGGGCGGCCTCGAAGCGCTCGCGGTCCATGCCGCGCAGGTCGCGCAGCCGCGGGATCTCGAGCCGCGCGTTCAGGCCCTCGAGGGCGTCGAGCAGCGCCGCGCCGGCCGCCTCGTCCGACGCGCCGCCAGCGGCGACGCCGAGCAGCCGCGCCACGTCGGCGTACCGCGCGGGGGCGCCCGGCAGCGAGTAGGCCGTGACGGTGGGGAGGAGGACGGCGTTCGAGAGCCCGTGCGGAACGTGGAAGAGCGCGCCGAGCGGCCGGCTCATCCCGTGCACGAGGCAGACGGAGCTGTTCGAGAAGGCGGCGCCGCCCTCGTATGCGGCGCGGGCCATGCCCGCCCGCGCGTCCAGGTCGCGGCCGTCGCGCCATGCGGCCTCGAGGTGCGCGCCGCAGAGCGCGACGCACGAGCCCGCCAGCTCGTCGGTCTCCGGGGTCGCACGGCGCGAGACGTACGCCTCGATCCCGTGCGTGAGCGTGTCCACGCCGACGTGCGCGGTCAGCGCCGGGGGCATCGTCGCGGACAGCTCGACGTCCACGAGCGCCACGGCCGGGACCAGGCGGTCGTCGAGCAGCATCATCTTCGTGTCCGTCGCCGTGTCCGTGATGACCACGACGCGGGTGGCCTCGCTGCCCGTGCCCGCCGTCGTGGGCAGGGCGACGACCGGCAGGCCGGCGCCGGAGAGCCGGCCGTAGCCCTGCCGGTCGCGGAGGGGGCCGGGGTTGGCGCCGCGCACGGCGATCGCCTTCGCGGCGTCCAGGACGCTGCCGCCGCCGACCGCCACGACGACGTCGGCCTCGTGCGCCACCAGGCGCGCGCGGCCCTCGTCGACCGTCGCGTCGGACGGGTCGGGCTCCACCTCGTCGAAGACCTCGACGGCGAAGCCGCCGTCGCGCAGCAGGCCCGCGACCTCGTCGGCCACGCCGGCGGCGCGGAGGTGCGCGTCCGTCACCAGGAGCGCCCGGGCGGCGTCGAGCCGCGCCGCCTCCTCGGCCACGCGCCGGCGGGCGCCGGGCTCGATCCACGTCGACCGGGGGAGGACCAGAGGCATGGGGCGACGCTATCGCGCCGGCCGCCGGCCGCCGCACGGGTGGGGTCGGCGCGGCGGCCGGGGGCGCGCCGGGCGGCGTCGTCCGTCCGTCGAGCGCGCGCCCCCCGCGGGCGATGGCGCGTTGGCGCTGGCCTGGCGTCGCGGTACTCTGTGCGGGCGGCCCGCTCCGGCGTGGCGCACACTGGACCCCGCCCATGGATCTCCGCGACCCCGACTCGTTCGCCCGCGCGTACGCCGAGCACGCGCCCGCCGCCGCCACGGCCGCGGCGGCGATCCTCGCTCCGGCCGGGCGTCGGGCCGACGTGGAGGACGTCGTGCACGACGTCTTCGTCCGCGTCTGGCGCGATCCGAAGGGCTTCGACCCCGCGCGGGGGCCGTTCGGCGCCTACGTGCGGATGGTCGCCCGCTCGCGCGCGCTCGACCTGCTGCGCTCGGGGCAGGCGGCGGGCCGCGCGACGGAGCGGCTGGCGACCGCCCCGCTGCCCGCGTCGGCCGACGTCGTCGTCAGCGAGGCGGAGCGCCGCGAGGCGCGCCGGGCGCTGCTGCGGGCGATGGCGGCGCTGCCGCAGCCGCAGCGCGAGGCGATCGCGCTCGCGTGCTGGGGCGACCTGACCGCGAGCGAGATCGCGGACCGGGCGGGGCTGCCGCTCGGCACCGTCAAGGGTCGCCTGCGGCTCGGCCTGGCCCGCATGCGCGCCGAGCTCGAGAGCTCCGAGATGGCCGCCGCGACCCTCCTGACGATGATCTCGCAGCTGCTCTGAGCCCCTCGGCGCCGGGGGTTTCGCGCCTATGTGCGGGGTCGCACGGACGCTGCCCGTGCGATCCCCGTATCGTTTTGGGACCTTCATGACGCCGAGTCGGCACGCCCCTGCGCGTGCCGAGCGGGGGACCCACCGCCGGACCCACGCGCCCCACCGGGCGCTCCGGCAGGGGCGAATCGGGCGCTGAGCCGCCCGTAGCGGTCGCCGCCACGCGCACAGGACGTGCGCGGGCGCCGGTCGCGAGCCCGTCAGCTAACTCCGTAGGCGTCCGGACGAGGAGACACCCCTTGAACCGTGACGTGTTCGTCACGCCGACCCGTGCCGCCCTGGCGGCCGGGGCGGTGCTGGCCACCATCGCCACCACCCCCGTCACCGCCGGCGCCGCCGGCGGCGGCACCACCCCGGCCGCCGCCACGGCGGCCCCCGTCGCGGCCCCGGCGCCGACCGCCGCCCGCAAGCCCGCCTTCCGCGTCGCCACGGAGCGCGGCAGCGGCCTCGTCGGCCGCACCGCCGTCTACGCCGGCCGCGTCGCCCACGCGACGCAGGGCCAGCGGGTGCGCCTGGAGCTGCGCAGCGGCGGGCGCTGGCGCGTCGCCGACCGCGACGCCGTCGGCGCGCGCGGCCGCTTCCGCGTGACGACGAAGATCGCGCGCGTCGGCGACCGCGCCGCCCGCCTGCGCATCGTGGGCCGCGCGTCCGTCTCGCCCGGCGCCGTCGAGCGCGTGCGCCGCGTGCACGGGTTCCGCCGCGCGTTCGCCTCGTACTACGGCCCCGGCCTGTACGGCGGCGCGCTGGCCTGCGGCGGGCGCCTGACGCCCGGCACGATCGGCGTCGCGCACAAGTCGCTGCCGTGCGGCACGAAGCTGACGCTGCGCCTGGGCGGCCGCCAGGTCGCCGCCCGCGTCGTCGACCGCGGCCCGTACGTCGGCGGCCGCGAGTTCGACCTGACCGCCGCGACGAAGGCCCGCCTGGGCTTCGGCACGACGGGCAACATCCTCGTCGACCGGTAGGCCTTCGCCGCGCGCCCCGCGGGACGGCGCGGCCGGCGCCGGCCCGCCCCGCCGGGCGCTGGCGTACCCTGCGTCTGTGCCCCAGGAGGGAACACCCGTTCGGTGCATCGGCCACCTCGACATGGACGCGTTCTTCGCCTCCGTCGAGCTGCTCCGGCGCCCCGAGCTGCGCGGCAAGCCGGTGATCGTGGCCCACGACGGCCCGCGCTCGGTCGTCACCACCGCCACGTACGAGGCGCGGACGTACGGCGTCGGCTCCGCGATGCCCCTCTCGACGGCGCGCCGCCGCTGCCCCGAGGCGATCGTCGTCCCGCCCGACCGCGACGCGTACACCGAGGCCTCGGCCCACGTGATGTCGATCATCCGCGACGAGGTCGACGTCGTGGAGCAGATGAGCCTGGACGAGGCGTACGTCGACCTCTCCGACCTGGCGATGCCCAAGAGCGCGATGCGCCGGCTGCAGCGCCGCGTCCTGGCCGAGACGAAGCTCCACGTCTCCGTGGGCATCGGCCCGAACAAGCTCGTGGCCAAGCTCGCGTCCGACGCGGAGAAGCCGCGCGGGTTCTGCGTCCTGGACCGTCGTGCCGCCTGGCGGCGCTGGGCGGACGCCTCGCCGGGGATCCTCGGCGGCGTGGGACCGAAGACGACGGACGACCTGGCCCAGCGCGGCATCGCGACGATCCGCGCCCTGGCGGCCGTCCCCGAGGAGGAGCTCGCCGCGTGGTACGGCCCGCGCACCGGGCCGTGGCTGTGGCGCCGCTGCCGGTTCGACGACGACGCGCCCGTCGTGCCGGTGCGCGAGCCGGTGTCGGAGAGCCGCGAGACGACGTTCTCCATCGACCTGGACGACCGCGACGAGCAGGAGGCCGAGCTGCGGCGCCTGGCCCTCGGGCTGTTCGAGGCGCTCGAGCGGCAGGGGCGCCGCGGCCGCACCGTGGGGATCAAGGTGCGGCTGAAGGACTTCACCACGATCACGCGGTCGCGCACCTTCGCGACGCCGGTCGACGACGAGGAGGCGCTCGCCGACGCCGCGGTGGGCATGCTGCGCGAGTACGACCCGGCGCAGGCCGTCCGGCTGCTCGGCGTGCGCATGGCGTCGCTCGAGCTGCTCGACGGCCCCGGGGTGCAGCTCGCGCTGCCGCTCGACCACGCCTGCTAGGACTGGGGGCGATGCGTCTGCACGTCGAAGTCGCCGGCGACGGCCCGCCCGTCGTCCTGCTCCACGGCCTCACGGCCAGCCACCGCTACGTCGTCATGGGGAGCCGGCGCCTGGAGCGCTCCGGGCACCGCGTGCTGACGTACGACGCCCGAGCGCACGGTGCGTCCGACCCGGCCGACGACGACGTCTACGACTACGCGGCGCTGGCCGACGACCTCGTGCGCGTGCTCGGCGAGCACGAGGTGCACCGGGCCGTCCTCGTCGGCGCGTCGATGGGGGCGCACACCGCGATCCGCGTGGCGCTCGAGCACCCGGCCCTCGTCGCGGGGCTCGTCGTCGTCACGCCCGCCCACGAGCCGGGCCGCGAGACCGACCCCGCGTCGCTCGAGCGGTGGGACCGCCTGGCGGCGGGTCTCGAGCGCGGCGGCGCGGACGGGTTCGTCGAGGCGTTCGACTTCTCGGGCATCCCCGAGGGCTGGCGCGACACCGTCCGCAAGATCACGCACCAGCGGCTGTCGGTGCACGAGCACCCGCGGGCGCTCGCCCAAGCCGTCCGCGGCGTGCCGCGCAGCGCGCCGTTCGGCGGCTACGACGACCTGGCCCGCGTCGACGTGCCGGTGACCGTCGTCGGCGACCACGACGACGCCGACCCGGGGCATCCCCTGGCCGTGGCGCGCGCGTACGCCGAGGCGTTCCCGGACGCCCGGCTCGTCGTCGAGGACGAGGGCAAGTCCCCGATCGCCTGGCAGGGCGGCCAGCTGTCGGGCGTCATCGCCGAGCACGTCGAGCGCACGGACCTCGTCGGATGAGCGCCGAGGCCCTCGCCGTCGTGACGGCGCAGGACGGCGACGTCGTCCGGCTCGAGCTGGGCGACGTGGCGCGCGGGCCGTGGGACGCCGCGAGCGCCCACGGCGGCGCCCCGGCGGCCCTGCTGACCCGCGCGGTCGAGGCCCACGCGGCCGGGACCGACCTGCGCGTGAGCTCCCTCGCCTTCACGTTCCTGGGGCCGGTGCCGCTTGGCGCGGTCGAGATCCGCACGACGGTCCGCAAGAGCGGCCGCCGCCTGCAGGTCGTGCACGGCGAGCTGCGCGCCGGCGGCCGGACCGCGATGGAGGTGCAGGCGACGCTGCTGCGCCGCGGTCGGGTGCCGCTGCCGGCCGGCGTCGGCATGCCGTGGCCCGAGCTGGCGCCGCCGGAGGGCCGGGCGGCCGCGCCGGCCTGGTTCGTCGTCGACGGCGGGCGCGCGTTCCACCCGGACGCCGTGGAGATCCGTCCGCTCGGGGACGCGCCGCTCGGCGAGCCGACCCCGGACGGGGCGGCGGCGTGGCTGCGCCTGCGCGTGCCCGTGGTCGGCGAGGAGACGCCGACCGCCGCGCAGCGCGCCGCCGCGGCGGCCGACTTCGGCAACGGCCTGTCGTGCCCGGTGCCGATGGCCGACTACGTCTTCGTCAACTGCGACCTGCACGTGGCGCTGCACCGGGACCCGGCGGGCGAGTGGATCGGGCTGCGGGCGCGAACCGAGCTGGACCGGGCGGGCACCGGGCTGACCACGACCGAGCTGCACGACGCGGCGGGCCGCTTCGGCACCGCCACGCAGACGCTCTTCGTCGAGGCCCGCGCCTGAGCCGGATGGCCCCGACCCGCTACGGTGGCGCGTAGGTGGACGCGGCGACGGGCCCCCACAGCGACGACGGCGGGTGGATCCTGGATCCGCCCGGGATGCTCTTCGTCTACGAGCAGGGCGCCTTCCCGATGGACACGCTCCACGAGGACGGGCGCTTCCGCGTGGCCGCCTACCGGGCCGACCCGCGGGCGGTGCTGCCGCTCGACGCCGTGCGGCTGCCGCGGACGCTGCGCCGCACCCTGCCGGCGCGCGGGTACCGCCTGACGGTCGACGAGGCGTTCGGCGCCGTGCTGGCCGGCTGCGCCGAGCGGCCCGGCCTCGCCCGCGGCGAGGTCTGGCTGACGCCGCGCCTGGAGGAGGCCTACCGCGCGCTGCACCGCTGGGGGCACGCCCGCAGCTTCGAGGTGTGGGACGGCGACGAGCTGGTCGGCGGCACCTTCGGCGTGGCGATCGGCCGCGCGCACACGCTCGAGTCGATGTTCCACCGGGCGCCCGACGCGGGGAGCGCCGCCGTGCTGTCGGCGGCCGTCCGCATCCGCGACGCCGGCTACCGCCTGCTCGACGTGCAGCAGCGCACCGAGCACACGGCGCGCCTGGGCGTCGTCGAGATCGCCGAGGACGCGTACCGCTCGGGCCTGGCGTCGGCCCTCGCGTCCGGGTTGCGGCCCGCGGCCCTCCGGCGGGACGCGCGGCCCGTCGACGGCGCGGCGCTCGTGGCCGCGCTGTCGGGCGTCGGCGGCGCCGCGGCGCCGTTCGGGGCACGCGACGGCGCGCGCTGAGCGGGGCGAGACATTCCGTCTCGGCATGGCGCTCGGACCGGGCGGAATCAACCAAACGACCGTTTGGCACTCGGCGTGCCGCCGCGGCGCGCAACGGGTTGCGGGCGGCGTTGTGCGCCGTCCGCGATCTACGACATACTCCGCCCCCCGGAGCCGGGGGAGGCGGGCGCGCGGGGGACCGCAGCGCGCGAACGGGCCGGCGCGGGATACGTTCCTACCGGGAGTAGTGATGTGGGCCACGACCACGAGGGAGATGTAGCTGTGTCACGACGCAACGCACCCGACCCGAGCCGGGTGAGGCCATGACGGTCACGCTGGGAGTGCCGAGGGAGACGGCGGCCGGCGAGCGCCGGGTCGCGCTCGTGCCCGACGTCGTCAAGCGCCTCGCCGCCGAGGGCGTGCGCGTGGCGATCGAGCCCGGGGCCGGCGAGCACGCGCTGATCCCCGACGAGCTCTTCGCCGAGGCCGGCGCCGAGGTCACCGCGGACGTGTGGTCGCGCGACGTCGTCGTGAAGGTCGCGCCGCCGACGGCCGACGAGATCGCGCGGCTGGGCGGCGACTCCGTCCTCGTCGGGTTCCTCTCGCCGCTCGGCTCGCCGCAGACCGCGGCGTCGCTGCGCGACAAGGGCGCCACGGCGTTCGCGATGGAGGCGATCCCGCGGATCTCGCGCGCCCAGGCGATGGACGCGCTCTCCTCGCAGTCTAACGTGGCCGGCTACAAGGCCGTGCTGACCGCCGCCGACCACGCGACGCGGTTCTTCCCGATGCTCACGACGGCGGCCGGCACCATCCCGCCGGCCAAGGTCCTGGTGCTCGGCATCGGCGTCGCCGGGCTGCAGGCGCTGGCCACCGCGCGGCGCCTCGGCGCCCGGACGACGGGCTACGACGTGCGCCCCGAGACCGCCGAGCAGGTGCAGTCGCTCGGCGCCACCTGGCTCGACCTGGGCATCGAGGCGGCCGGCGAGGGCGGCTACGCCCGCGAGCTGACCGCCGAGGAGCGGGCGCAGCAGCAGCAGGCGCTCACGGACGCCACGAAGGGCTTCGACGTCGTCATCACGACCGCGCTCGTTCCCGGGCGCCCCGCGCCGCGCCTCGTCACCGCCGAGGCCGTCGAGGGCATGCGGCCCGGGTCGGTGATCGTCGACCTGGCCGGCGAGACCGGCGGCAACTGCGAGCTGACCGAGCCCGGGCAGACCGTCGTCAAGCACGACGTGACGATCGTCTCGCCGCTGAACCTGGCGGCCGAGATGCCGGAGCACGCGTCGCAGCTGTACGCGCGCAACGTCCAGTCGCTCATCGGGCTCATGCTCGACAAGGGCGAGGGCGACGACGTGACCCTGAAGCTCGACTTCGAGGACGAGATCATCGCGGGCGCGTGCATCACGCGCGGCGGCGAGATCGTCCACCCGGGCGCCAAGAAGACCGTGGAGGCCGCAGGCTGATGTCCGTCGACACCATCACCTCCGTGGTCGCGGCCGCGGAGCACACGGGCGCGGGCGCCAGCCCGCTCGTGACGAACCTGGCGATCCTCGTGCTGGCCGGCTTCGTCGGCTACGCCGTGATCTCGAAGGTCCCGAACACCCTGCACACGCCGCTCATGTCGGGCACGAACGCCATCCACGGCATCGTCGTGCTCGGCGGCCTGCTGCTGCTCGCGACCGGGCCCGACCTGGGCTTCGTCACGCAGCTCATCCTCTTCGTCGCGCTCGTCTTCGGCGTCATCAACGTCATCGGCGGCTTCGTCGTGACGGACCGCATGCTCGAGATGTTCAAGAGCAAGCCGACGCCGAAGGCGGACGCCGACGCCGACCGCGAGGGGGCGGCGCGATGACGGCGCTCGGCACGCCGGCGCCGCTGGCGTCCTTCCTGACCGACGCCAACTTCAAGTCGGTCCTCTACATCGTCGCCTTCGCGCTCTTCATCTACGGCCTGTCCGGCCTGACGGGGCCGAAGACCGCCGTGCGCGGCAACCGCATCGCCGCCGTCGGCATGGTCATCGCCGTCGTGACGACGCTGCTCGTGGACCCGTTCCACAACCCGCTGCTGATCATCCTCGGCGTCGTCATCGGCGTCGCGATCGGCGTGCCCGCCGCGCAGCGCGTGAAGATGACCGCGATGCCGCAGATGGTGGCGCTGTTCAACGGCGTCGGCGGCGGCGCCGTCGCGCTCATCGCGTGGGCCGAGTTCCGCCAGTCCGGCGGCTTCGCCTTCACGCCGACGTACATCGTGATCTTCTCGCTGTTCTCGGCGATCGTCGGCTCGGTGTCCTTCTGGGGCTCGAACGTCGCGTTCGCGAAGCTGCAGGAGCTGATCAGCGGCGCGCCGAAGACGCTCGGCGCGCTGCAGCTGCCCGCGCAGGTGCTCACGGGCGTCGTCGCCGTCGGCTCGGCCGTGGCGATCACGGCCGGGACGGACAGCGAGCTGCTGATGGTCCTGCTGCTCGTCGCGGCGGGCGTCTTCGGCGTGCTGCTCGTGCTGCCGATCGGCGGCGCGGACATGCCCGTCGTGATCTCGCTGCTCAACGCCTTCACGGGCCTGGCGGCGGCCGCGGCCGGCGTCGCGCTCGACAACCAGGCGCTCATCGTCGCGGGCATGATCGTCGGCGCGTCCGGCACGATCCTGACCCAGCAGATGGCCGTGGCGATGAACCGGACGATCCTGTCCGTCATCGCCGGCGGGTTCGGCGGCGGGACCACCGCGGCGGCGGGCCCGGCCGGCGCGGCGGGCGGCACCGTCCGCTCCACGTCGGCGTCGGACGTCGCGATCCAGATGGCCTACGCCCAGCAGGTCGTGATCGTCCCCGGCTACGGCATGGCGGTCTCACAGGCGCAGCACGCGGTGCGCGAGATGGCGAAGCTGCTCGAGGAGAAGGGCGTGACGGTCAAGTACGCGATCCACCCGGTCGCCGGCCGCATGCCCGGGCACATGAACGTCCTCCTGGCGGAGGCCGACGTGCCGTACGAGCAGCTCAAGGAGATGGACGACATCAACGGCGAGTTCAAGCGCACGGACGTGTCGCTCGTCATCGGCGCGAACGACGTCACGAACCCGGACGCCCGCAACAAGGCGGACTCGCCGATCTACGGGATGCCGATCCTCAACGTCGACGAGTCGAAGTCGACGATCGTGCTCAAGCGCTCCATGAGCTCGGGCTACGCGGGCATCGACAACCCGCTCTTCGTCGACCCGAAGACGAGCATGCTCTTCGGCGACGCGAAGGGCTCGGTCGAGGCCATCACCGAGGAGCTCAAGGCCCTCTGAGGCCGACGCGGCGCGCCACCCGTGGCGCGCCGCCCGGCGGCCGTCCCCGACCGACGGGGGCGGCCCCGCGCCCGGCTAGGATCGGCCGGTGAGCGCCTTCGACCGCAGCGCCCCCGGGACCGGGGAGCGGCTCGCCGTGGCCGTCGGCCCGCGGCTGTACCTGCGTCCGCCGCGCGCGACGGACGCCGACGCGTTCGTCGCGGCGATGCGGCGCAGCCGTCAGCTGCACCGCGGGTGGGCGTCGCCGCCCACGAGTCCGGAGGCGTACGCCGCGTACCTGGCGCGGGAGGGGCGCGACGACGTCGCCGGCTACCTGTTCCTGCGGCGCCGCGACGACGCGCTCGTCGGCTACGCGAACCTCAGCCACATCTTCCACGGCGCGCTCTGCGGCGCCGTGCTGGGCTACAACGGCGTGGCCGGGCACACGGGCCGCGGCTACATGACCGAGGGCCTCGGGCTCGTGCTGCGCGAGGCGTTCGGCCGCCACGGCCTGCACCGCGTCGAGGCGAACGTCCAGCCGACGAACGCCGCGTCCCTCGCGGTCGTGCGCCGCCTCGGCTTCCGCAAGGAGGGCTACTCGCCCCGGTACGTGCGCATCGCGGGGGAGTGGCGGGACCACGAGCGGTGGGCGCTGCTGGCGGACGAGCCCGCCGCCGCGCCGTACGCGCCGTGAGGAACGGCCCGCACGAGGCCCTCGGCGACCGCCGGCCCTCATCGGCCGATCGGCGCCTCAACACGACGTTGGCGCGGTGGTCCTGGCCGAATGTTTGAACGATTCGCTCGGCGTTCGTACCGAACGCACCCCCACGGGCGCCTCCGGGTGTGGGAGGGTGCCGCCAGCTGATCCGGCCGTCCCTGGGCCGGGCGCTCGACCGAAGGATCCCCCTCACATGAAGCTCCACCGAGCAGTCGCGCTGGGTGCCGTGACGGCGGCGTGCGCCGTCACCGCGGCGCCAGCCTCCGCCGCGTCCGGCGGCGAGCAGTACACCGTGGTGGCGAAGGCCGGCACGACGAAGGCGCGCTTCGAGCGCGCCGTCCGCGCGGCCGGCGGCACCGTCGTCGACTACAACGCCCGCGTCGCCGTGGGCGCCGTCACCGCCCCGCGCGGGTTCGCCACGCGCGCCGTGAAGAGCCGGCTGATCAGCGGCGCCGCCCAGCGCCGGCCGATCGGCAGCGTGCCCCGCCTGAAGGCGCAGAAGCGCCTGCAGCGCAGCCAGGACCTGGAGCGGGCGCAGGACGCCCGCGAGGCCCTCCGCGGCCACCACGGGCCCCGGCCTTCGCCGCCGGCCACCGGCGTCGACCCGCTCAGCCCGCTCCAGTGGGACATGGCGGCGATCGGCGCCGGGTCCACCGGGTCGTACCGGTTCGGGCAGGGCCAGGGCGTGCGCGTCGGCATCATCGACACCGGCGTCGACGGCAGCCACCCCGACATCGCGCCGAACTTCAACCGGGCGCTCTCGCGCAACTTCACCGTGGACGACCCGGTCGTCGACGGTCCCTGCGCCGAGGATCCGGACGGCTCCTGCACCGACGGCAATGACGTCGACGAGAACGGTCACGGCACGCACGTCGCGGGCACGATCGCCTCGCCGCTGAACGGCCTGGGCATCGCGGGCGTCGCGCCGAAGGCCGAGATCGTCAACCTGCGCGCCGGGCAGGACTCGGGCTACTTCTTCGTGCAGCCGGCCGTCGACGCGATCACGTACGCGGCCGACCACGGCGTCGACGTCGTGAACATGAGCTTCTACGTCGACCCGTGGCTGTACAACTGCCGCGCGAACCCCGCCGACGCCCCGGAGGCGCAGGCGCAGCAGCGCACGACGATCGTCGCGATGCAGCGCGCGGTCGACTACGCCCGCCGCAAGGGCGTCACGCCGGTCGCCGCCCTCGGCAACGAGAACACCGACATCGACGCGCCGAAGACGGACGGCAGCTCGCCGGACTACCCGCCGGACGCCGCGTACGAGCGGACGATCGACAACTCGTGCCTGTCGGTCCCGACGGAGACGGAGGGCGTCGTCGGCGTCTCGTCCTACGGGCCCAGCGGGCGCAAGGCGTACTACTCCAACTGGAGCCTGCAGGAGACGCAGGTCGCGGCCCCCGGCGGCGACGTGCGGGACTTCCCCGGCACCGACCGCTACCGCTCGCCGCAGAACGGCATCCTGGCGCCGTACCCCGAGAACGTCGCCCGCGCCGCGGGGGACGTCGACGAGGCCGGCGAGCCGACGACGCCGTTCGTGGTGAAGGACACGTCGGGCGGCACGACCGCGTACTACCAGTACCTGCAGGGGACGTCGATGGCGAGCCCGCACGCCGCCGGCGTCGCGGCGCTCATCGTCGGCTCCGCCGGCCGCTGGGACTGGCGCCAGGGCGGGCTGACGCTCGACCCGCGCCTGACGGAGCGGCTGCTGAGCCGCACCGCGGTGCCGATGGCGTGCCCGGCCGGCGGCGTGCAGACGTACCCGGACCCCGACCTGGACCCGGCGGCCTACACCGCCACCTGCACGGGCGGGACCCGGCACAACTCGTTCTTCGGGGACGGGTCCGTCAACGCGCTGAACGCCACGCAGCTGCGCGGCGGACGCTGAGCGCCGGGCCGGCGGCGCGCGCCGCCGGCCCGGCCGCGGGCCCGCCCCGGCGGGCCCCCGACGCCGCCCGGACCGCCGGGGCCCTCAGCCCGCGGTGGTCCGGGCGGCGCGGTCGTACAGCCCCAGGACGATCGCCACGGTGTCGGCCACGAAGCGCTCGCGATCGATCGGCGGACGCTCGACGACGTAGCGCACCGGCAGCGTCTGGGCGACCTCGAGGATGAGCCAGGTGTAGCGCTCCGCGTCCGCGGGCGCGGGGGCGGGGCGGATGCGCGAGAGGGTGGCGAAGACGTGGTCGGCGACCCGGCTGCGCATCGCCCGGACGAGCTCGGCCTGCCGGTCGCCCGGCACGTGCGCGGTCAGCGCCCGGAGCAGCGGCGCCTGCGCCTCGAGGGCGGTGAGGGTGGCCCGCACGACGCCCTCGCTCGCGGTCCGCGGGTCCAGCGGGATCGCGGAGCGCAGCGCCGGCTCGAGGTCGCGTTCGAACCCGCGCACGAAGCGGGCCGTCAACGCGACGAGCAGGTCCTCCCGGTCGGCGAAGTACTGGTACAGGCTGCCGGGGCTGACGCCCGCCTCGGCCGCGACGCGGTTCGTCGTCGCGGCGTCGTACCCCTCGCGCTCCAGGACGCGAGCCGTCGCGTCGAGCACGCGCTCGACCAGGGCGCGGGAGCGCGCCTGGCGCGGCACGCGGCGGGGCGCGGGCGTCACCGGCGGCGCCGGCCCGAACGCGAGTGGAACGCGAGCACGCGCTCACCTTACCGTCTCGGCATGCCGACCACGTCTCCTCCGACGGCCCCCGCACCGCCGTTGCGCGCGGCCCCGGACCTGCCCGCGGGGGACCGCGGGATGCACCCGGACGAGGTCGCCGACCTCGGCCTGCCGATCGGGCCGGGATCGCTGCTCTGGCGGCTGCTCGGCGACGCGCGCAACCTGCTGCTGGCGCAGCGCACCGGGACGCTCCAGGTCATGCACCCGACGATCTCGCGGGCGCTCGTCGACCACTCGACGTTCTTCGCCGACCCGCTCGGCCGGCTGTGGCGCTCCGGCACGCCGATCCTGCGGACGGTCTACGCCCCGGACGCCGACGCGGCGGGCCGGGCGGTGCGGGACCTGCACCGCGGGATCCAGGGCCGGACGCCTACCGGCGGCGGCTATCACGCGCTGGACCCCGAGGCCTTCTTCTGGGCGCACGCCACGTTCGTCGCGTCCGTGGTCGACGGGCAGCGCCTGTTCGGCACGCCGCTGGACCCGCAGCAGCTCGACCGCCTGTACCGCGAGTCGATCACCTGGTACGCCCGCTACGGCGTCAGCCTGCGGCCGGTGCCGCGCGACCACGACGCGTTCCGCCGCTACTGGGACGCGATGCTGGACGGCGTGCTGCAGGCCACCCCGGTCGCCTGCTTCGGCATCCGGCGCCTGCCGCGCCAGCCGCCGCCGCAGGGGGCGGTGCCGGCCCCGCTCTGGGCGGTGGCGCGTCCCGCGGTCGTGCGCGCGGTCCCGTGGCTGGGGCGGGCGACGCTACCCGGCCGGGCGCGGCGGATCCTGGGGCTGGAGGACGACGCCGCGGACCGCGCCGCCCTGGCGGCGTTGGCCGCGGGCGTGCGGGCCGCGTGGCCGGCGCTGCCGCCGGCCGTCCGGCGCCTGCCCGTCGCTCGCCGCGCCGACGCCCGGGCCGCCCCCGCGGCGGTCTGAGCGCTGGGCGCGGGTCCGTCCCGGCCCCGTCAGCCGTCCGTGCGCAGGCCGCGCTGCAGGCGCCGCATGCCCGCGAGCCAGCGGTCGCGGTCGGCGGTGCGGTGGCGCTCGAACGTCGCGACCTCGGGGTGGGGCAGGAGCAGGAAGCGGCCCGCGCGCAGGCCGTCGAGGGCCACGCGCGCGACCGCGTCGGGCGTGAGCACGGCGCCCGACGTGCGGACCGCGTCCGCGGCGACGCTGCCGCCGTCGGCGAAGCCGCCCGAGAGCAGCGGCGTGTCGACGCCCATCGGGCACAGGCAGGCGACCTGGATCCCGCGGTCGCCGTACGTGACCGCCAGCCACTCCGCGAACGCGACGGCGGCGTGCTTGCTCACCGCGTACGGCGCCGAGCCGACCTGGGTCAGCAGGCCCGCGGCCGACGCGGTGGCGAGGAAGCAGCCGCGGCCGCGCGCCAGCCAGCCCGGCACGAGCAGGCGGGCGGCGAGGACGTGCGCGCGGACGTTGACGTCGAGGGCCAGGTCCCACACGGCGTCGTCGTCCTGCTCGTCGGTGCCGACCGCGACGCCGGCGTTCGCGCAGAACAGGTCGACGGGCCCGAAGGCCTCCTCGGCCAGCGCGAGCGCCGCCGCCACGTCGTCCTGCCGCGCGGCGTCGCAGGCGACGCCGCGCGCCGCGGCGCCCAGCTCGTCCGCCACGCGTGCCGCGCCGGCGCCGTCGAGGTCGGCGACCACGACCCCGCGCGCGCCCTCGGCGATCAGCCGTGCGGCGAGCGCGCGACCGATGCCCGACGCGCCCCCGGTGACGACGGCGACGGCCCCGGCCGGGTCGAGCATCAGCCGGCGCGGCGCGCGGTGCGCAGGTCGTCGGCGGTCCACGCCTCGGCGATGCGCACGATCGTCGCGGCCGCGGACGCCATCTCCTGCAGCGACGCCCACTCGCGGACCGAGTGGTACTCGTGGCCGCCGGTGAAGACGTTCGGCGTCGGCAGGCCGCGCGCGCTGAGCAGCGAGCCGTCCGTGCCGCCGCGGATCGGCGTGCGCACGAGCTCGAGGCCCTCGGCCCGGATCGCCCGCTCGGCCGCGGTCACGACCTGGGGGAACGCCTCGATGTGCGTGCGCATGTTCGGGTACTGCGGCGTGACCTCGACGTCGACCCTCGCGCGCGGCTCCGTGGCGGCGACCTCCTCGGCGGCGCGGCGCACCACGGCGGCGTGGGCGGCGAGGCGTTCGTCGTCGAAGTCGCGGAGGATCGCCTTGATCTCGGCGCGCGCGGCCGTGCCGGTCAGCGTGTGGACGTGGACGAACCCGTCGCGGCCCGAGGTCGCCTCGGGCGTCAGCTCCGGCGGCAGGGCGGCCACGATCCGGGCGGCGATGCGCGCGGCGTTGACGAGCTTGCCGGTGGCGAAGCCGGGGTGCACGTCGTGGCCCTCGACCGTGACGACGGCCTGGGCGGCGGTGAACGTCTCGTCCTGCAGCTCGCCCGGCTCGGAGCCGTCGATCGTGTACGCGCAGTCCGCCCCGAACGCGTCCAGGTCGAAGTTCGTGCCGCCGCGGCCGATCTCCTCGTCGGGGGTGAAGCCGACCTTGATCGTCGGTCGCGGATGCTCGGGGTGGGCGACGAGGTACGCCACCGCGGTCATGATCTCGGCCACCCCGGCCTTGTCGTCCGCGCCGAGCAGCGTGTCACCGCTGGCCGTGACGACGTCGTGGCCGACGCGGCTGCGCAGCTCCGGGATCTGCTCCGGGTCCAGCACCGTGCCCGCCTTCGGCAGCGTGATCCGCCCGCCGTCGTACGCGCGGTGGACGAGCGGCTCGACGCCCTCGCCCGGCGCGTCGGGGCTCGTGTCGACGTGCGCGATCAGGCCGACCGCGGGCCAGCGGGCGTCGTCGGGCGCGGGGGCGGACGCCGGGAGCGTCGCGTACACGTAGCCCTGCTCGTCCAGCCGGGCGTCCTGCAGGCCCAGGTCGCGGAGCTCGTCGACGAGCATCCGGGAGAGGTCGAGCTGCCGGGCGGTCGAGGGGCTGCCCGCGGCGTCGGGGTCGGACTGCGTGGAGACGCGGACGTAGCGCTCGAAGCGCTCGAGCAGCCCGGGGGCGAGCTCCTCGGCGAGCGGCGACGAGAACGGGGCGCGGGGGACGGTGCTGGACACCCACGCCACGCTACCGCCGCGCACGGGATCCCCGGGCGTCCCACTCTGCGTCTACAGTCGTGCACAAGGCGGCGAAACGCTGCTACCGTGAGTAGGAAATCGCCGTCCGACGCGCTCCGCGCCGCCCGGCCCCGTCCACCGACCCCCGCCACCATGAACCTGACCGACCGAGGAATGGCCATCGGCCTGCGTGCGCTCAACCGCTTCGCGGGCCTCGAGGTCGTCGACCGCATCGGCGCCCGCGAGCTGTCCGAGCGCGTCGTCCGCCGCACCGCGCAGCGCGGCTTCCAGACCGCGAACGCCGCGGGACGCACCTTCGCCGCCGTGCGCAAGCGCGGCGGCGGCGCGCGACTCAGCCCGTCGGGCGAGGGCCGCGGGCTCTTCGACCTGACCCCGACGGACGAGCAGGAGATGCTCCAGGGCGCCGCGCGCGACTTCGCCGCGAGCGAGCTGCGCCCCGCCGCCGAGGCCGCCGACACCGCCGCGGCGACGCCCGCCGAGCTGCTCGCCGGCGCCGCCGAGATCGGCACGACGATGCTCGGCGTGCCCGAGGAGCTCGGCGGCGCGGTCAGCGAGCGCTCCGCCGTCACCTCGGTGCTGATGGCCGAGGCGCTCGCGCACGGCGACCTGGGCCTGGCGTTCTCGGTGCTGGCGCCGGCCGCCGTCTCGACGGCGCTCGGGCTGTGGGGGGACGAGGGCCAGCAGGGGACGTACCTGCCGGCGTTCGTCGGCGAGGACGTCCCCGCCGCCGCGCTGGCGATCCAGGAGGACCGGCCGCTCTTCGACCCGTTCCGGCTGGGCACCGTCGCCCGCCGCGACGGCGACGACTGGATCCTCTCCGGCGAGAAGGCGCTCGTGCCGCGCGTGGCGGACGGCGAGCTGTTCGTCGTCGCCGCGCAGGTCGAGCCGCAGAACGGCTCCGTCCCGGGGGGCCCGGCGCTCTTCCTCGTCGAGGCGAAGGCCCCGGGCCTGCTGACGAAGGAGCAGCCCGCGATCGGCCTGCGCGCCGCGGCGACCGGCCGGCTGGCGCTCGAGGACGTGCGGGTTCCCGGGTCGGCGCTGCTCGGCGGAGGCACGCCCGAGGTCTACGCCGAGGCGATCGCGCTGGGACGCATCGGCTGGGCCGCGCTCGCGCTGGGCACGGCGCAGGCGGCCGTCGACTACGTCGTCCCGTACGTGAACGAGCGCGTCGCGTTCGGCGAGCCCGTCAGCCACCGGCAGGGGGTGGCGTTCACGGTCTCGAACATGGCGATCGACGTCGAGAGCCTGCGCCTGACGACGCTGCGCGCCGCCTCGCGCGCCGACGCCGGCAAGCCGTTCGCCCGCGAGGCGCAGCTCGCGCGCCGGCTGACCGCCGACAAGGCGATGAGCGTCGGCTCGAACGCCGTGCAGATGCTCGGCGGCCACGGCTACGTCAAGGACCACCCGGTGGAGCGCTGGTACCGCGACCTGCGCGCGGCCGGCGTCATGGAGGGCGCGCTGCTCGTCTGAGCGGCGGCCGCGAAAGGGACACCATGATCAATCTCGAGACCCCCAAGAAGTTCGCGCCGCTCGTCGGGCAGGCGCGCCAGGTCGCCCGCGAGGTCCTGCGGCCGAACTCCCGCAAGTACGACCGTGCCGAGCACGCGTACCCCAAGGAGCTCGACATGCTGGCGGCGCTCGTCGACGGCCTGAACGACTCGGGCACCGGCGGCGCCGGCGCCGCGGGCGTGCGCTCGTCCGACTCCGGCACCGCCGGCAACCGCAACGGCACGAACCTGTCGACCGCGCTGTCGATCATCGAGACGTGCTGGGGCGACGTCGGCCTGGTGCTGTCGATGCCGCGGCAGGGGCTCGGCAACTCGGCGATCGCGTCGGTCGCCGACGACGAGCAGCTCGCGCGCTTCGACGGCAAGTGGGCCGCGATGGCGATCACCGAGCCCGAGGCCGGGTCGGACTCCGCCGCCATCCGCACCACGGCGACGTACGACGCCGAGACGGACGAGTACGTCCTCAACGGCACGAAGATCTACGTCACCGCCGGCGAGCGCGCCGACCTCGTCGTCGTCTGGGCGACGCTCGACCCGTCGCAGGGCCGGGCGGCCATCAAGTCGTTCGTCGTCCCGCGCGACAACCCCGGGATGACGCTCGTGCGCCTGGAGCACAAGCTCGGGATCCGCGCGTCCGACACCGCGCAGTTCGCGCTCGAGGACTGCCGCGTGCCGGCCGCCAACCTGCTCGGCAGCCCCGAGATCGACGCGAAGAAGTCGTTCGCGGGCGCGATGAAGACGTTCGACAACACGCGCCCGCTCGTGGCGGCGATGGCCGTCGGCGTGGGCCAGGCGGCGCTCGACTTCACCCGCGAGCGGCTCGCGGACGCCGGCGTCGAGGTCGACTACGACCGTCCCGCGCACGTCCAGCACGCCGCCGCGGCGACGCTGCTCGAGCTGGAGTCCGACCTGGAGGCCGCGCGGCTGCTGACGCTGCAGGCCGCCTGGATGGCCGACAACCGCAAGCCGAACTCGCTCCACGCCTCCTACGCGAAGGCGAAGGCGGGGCGCACGGGCACCGACGTGGCGCTGCGCTGCATCGAGCTGTGCGGCACGCTCGGCCTGGGCGAGGACCACCTGCTGGAGAAGTGGGCGCGCGACGCGAAGATCCTCGACATCTTCGAGGGCACGCAGCAGATCCAGCTGCTGATCATCGCCCGCCAGCTGCTGGGCAAGTCGTCGGCCGAGCTGAAGTAGCCCGCCCGGGGCCGCCGCGCCGCCGGGGACGGGCGGCGCGGTGGAGGTGTCGGGGAGCGCGTGCTTGGATGTGTGCCATGTGCGTCCAGTGCGCGATGGGGGCGATGACCGCCGTGGCCGGGGCCTCGGGCGCTCGCCTGTGGCTCGAGACCCGCGCGCCGTGGCTGGCGCGGCCGCGGGTGCGGACGGCCGCGCGGCGCGGCATCGTCGTCGCCGGCGTGCTGGCGGCCGGCGTCCTGGGACCGTCGCCGCACGGCGCGGCGCCCGGCGCCGCGACGCCCGCGAAGGCCGCGCCCGCGCCCGCGCCCGCGGTCGCGGCCGCGCCCGTCGCGGACGCGTCGCGCTAGGCGTCCGCGGCGCGTCCCGCGACGAACGGGCGCAGCGCGGCGGCGACCGCGTCGGGCCGCTCGAGCCAGGGGGAGTGCCCGCAGCCCGGGAGCAGCACGAACCGCCCGCGCGGCGCCAGGGCGGCGAGGCGCTCGGCGCGTGCCGGGTCGCTGTCCGCGGCGCCGTGGACGGCGAGCAGCGGCGCCGGCAGGGCGCGGATGCGCTCCTCCAGGCCGGCGTCCAGGATCCGGCGCTGGTCGGCCGAGACGGCCCGGAAGACGGCGTCGGCGCGCGGGAAGGCGTAGAGCGGACCGGCGTCGAGGACGGCGTCGGCCGTCGCCCGGTCGGCGAAGTCGGTCGTCCACATCAGGCGCAGGACGCGCGCACGGGCCGCCGGATCTCCGGTGCCGAGCGCCGCCTCGAGCGCCTGCAGCTCCTGGCGCTCCGCCGCCGTCAGGCGCTCCAGGCGGTGCGTCCGCGTGGCCGCCTGCCAGCCCCAGCGGACGCCGGTCCCGGAGACGGAGACCACGCCGAGGACGCGATCCGGGTGCTCCAGGGCGTAGAGCAGCGCGAGGACCGCGCCCCACGAGTGCCCGCCGACGATCCACCGCTCGTGCCCCCAGTGGGTCCGGAGGGCCTCCAGGTCGGCGACGAACGTCGCGACGTCGAAGGGGCCGGCGGCGCTCGAGCGGCCCCCGCCGCGCTGGTCGTACCGGTGCACGAGCGCGACGTCGTCGAGCAGGCCGGCCAGCGGTCCGAGGTTGTCCGAGAGCCCGGGGCCGCCGTGGCAGAGGACGAGCGGCACGCCGCGGCCCGACGTCGCCGTCCAGAGCCGCGCGCCCGGGACGGCGACGTGCTCCTGCATCCCGGGCACCGTACCGGGGGCGACGGCCGACGACTGGCGCGGCACGGCGACGGGTAGGGACCGGGTGACGCCACGACCAGGAGGCCCGATGTCCCAGCCCGTCGCCGCGACCCCCACCGCCGCCGGGGAGCCGGCCCCGTGAGCCCGTACCAGGAGCGTCCCGGCCAGGACGACTCCGGCCGGCTGCGCGCCCGCCCGCGGCCGCGGGCGGTGCGCGCGCTGCCGCCGGGGCGCCACCGCCTGGGCCTGGGCCTCGGGCACGGCCGCGACGGTCTGCTGTACGTGCCCGCCGAGCGCGAGGAGCCCTCGCCGCTCGTCGTGCTCCTGCACGGCGCCGGCGGCGCGGCGGAGGCCGGGATCGAGCTGCTCCGCGAGCACGCGGACGAGCACGGACTGCTCCTGCTGGCCCCCGACGCGCGGCGCGCGACGTGGGACCGCGTCCGCGGGACGTTCGGCCCCGACGTGGCGTTCGTCCAGCGCGCGCTGCAGCAGCTGCTGGCACGGCACCCCGTCGATCCGCGTCGCGTGGCGCTCGGCGGGTTCTCGGACGGCGCGTCGTACGCGCTCTCGCTCGGGCTGGGCAACGGCGACCTGTTCACGCACCTCATCGCGCTGTCGCCGGGGTTCGCGGCGCCGCCCGTCCGGGTCGGCCGGCCGCGGATCTTCGTCTCGCACGGGGTGGAGGACGAGGTGCTGCCGATCGACCGCTGCAGCCGCCGGCTGGTGCCGATGCTGCGGGAGGAGGGCTACGACGTCCGCTACGAGGAGTTCGCCGACGGCCACGCGGTCCCGCCGTGGCTCGCGGCCGAGGCGGTCCGCTGGTTCGCCGCCGCGGACGGGCCGGACGGCACGGCGCCGGCCGGCGCGGGCGGCGCGGGCGGGCACGGCGCCTCCGGCGGTCCTCCCCGTCCAGGGAAACAAGGATGAGACTCGTTCTCATATACTGCGGCGCATGGTCACCACCGACGTGCGCGACGGCCGCCTGCCCGTCACGGTCCTCTCCGGCTTCCTCGGGGCCGGCAAGACGACGCTCCTGAACGCCCTGCTGCGCAACCGCGAGGGGCGGCGGATCGCCGTGATCGTCAACGACATGAGCGAGGTGAACGTCGACGCCGCGCTCGTCGAGCAGGGCGGCGCCCGGCTGGACCGGGTCGAGGAGCGGCTCGTCGAGATGAGCAACGGGTGCATCTGCTGCACGCTCCGCGAGGACCTGCTCGTCGAGGTCGCCCGGCTGGCGGGCGAGGGGCGCTTCGACCACCTGGTCATCGAGTCCAGCGGCATCAGCGAGCCGCTCCCGGTCGCCGAGACCTTCACGTTCGAGGACGAGGACGGCACGAGCCTGTCGCGCGTCGCCCGCCTGGACACGATGGTCACCGTCGTCGACGCGGCGCGCTTCCTCGACGACCTCGGCTCGGACGAGGACGTCCGCTCGCGCGGCGAGAGCCTGGGGCCCGACGACGAGCGGACCGTCGTCGACCTGCTCGTCGACCAGGTGGAGTTCGCCGACCTCGTCGTGCTGAGCAAGGCCGACCTGGTCGACGAGGAGCGCCTGCGCCGGACGGAGCACGCCGTCCGGCAGCTCAACCGCGGCGCCCGGATCGTGCACGCCCGCCACGGCGACGTCCCGCTGGACGAGCTGCTCGACACGGGCCGCTTCGACTTCGACGCCGCGGCCGAGCACCCGGGCTGGCTGCAGGTGCTGCGCGGCGAGGAGGAGCCCGAGACCGAGGAGTACGGGATCTCGTCCTTCGTCTACCGCGCGCGGCGGCCGTTCCATCCCGAGCGCCTGTGGGCCGCGGTCCACGAGCCGTGGGACGGGGTGATGCGCTCGAAGGGCTTCTTCTGGCTCGCCAGCCGGCCGGCGATCGTGGGGGAGTGGTCGACGGCCGGGCCGATCCTGAACCTGGGCGCCGTCGGGACGTGGTGGGCGACGCAGCCCCGGGAGGCCTGGCCGGCGGACCTCGCCGCGCGGCTGGCCGACGACTGGGACGAGCGCTTCGGCGACCGCCGGCAGGAGCTCGTCTTCATCGGGCAGCGGCTGGACCGCGAGCGCTTCGTCGCCCGGCTCGACGCCGCCCTGATGACCGAGGAGGAGCTCGCCGGCGGGCGCGAGGCCGCCTACGGGCTGCCGGATCCGTGGCCGCGCTGGGGCAGCGACGAGGTGCACCGGTACGGGCACCCCGGCGCGGTCGCGGCGGACTGACGGGCTGGGCGTCCGGGGGCCGATCGCCCGCCGGCCGCTCCCGACCGGCGCGCTCCCGACCGGCGCGCCCGCGACCGGCGCGCCCGCGACCGGCGTGCCCGCCCGGCGCGCCCGGCCCCGGCCGGATGCGCGCCCCGGCCGGACGGGTGGCGAACGCGGCCGCCCCGCCCGCGTCCGCGCGCCCTACAGGTCGTCGCGCTCGACGGCGACCGTCAGGCGCGGCGCGCCCGCGAGCGTGCCGGGCAGGTCGGCGATCGCGCCGTCGCCGGCGCGCCACGCCCGGTACGCCGCGTCGGCCTCGAGCGACGCCCAGCGCTCGACGGCGACGACGCGCGTCGGATCCTGGTGGTCCTGCACCACGGTGACGGACAAGCAGCCGTCGAAGGCGCGGGTGTCGCGCAGCGCCCGCGCCAGGACGGCCAGGCCCTCCTCCAGGCGATCGGGCTGGAACTGCACTTCGAGGAGCGAGGTGACGGACACGGGTCTCCCGGGGGTCGGTGGTCGGGCGCCGCGGCGCGGCGTCCCGCGGACGCTCGCACATCGGTCGGCCGTCCCCGGCTCGACGGGCCACCGTGCCCGTCCCGCCGCCCGGGTCGCGGTCAGGCGGCGTCGGCGCGCGCGGCCACGCGGGCGCCGCCCGCCAGGCGGGCGGCGGCGACCAGCAGCACGTAGACGAGCACCGTGACGGCCGCGATCGAGGCGCCGGCGGCCGTGCCGGCGTGGTACGAGACGAGCAGCCCGGCGATCCCGGAGAGGACCGCGACGGCGACCGCGACGGCCATCGTCGGGACCACCCGCCAGCCGAGCAGCCGCGCGGACGCCGCCGGCGCCACCAGCGTGGCCGCCACGAACAGGTTGCCCAGCGCCTGGACGCAGACGAGCGTCGCGACGGCGACGAGGCCGACGAGGGCGACGTCGACCAGCCCGGGCCGCGCGCCGAACGCCGCCGCCGCGTCGCGGTCGAACGCGGTCGCGAGCAGGTGCGGATGCAGCACGCGCAGCGCCACGAGCACGACCGCGGTGAGCGCCGCGGCGGTGACGACGTCCCCGTCCGTCAGGCCGAGCACGTCGCCGAACAGCAGCTCGGAGACGCCGGGAGGGGTGTCGGGCGCGAGCGCCATCAGCACCCCCAGGCCGAACATGGCGGTGAAGACGACGGAGATCGCGGTGTCGCGGTCGAGGGCGCGGATGCGCGAGGCGCCCGCGATCAGCAGCGCGGCGACGAGCAGCCCGACCGCGCCGCCGAGGACGAGCGGCACCCCGAGCAGCGCGGCGCCGACGAGACCGGGGAACATCGTGTGGGGCAGCGCCTCGGCGCTGTAGCTCAGGCGCGTCAGGACGATCCACACGCCGAGCGTGCCGCCGACGACGCCGAGCAGGAGCACCTCGACGAGCGCGCGCTGCATGATGCCGCTCGACCACGGGTCGAGCAGCGGCCCCAGGACGGCGGCCGCGGGGACGAGCAGGCCGCTCACGAGTGGTCGTGCCCGTGGTGGTCGGCGACGACCGCCAGGCCGCCGTGCTCGCCCGGCAGGCGCAGCAGACCGCCGCCGTAGGTGGCCTGCAGCACGTCGGGCGTCAGCGTCGTCGCCGGCGGGCCGAAGGCGACCTGCCGCCGGTGCAGGCACAGGACCTCGTCCCACGCGGTGCACTGGCCGACGTCGTGGGTCGCGATCAGCAGCGCACGGCCCTGGTCGGCGAGCTCCGCGATCAGGGCGTCCAGGCGCTCCGAGCTGGCGGTGTCCAGCCCCGTGTACGGCTCGTCGAGCAGCAGCACCCGCGCGTCGCGCACGAGGGCGCGGGCGACGAGCACCCGCTGGCGCTGCCCGCCGGACAGGGCGCCGAAGGTGCGGTCGGCGCGGTCCTCCAGGCCCACGGCGCGCAGGGCCTCGCGGGCCGCGTCGCGCTCGGCGCGGCCGGGGCCGCGCCACCACGGCCGGCCGGCGATCGTGCCCATCAGGACGACGTCGAGCGCGGTGACGGGGAAGTCGAGCCGCGAGCGGTCGGTCTGGGGGACGATCGCGACGTCGCCGGACGCCGCGACGCTGCCGCGGCGGGCGGGCAGCTCGCCCAGGATCACCCGGAAGAGCGTCGTCTTGCCGCCGCCGTTGGGGCCGAGCACGGCGATCCGGTGCCCGGCGCGCGCGGCGAACGAGACGTCCTCGAGCGCGAGGGTGGCCCCGTAGCCGGCCGCGACCCCGTCCAGCCGGAGCAGGGCGGGGCTCTCGTCGCGGGCGGGGGAAGCCTGCGGGCGCGGCGCGGGGGAGTCGGTCACAGACGGATCTTGCAGCCTCGGGCCCCGCCCGTGAAGCCCCGCACGACCGCGTCGGCGTTGTGCTGCTCCATGCCGAGGTACGTGGCGCCGTCGGTGCCGGCCGCGCCGAGGCTGTCGCCGTACAGCGTCAGGTTCGACACCGCGCCGGTCTCGCGGGCCAGCGCCTGCGCGAGCTTCGGGTTGACGGACGACTCGGGGAAGATCGCCTTCACCCGCTCCTTGCGCACGAGGGCGGCGAGGCGCTCGACGTCGGCGGCGGAGGCCTGGGCCTGCGTCGTCTGGGAGGGGATGACGGCGCCGATGACGGTGATGTCGTAGCGGTGGGTGAAGTACCCGAACGCGTCGTGGCTCGTGACGAGCTTGCGCTGGGCCTTCGGGACGGAGGCGATGCACCGCGCGATGCCCGCGTCGAGCGCGCGCACCTTCGTCAGGTAGGCGTCCGCGTTGCGGCGGATCGTGGCGGCGGCGTCGGGGTCGGCCTTGACGAGCGCGTCGCGGATCTGGCCGACGGCGTTCTCGACGTTGCGGGGGTCGTGCCACCAGTGCGGGTCGTGCTCGCCGTCGCCGTGGTCGTGGCCCGCCTCTCCCTCGGCGGCGTGGTCGTGCTCGCCGTCGGCGTGCTCCTCGTCGCCGTGGTCGTGCCCCGCCTCGCCGGCGTGGTCCTCGTCCGCGTGGTCGTGGACGGCGTCCGCGTCCACCGCGTGCTCCTCCTCTGCGTGCTCGTGCTCGTGGCCCTCGCCGGCGAGCTGCGTCGGCACGTGGTCGCCGAGCGCGACGATCGGCGCGTCCGTCCCGGACTGCTTGCGTACCTCGCCGATCCAGTCGTCCAGGCCCAGGCCCGACGCGACGATGACCTTCGCCTTCGCCGTCTCGGTGACGTCGGTGGGGCGCGGCTCGTACTCGTGCGGGTCGGTGCTGGGCTGCAGGATCTGGTGGACGTCGACGGCGTCGCCGCCGACCTGCCGGACGATGTCGCCGAGCTGCGGGGTCGTGGCGACGACGGCCAGGCGGCCGCCGCCGCCCGCGCCGGAGTCGGAGCCGCCGCAGCCGGCGACGCCCAGGCCGGCGACCGCGAGCAGCGCGGCGACGGCGGGACGGCGGGGGACGCGGGGGCCGCGGTCGCGGCGGCGGCCGCGGGCGGCGTGGGTCAGGACGGAGAGCATGAAGAGGACACCTGCGAGGACGGCGATGGTCGCCCCGGGCGGGGCGTTCGTCTGGGCGGAGAGCCACAGGCCGGCGACGCCCTCGACCGCGGTCAGCAGGACGGACGCGACCTGCCACCGCCCCATGCGCGAGACCCACGGCCGCACGGTGGCGGCCGGGATGACCATGAGCGCCGCCGCGAGCAGCGAGCCGACCGCGGAGAGCGTCGCGACCGCCACGAGGGCGACGAGCACGAGCAGCACCGCGTCCGGCAGCCCGGCGCGGATCCCGAAGGCCCGTGCGCCGGCGCGGTCGAAGCCCACGGCCAGCCAGCGCCGGCCGAGCAGCAGCGCCGCGACGAGCACGACGGCCGACGCGGCGCCCGCGACGACGAGGTCCCGGTCGGAGATCACGAGCAGGCTGCCGAACAGCAGCGAGGTCACGGTCGTCGCGAGGGGGAAGACGTCGCTGGCCAGCAGCACCCCGGCGGCGAGGGCGCCGACGAGCACCATGGCGGTGAGCGTGCTGTGGTCGCGCCCCTCGCCGCCGGCCGCGAGGCGGCCGACGCCGGCCGCGAACAGCAGGGCGACGCCGAGCGCACCCAGCGGCGCGGCGAAGCCCAGGCCGGACGCGAGGACCAGGCCCGGGAACGTGGCGGCCGCGACGCCGTGGGCGTAGAACGCCAGGCCGCGCAGCACGATCCACGTCCCGAGGACGCCGGCGCCGACCGACAGGAGGAGGACCTCCCCCAGGCCGTGCTGGACGAAGGGCAGCGTGAAGGGCTCGAACATGGATGAGGGCGAGCCGGCCGGTGGGCGGCTCGTGCCGGCACTCTACATGAGATCGATTCTCAGAACCGTCTCGGCCGGGCGGCGGCTTGCCACCGGCGCGCCCGCGGGGACGAGCCGCGAGGATGTGGGGCATGCCGTCCCGCTCACCGCGTCCTCGGACGCGGACGCTCCTCGCCGCCCTCGCCACCGCCGCGCTCGCCGGGGCGGGCGTCGCACCGGTCGCTGCTCAGGCGGCACCGGCGTTCGTGCCCTCGCTCGTCGGCGAGCCGATCGGCGCCGGGACGTTCCGCTTCCCGCAGGCCGTCGCGGTGGACCCGCGCACCGGCGGCGTGTTCGTCGGCGACCAGTACTCGGGCGTGATCCAGGCGTTCGACGCGGACGGCGTCTTCCGCTTCGCCTTCGGTGGGTTCGCCGCGCGCGGCGAGGCCGGGCGGCTGGGCGTGGTCGGCGGCGTGGCGGCCGACCGCTCCGGGCACGTCTTCGTCCTCGACAGCGACGCGAACCGCGTGCAGGTCTTCTCGGCCGACGACGGGCGCTACCTGTCGTCGTTCGGCGGCGCCAGCGTCCTGAAGGTCGCGCCGACCGGCAGCCGCCCGGACAAGGGCATCGTCTCCGGCGGCATCGCCGCCTACCTGGCCCCCTCGGGCGGCACGATCACCGTCTACGTGGCGGACTCCGGCCACAACCGGATCGTCCGCTTCGCGGTCAGCCCGACGACGCTCGAGCCGCAGAGCGCGCCGCGCGTCAGCACCTCGGCGCAGATCCGGCTGGCCCGGCCCCAGGGGGTCGCGGTGTCCCCGAAGGGCGACAAGGTCTACGTCCCCGACAACCAGAACCACCGCGTGGTCGTGCTGCACCCGACCACGCTGGACAAGGTCGGCGAGGTCGGCAGCTTCGGCGGCGGCCAGGGGCAGTTCCGCGCCCCGTACGACGTGGCGGTCGACGGCCGCAACCCCCAGCAGATCTACGTCGCGGACAACCTCAACGGCCGCGTGAACGTCTACGGGGCGAAGGACCTGGGGTACGTCGGCACGTTCGGCGGCAACGGCCACGACGTCGGCCGCTTCTCGATCGTCCGCGCCGTCGGGGCCAACCCGAACGACGCGGCGGGCGGGGTCTACGTGGCCGACACGGCGAACAACCGCATCCAGCGGCTGAACGCGGACGGCACGGTGCGCTCCGCGTGGGGCATCGCGGGCCGCGGGCCCGGCTACGTCACGCGGGCGCGGGGCGTCGCGTTCCGGCCCGACGGCGGGGTGGCCGTCGCCGACACGTTCGACCAGCGCGTCCAGCTCATCGCGCCCGACGGCACGTACGAGACGCAGTTCGGGCGGATCAGCCCCTACCACGGGTTCGCGACCGCCGGCAACGGGATCGGGCAGCTGCTGCTGCCGGAGGCCGTCGCGTACGACGGGGCGGGCAACGCCTGGGTGGCCGACACGTACAACAGCCGGCTGGTGCAGTTCGACCCGACCGGGTTCGCGGTGCGCACGACCGCGCCGGGGGAGTGGTCGCGGCCGCGCGGGCTGGCGAGCGCGCCGGACGGCACGGTCGTGGCCACCAACAGCGGCCGGGGCACCGTCGTGCGCGTGGCCCCGGACGGTGGCACGACCGTGCTGCGCAGCGGGCTGCGGCGGCCCGGCGCGGTCACGGTCGGCAGCAGCGGCCGCATCGTCGTGGCGACCCCCACCACGCTCGTGGACGTCAGCAGCGGCGCGCGGATCCCGCCGCCGCCCGGCGCCACCGCCTGGGATCACCCGCAGGGCTTGGCGCTCGCGCCCGACGGCGCGCTGTACGTCGCCGAGGCGCGGACGGGCACGCCGGGCGGCGCCCGCATCGTCCGCGGGGTCCCCGACCCGGCGGGCGGCTGGAGCTGGGAGACGATCTCGGGGGAGGGCTCGGGGCTGGGCCAGGTCGTCGATCCGGCGGCGCTCGCGATCAGCCCCGACGGCCGGACGCTGCTCGTGGCCGACGCCGGCAACAGCCGCATCCAGCGCTTCGACACCGGCGGCGCCGAGGCGCCGCGCACGACCCGCCTGGACGTCGACCTGGCGGGCCGCACCGACGGCAGCGTCGTCAGCGCCCCGGCCGGGATCGACTGCGGGACGGACTGCACCCAGGGCTTCGGGCCGACGCGCACCGTCACGCTGACCGCGAAGCCGCGCGCGGGCGCGCGCTTCGTCGGCTGGGCCGGGGCGTGCGCCGCCGCGGGCGCGGCGCCGACCTGCGCCGTCCCGATGGGCACCGATCAGCGGGTCGCCGCGTTCTTCGCGCCCGTCCCGCCGCCGCCCGTCAAGCTGCAGCCCGTCGGCGTGAGCACCACGCGCTGGTACCTGGAGCGCCGCAAGCGCGGCCGCACGCCGGCCCGCGCCGCGACGCAGCCGCGCCTCACGGTCCGCCTGAACCAGCCGGCGAAGGTCGTCGTCTCCGTGCTGCAGCGACGCGACGGCCGGAAGGTCGGCAGCGGCGCCGACGCCCGCTGCGTCAAGGTGCCGGCGAACGCCCGGGTCTCGAAGCGGCAGCGCTGCGTCCGCTGGGCCTACCTGCCCGTGCGCCGCACGCTGCGCCTGCTCGAGGGCCGCACCGTGGCGACCTTCGTGCCGAAGTTCGGCCGGCGCAAGCTCGGCCCCGGCGCCTACCGCCTGCAGCTCAAGGCGACGGACGCCGCCGGCAACACGTCGTCGCAGACCACCCGGATCGTGCGGATCCTGAAGTAGGGCCGAGGCCTCCGCGGGCCCCCGCGGAGGCCTCGGCCGAGGGCACGCCCGCGGCTCGGAGTCGCGAGCCGCGCGCGGCGAACACCGAGCGACGACCGTGCTGCTCGCCGTCCTCCACGACGTGCGGGGCGGCGTGGTGCGAGGGCGGGCGGCCGTCCCGGTCGGACGGCCGCCGCACCGTGCGTCAGGCCGCGTGCGCGTCCGCGTCGTGGCCGTGCGGCCGGACCCGGTGCAGCACCGCGACGACGATCGCGCCGACGACCAGGCCGAGCAGCGCGGAGAAGGCCGTGTTGGTCAGCCAGCCGCCGACGCCGCCGAACGCGCCGAGGGCGTGATGGACGTCCTCCTCCAGGTGGTGCACGTGGTCGTAGGGCCACGTGAACCCCAGGTCCTTCAGCCCGACGAGCAGGATGTGGCCGCCGACCCACAGCATCGCGGCGATGCCGACGGTGGACAGCACGCGCAGGACGACCGGCATGGCGCGGACGAGGCCGCGGCCGAGCGTCGCGACGCCGCCCTCGCCGGTCCGCGCGAGCCGCAGGCCGATGTCGTCCATCTTCACGATGAGGGCGACGGTCCCGTACACGAGGGCCGTGATGAGCAGCGCGACCGCGATCAGGATGACGGCGCGGGCCAGGAACGGCTCGTGCGTCACCTCGTTCAGCGCGATGACCATGATCTCGGCGGAGAGGATGAAGTCCGTCCGGATCGCCCCGCCGACGAGGGTCTTCTCGTCCGCCGGCTCGGCGTTCGCCGCCTCCTTCGCCGCGTGGCGGTGCGGCCCGACGGCCTCCCACAGCTTCTCGGCGCCCTCGAAGCTCAGGTACGCGCCGCCGACCATCAGGATCGGCGTCAGCAGCCAGTCGACGAACTGGCTGAGCAACAGGACGACCGGCAGGATGAAGAGGATCTTGTTGCGGAGCGACCCGAGGGCGATCCGGCGGATCATCGGGAGCTCGCGCTCGGGCTTGATGCCCTGGACGTAGCGGGGCGTGACGGCGGTGTCGTCGACGACCACGCCGACGGCCTTGACGCTCGCCCGGCTGGCGCCGGCGGCCACGTCGTCGACCGACGCCGCGGCGGCGCGGGCCAGGGTCGCGACGTCGTCGAGGAGGGCGGCCAGGCCGGCGCTCATGCGGCCGCCTCGGCCGGGCGGGTCGGGGCGGCCGCGGGTGGCACGCGCGCGGGGGATCCGTCGGTCATGGCGGGGACCGTAGTCGACGGCGCGGCGCCCGCGCGCCCGGGCGCGCGCGCCGCCGACGAGCGGCGGCACGCCACGAGGTCCGCCGGGCGGGCCGCGAGCGTCGGCCGGCCCGGCCTAGGCTTCCGGCATGAGCGTCGACCCCGAGCTGCCGCCCCCCGTCCCGCTGCCCGCGGGGGGCCGCGCCGACGGGCCGCTGCCGCCGCACCAGCACAACTGCTTCGGCTGCGGCCCCGACAACGCCGCCGGCCTGCACCTGCACTACGCGCGCGAGGGGGAGACGGTGCACGCCACCCTGACCCTCGACGCGCGGCACGAGGGCGCGCCCGGCCTGGCGCACGGCGGCGCGCTCGCGGCGATCCTGGACGACGTGCAGGGCGGCGTGCTCGTGGCGATGCGCCAGCGGGCCGTGACGGCGAAGCTCGAGGTCAACTACGTCGCGCCCGTCGTCCTCGGCCGCGAGCTGCGCGTCGAGGCGTGGCTCGCGGGCGTCGAGGGCCGCAAGATCCGCCTCGTCGGCCGGGTCCGCGACGGCGAGCGCACCGTCGCCTCGGGGCTGGGCCTGTTCATCGCCGTCGACCGCGAGCACTTCGTCCGCGCCGGGGCGACCGCGGGCACCGACCCGCAGGTCGGCACGTGAGACGCTGACGGCATGGAGCCCGAGGACGACCGGCTGGCGCGCATCCTGCGGGACGCGCGGACCGTGGCCGTGGTCGGCGCGTCGAACGCGCCGCACAAGCCCGCGCACACGGTGCCGCGCTACCTGCAGCGGCAGGGCTACCGGGTGCTGCCCGTCAACCCGCGCGGCGGCGAGATCCTCGGCGTCCCGGCGGCGACGAGCCTGACCGACGTGGCCGAGCCCGTCGACGTCGTCGAGGTCTTCCGGCCCGGCCCCGACACGCCGCCCGTCGCCCGCCAGGCGGTCGAGATCGGCGCCAAGGTCCTGTGGCTGCAGCTCGGGATCGTCTCGGAGGAGGCCCGGAGGATCGCCGAGGAGGGCGGCGTCGAGGTCGTGATGGACCGCTGCATGGCCCCCGAGCACGCGCGCCTGGGGATCGGGCCGGTCGGGCCGCCGGCGGCCTGAGCCCCGTCCGCGCCCCGTCACCCCGGCGGCGCCGCGAGCGCCGCGGCGTCGGGGTGGCCGAACAGGTCCGGCAGGCCGGAGTCGCCGCGGGGCACGACGCACACGCGCGCGCCGGGCCGCCTCGCGCTCCAGCGCGCGGGCGTCCAACTCCTCGGCCGATGCTCCACTCACCTGCGAACGCTTCTCGCTCTCAGGTCCTTGGTGCGGCGGCGTCGTGGGGCGAGACTGGGCGCATGAGCGAGCACGTCACCCACGGGGAACACCCGCACGTCCACGGTCCCGGCTGCGGCCACGTCGCCGTCGAGCACGAGGGCCACGTCGACTACCTGCACGACGGGCACCTGCACCACCCGCACGAGGACCACGTCGACGAGCACCGCCTGGCGGTCGACGGGGCGCACCCGGACGGGCACACGACGCCCGCCGGCGGCCACGACGCCGCGCACGTGCACGGCCCGGACTGCGGCCACCCGGCCGTGCCGCACGGCGAGCACGTGGACTACCTCGTGGACGGCGTGCTCCACCACCCGCACGACGGTCACTGCGACGACCACGGCGCGGTCACCGTCGTGGGCAGCTGATCCTGAGAGTCGTTCTCATCGGTGGTAGGGTCGTGGGGTGGACACCGCGACCCGCGACCGCTGGCTCGAGCACGCTTCGCAGCGCATGACCGCCGCCGGCCTGCGGGCCGGGGCCGCCCGCACCGCGGTCGTCGAGACGCTGGCGCGCGAGGGCCAGTGCCTGCTGACCGCCGCCGAGATCGCGGACCGCCTGCGCGGCGCCTCGGCCGGCTCGATCGCGACGGTCTACCGCGTCGTGGACGAGCTGTCCGAGCTGGGCCTGCTGCACCGCTACGACGGCCGCGACGGCGTCGCGCGGTTCGAGATCGCCGACCCCGACCACCACCATCACCACGTCGTGGACGAGGCGACGGGCGCCGTCGAGCCGTTCGCGGACGACGAGCTCGAGCGGGCGATCGCCGGAGTCGCGGCGCGCCTGGGCTACGAGCTGACCGGGCACGACGTCGTGCTGCGGGGCCGCCGGCGCGGCGGCTGACCTGCGACCGCCGAGGGGGCCCCGGAGTCGTCTCCGGTACGGCCATGGTGCGTGTGCCGGTGGCGGTGGCGATGGCCCGCCAGGACGGGCTCGGGCTGCCGGGACGACGTGGTCGACGGTCTTCGCCGGCGAGGCCTTCGGGGGCGGCGAGACCGTCCGCGGGCCGCCGCGCGCGCCGTTCGCCGAGACCCTCGCCCGGGCGCGCGAGCGGGCGGCGTCGGTCCTGCGGTTCGTCGGCGACCGGCCGGGCGAGCCGTACGACGCCGGCACGGTGCTCGTCACCGACCCGCACACAGGGCGAACGTGGCCCCGGCTGCCGGCCGGCCTGGTGCCCACGCCGCGGCCGGCGCGCCCCAGGCACGTCGTGCGCTACGTGCCGCTCGGCGACGAGGAACCCGACGGCTGACCGCGCGTCGCCCGGCGGCCGGGGCGGACGGCGGCGCCCCCGAGGACGGCCGAGCCGAGCAGGAGGAGCGCGCCGACGCCGATGATCGCCGGCAGCGCGGCCCCCGCCGAGGCGTTCGCGGCGACGAGCGCCGCGCGGTGCCGGCCGCGACGCAGGATGCCCGCGCCGACGAGCAGGAGGCTGGCCCAGAGCGACAGGACCACGGTCACGAGGACCGGCCCGTCGATCATGTTCCGACGGTACGCCGCGGACGCGCGTCGGCACGGGATCGTGGACCGATGGCCCGGCTAGGGTGGCGACATGGCTGCGTCGGTCGGCTCGCCCGAGGCACGGTGGTGGCGCCGCACCGGCGAGGAGGCGCTCGTCCGCCTGCTGGGCGAGGTGTGGGACCCGATCGGCGTCGAAGGCGACGTACCGGGCGAGTACGCGAGCTACGCGCCGCGGCTCCTCGGGGTGCTCCGGGACGGAGAGGAGGCGGTCGTCGACCGTCTCCTGTCGTTCGAGCGCGGGGAGATGGGCCTGGACGGCGATCGCCCCCGCGCGCGCCGGACCGCCGCCCGCCTGTGCGCCTGGTGGACGGCGACGGAGACGGACCGGTCGGGGGCCTGGCGGCCGCCACCCTCCCGAGCGCCACGAGCCTGATCGACGCGTCGGTCTGGTGATTGCGGCAGTCCTCGCGTCGGTCGCGCGGCGTGCTTGCCGGCGACGGCTTGCAGACCGACGTCGACTCCGCGGGGCCTCCGCGTCACGGGCCCCAGTGTTGGAAGACCAGCAGCACCGTCACGAACATGGCCGCGGCAACCACGAGGAACGCCACGAATGCGTCGTCGCCCGTCGCGAGCGCCCACACGAGGCCGGCACCGAGGAGCAGCGGCGGGCCGGCGAGCTGGGCGCCGCCCTGACGAAGCACCGCCGACCGCGTCGCGCGGAGGCGGCTCGGCGGCGTGCGTTCGGTCACGACGAGCAGCACGGCGGGCGCCGCGACGACGGCGTACGTCCATGCCGGCGCCGCGACGACCGCGAGCAGGCCGACGGCGACCAGCCCCAGGCCCGTCCACGCCGTCCACTCGGCTCTGCGGCTCACGCCCGCGTCCCCGTCCGGTCCGCGACGTCGAGCCGCCGCGCCTCCAGGACCACGAACGGCACCAGCATGAGCGCCGGCCACGCCGGCAGGCCCACGGCCTCCAGCAGCATGGCCGTCGCGTTGGGGACGCACGCCAGGAGGAACAGGTCCACGCCTCCGGAGGGGCGCGCGGCGCAGTACGCGACGAACGAGCCGAGCAGCACGACGCTCAGGCCGGCGGAGGAGCCGAGGAGCAGCCGGGCGACGACGCCGACGCCGAACAGCAGGACGACGGCGAGCACCGCCGGAGTCCGCCCGAACCGCCGCCACGTCCCGATCGCCCGCCGCACGTGACCAGCCTAGGGCCCGGGCCGCCCGCGGTCGTCCGCCGCCGGGTCTGCCACGATGGGGCCATGGACGAGCTGGAACGGCGGGCGGTCGCCGCGGCGGTCGCGGTCGCGTCGACGCACGGACTGCCGTGCGGCGACGCCGCCGTGCTCGCGTCCGGCAGCAACGTCGCGGTCTCGCTCGCCCCGGCGCCCGTCGTCGCCCGCGTCATGACGGGGACCGTCGCGCTGCACGCCGATCCGGAGCGCTGGCTGCGCCGCGAAATGGCGGTGCTCGCGCACCTGGCCCCGACCGGGCTGGCCGTGGCGCCGAGCACCCGCGTGCCGCCGGGGCCCCACCACCGGGACGGGCTGTGGCTGACCCTGGTGGAGCACCTGCCCGGCGCGGAGCCGACGCGGACGGTCGACGACGCCCGCGGCCTGGGGCGGGCGCTCCGGGCGCTGCACGACGCGCTGCGCCCGTTCGGCGGCGACCTGGACGACATGGGCGGCCTGCGCGACCGCATCGCGCGACTGCTCGCCGCGATCGTCCCCGCCGACGACGCGGAGGGCGCCGAGGTCGCGGCCCTGGAGCGGCGCCTGGCGGCGCTCGAGGCGGCCGTCTTCGCGTCCGAGCTGCCCGTCCAGGCGCTGCACGGCGACGCGTCGCCCGGCAACCTGCTGCGCACCGCCCGCGGGCCGGTGTGGAACGACTTCGAGGACGCGCTCCGCGGGCCGGTGCACTGGGACGTCGCCGGCTACGCCGTGGGCCTGCGGCGCCGCGGCGCCGACGACGCCGGGGTGCGGGCGATGCTGGACGGCTACGGCTGGGGTGACGAGGGGACGCTCGCCCCGTTCCTGGCCGCCCACGCCGCGTACGACGCGGTCTGGGAGCGCTACGACCGGCAGCGACGCGCGTCCCGTCGATGACCCGGCCGTCGGGCGCAACGCCGCGCCGGCGGCGACCGCGACGGCCGAGGGCGCTGGCGGCCGGCGCCGTCCTGGCGACGCTCGTCGTCGTCGCGACGGTCCTCTCGCTCCTGTACCGCCGGTCCTACGGGGCGTGGTTCCCGGGCGCCCCCGACCGCGTCGAGGTGTGCGGGCGACGGTTCTCCGCCGACGGCCCGAGCGCCCCGACGCTGGCGGCGGCGCTGCCGGCGGGGTTCCGGGCGCGGCCGCTCGGCCGGCGACCGCCCGTGGTCGGCTGGGCCGTCTACCAGGCGCGACGGGGCGCGGGCGGGTGCACCACGTCGGTCGTGCTGCGCCGACGGTCGGACGGGCGGATCCAGCCCTACGTGCTCTCCGGCGGCCCCTGACCCGTCGGTCCGCGCGCCGCCGCGTCTAGACCGGCGCCGGGGTCTCGTCGATGACGCGGCGGATCCGCTTGCTCGAGACCGGGCCGGCGCCGCTGCTGCCGCCGGCAGCGAGCCGCCGGCCGCCCTGGGCGCCGGCGAACTGCGCCACGCGCAGCTCCTCGAGCATCCACGGCACCTCGCGCAGCGCCGGCGCCAGCGGGCGGCCCTTCGGCCAGCCCTGCGCCCGGCGGCGGAACGCGGCCTCGAGCTCGTGGATCGCGCGCATCCGGTCCGTGTCGGCGGCCCGCGCGTCCGGCAGGCGGTCCAGGCGGTGCGCCGCCGCCTGCAGGTAGCGGACCAGGTCGGGCAGACGTCGCGCGCCCGCGTCGGTCACGAACCCGGGGCGCACGAGCCGCTCGAGCTGCGCGATCACGTCGCGCTGCGCGGCCTCGAACGCCGGATCGGCGGGGCCGGCGGCGAAGCGCTCCAGGCGCGCGCGCAGGTCGCGCTCGGCGTCGAGCACCCGCACGACCTGGCCCAGGACGCGGCCGGTGGCGTCGGGCAGCCGTGCGGCGACCTTCTCGCGGAGCGCCGCGAACCCGGCCTCGTCCCACGCCGGCCCGCCGTTCGCCGCGACGAGCCCGTCGATCGTCGCGGCGACGGTGTCCGCCATCAGCCGGTCGACGGAGCCGTGCGGCGCCGTGGTCAAGGTGAGCTGCGCGCGGGTCGGCAGCGCGCTCACCACGCCGCGCGCGGGGGAGGGCACGGTCAGCGCGAGCAGCCGGCGCGTGCCGCGGCGCATCGCCTCGGCCTGCACGTCGGCGGCGTCGAAGACCCGCACGCCGACCGCGTCGTCCTCGTCGACCAGGGCGGGGTAGACCTTCACGCCCAGGTCGCCCTCGCCGATCGCGACCTCGCGCGGCAGCGTCCCGATCGTCCACGCCTTCAGGCCGTGGCGCTCCAGGTCGGGGGTCGCGGCCTCGAGCGCCTGGCGCAGCGTCGGGCGCAGCTCGTCCTTCAGCGCGGCCAGGTCGCGGCCGGACGCGATGGCCTTCCCGTCCGCGTCCTCGACGACGAACGTCATCCGGAGATGGCTGGGCAGCGCGTCCAGGCGCAGCATCGCGGGCGTCACCTGGACGCCGGGGAACGCGTTCAGCTCGCGCGCGAGCGCCCGCGGCAGCGGCGCGCTGCGCGGGGTCATGCGGCCCAGGATCGTGCGGACGGTGTCGGGGATCGGGACGAGCTCGCGGCGGACGTCCTTCGGCAGCGCGCGGACGAGGGCGGTGACGAGCTCCTCGCGCAGCCCGGGGACGAGCCACTCGAAGCCGACGTCCTTCACGCGGGGCAGCGCCGCGAGCGGCACGTGCACGGTGACCCCGTCGTGCTCCGTGCCCGGGTCGAAGCGGTAGCTCAGGGGCAGGAGCAGGTCGCCCTGCTTCCACGCCTCGGGCATGCCGGCGCCGCGGACGGCGGTCTCGGCCTGCTCGTCGAGCAGCAGCTCGCGCGGGAAGTGCAGCAGGTCGGGATCGCGGCGCTTCTCGTCGCGCCACCAGCGGTCGAAGTGCGCGCCCGAGACGACGCCGGCGGGGATCCGCTCGTCGTAGAACGCGAAGAGCACCTCGTCGTCGACGAGCAGGTCGCGGCGGCGCGCGCGCTCCTCCAGCTCGCGGACCTCCTCGATCAGCTGCGCGTTGCGGCGCAGCACCTGGCGACCGCCGGCGCGGCCGCCGTCCCACTCGCCCTCGACGAGCGCCTGGCGGATGAAGAGCTCGCGCGAGAGGACCGGGTCGATCCGGCCGTACTGGACGGTGCGGCCCGCGACGACTGGCAGGCCGTAGAGGGTGGCGCGCTCACTGGCGACGACGGACGCGCGCTTCTTCGACCAGCGCGGCTCGGCGTAGGTGCGGCGCAGCAGGTGCTCGGCGAGCGGCTCGATCCACTCCGGCTCGACGCGCCCGGCGGTGCGGCCCCACAGGCGCGAGGTCTCGACGAGCTCGGCGACCATGACCCACGTCGGCGGCTTCTTCGCCAGCGCCGAGCCGGGGAAGACCTGGAAGCGCGCGCCGCGGGCGCCGAGGAACTCGGGCCGCTGCGGCCGACCCTTCGTCCGGATCGGGCGGCCCTTCTGGTCCGTCTTGACGTTCGTCTCGTCCTTCAGCCCGACGTGCGAGAGCAGGCCGGACAGCAGCGCCTGGTGGATGTCGCGCTCGCTGGCCTCGCGCCGCCGCTGCGCCTCGCGCTCGGCCTTGCGCAGCCGCGCGACGGCGCCGACGCCGTGCTCCGGTGCGTCGGCGGCGTCGCCGTCCGTGTCGGTCGGCGCGCTCGTCATGTCGTCCCGGCGGGCCGCCACGTCCTGTGCCCGACCGCCACGACGACCACCCCGGCGGTCGTCCCGTCGACCGGCGTCGTCGCGTCCGGCCGCAGGTGAGGTCGGGACGGCGTCCGTCGCCCGTCCGTCGGTCGACCCGGCGTCGCCCGACCCGCGACGTCCGCCGTCACGGCCGCGCCGAGCCGCAGGTGAAGGCGGGACGGCGTCCGCAGCCGTATCGGCCCGGTCGTCGGCGTCGCCGGACCCGAGGCGGGGCCCGGCCGTTCCCCTGTCCCGGCGAGCCACCGTGATCCCGGTCTGCTTGGCCGCCTGGCGCAGCTGCGCGACCAGGTCCTGCCACTCGCGGATCCGCAGGTAGTGCAGGAACTCCTTCTTGCACTGGCGGCGGAACGCGCTGCCGGACAGCTCGCGCTGCTGCTGGCGCAGGTAGTCCCACAGGTCGAGGAAGGACAGGAAGTCGGAGCCCTCGTGCTTGAAGCGCGCGTGGAACTGCTGCGCGGTCTCCTGCTTGTCCTGCGGGCGCTCGCGCGGGTCCTGGATCGACAGGGCGGCCGCGATGACGACGACCTCCTCCGTGCAGCCCAGGCGGTCGGCCTCGAGCACCATGCGGCCCAGGCGCGGGTCGATCGGCAGCGCCGCGAGGGTGCGGCCGACGGGCGTCAGGCGCTTCTTCGGGTCCTCCTCGTCCTGCTTGAGCGCGCCGAGCTCCTCGAGCAGCTGCACGCCGTCGCGGATCTGCGGGCGGTCCGGGGGCTCGAGGAACGGGAAGTCGCCGATCTCGCCCAGGCCGAGCGCGGCCATCTGCAGGATCACCGAGGCGAGGTTCGTCCGCAGGATCTCCGGGTCGGTGAACTCGGGGCGCGCCTCGAAGTCCTCCTCGGAGTACAGGCGGATGCAGATGCCCTCGGACGTGCGGCCGCAGCGGCCCTTGCGCTGGTTGGCCGACGCCTGCGAGACCGGCTCGATCGGCAGGCGCTGCACCTTCAGCCGGGCGGAGTAGCGGCTGATGCGGGCGGTGCCCGGGTCGACGACGTACTTGATGCCGGGGACCGTGAGCGACGTCTCGGCGACGTTCGTGGCCAGCACGACGCGGCGCTTCCCCGACGGCGACCGCCGGAAGACGCGCTGCTGCTCCTCGGACGACAGGCGCGCGTAGAGGGGCAGGACCTCGATGCCGGGGCCGCGGCGCTGCCCGTCGCCCGTGCCGAAGCGCCCGCGCAGGCTCTCGGCGGTGTCGCGGATCTCGCGCTCGCCGGAGAGGAAGACGAGGACGTCGCCGGGCGCCTCGCGCTCGAGCTCGGCGACCGCGTCGCCGATCGCCTCGATCTGGTCGCGGTCGGCCTCGTCGTCGTCCGGGTCGTTGACCGGCCGGTAGCGGACCTCGACGGGGTAGGTGCGGCCGGAGACCTCGACGATCGGGGCGTCGCCGAAGTGCTCGGCGAAGCGCTCCGGGTCGATCGTCGCCGACGTGATGATGACCTTCAGGTCGGGCCGCTTCGGCAGCAGCTGCTTGACGACGCCCAGGAGGAAGTCGATGTTGAGCGACCGCTCGTGCGCCTCGTCGATGATGATCGTGTCGTAGCGGCGCAGCAGCCGGTCACGCTGGATCTCGGCCAGCAGCAGGCCGTCCGTCATCAGGCGGACCAGGGTGTTCTCGCCCGAGCGGTCGTTGAAGCGGACGGAGTAGCCGACGGCCTCGCCGATCGGGGTGCCCAGCTCGTCGGCGATGCGCTCGGCGACGGTGCGGGCGGCGATGCGGCGCGGCTGCGTGTGCGCGATCTGCCCCCGGATCCCCCGGCCCAGCTCCAGGCACATCTTCGGGATCTGGGTGGTCTTGCCCGACCCCGTCTCGCCGGCCACGACGACGACCTGGTGGTCGCGGATCGCGGCGAGCAGGTCGTCCCGGCGGGCCGCGACGGGCAGCTCCTCCGGGTAGGTGATCGTCGGCACCGCGGCGCGGCGCTCGTGGACCACCTGCTCCGCCCGGTCGATCTCGTCGACCAGGCGCGCGAGGTCGCGCGTGCGGCGTGCGTCGTCCTGCTCGCGGCGCAGACGGTCGAGCTTGCGCGCCAGGCGGTGCTCGTCGCGCAGGCGCAGCTCGCCCAGGCGGGCGCGCAGGTCCGGGGTGCGGGGGGCGTCGTCGCGGTCGCCCGGGCCGGCGACGGCCGGGGCGGAGGGCGCCGGGCTCTCGGGGGTGCCGGGCATCCCACCAAGGATAGGAGGCGCCGCGCGGCGGCCGTCGCGCCGGGGGGCCACGCGCCCGAGCCCGTCGACGTCGACGGATCGACGGGCCCGGGGCGGACGGCGTCCGCACGACGCGACGCGCCTGCGTCCCGCGGTAGCCTCGGGGGGTGATGGACGCGCCACGCGACGACGCCGAGGCCCCCACCCCGCTGCGGGTGGGCACCCACTCCGGCTCCTTCCACGCCGACGAGGTCTTCGCGCTGGCGACGCTGCGCCTGGCCCGCGGGCCCCTCGAGATCGTCCGCAGCCGCGACCCGCAGGTGCTCGCGACGTGCACCCTGCGGGTCGACGTCGGCCGCCGCTACGACCCGGCGGGCGGCGACTTCGACCACCACCAGGGCGACGTCGGCGAGCGCGCGAACGGCATCCGCTACGCCTCGTTCGGGCTGGTGTGGAAGGAGCACGGCCGCGAGATCGCGGGCTCGGACGAGGTGGCCGCCGCCATCGACGTGCAGCTCGTCGCGCCGATCGACGCCGGCGACAACGGCCAGGAGCTGTACGAGCCGCTGGTCCCGGGCGTCACGCCGCACACGGTCTCGGGCGTGATCGCCGCGATCAACCCGCCGTGGGACACCGAGGACGGCGCGCGGGCGGAGCGCGAGGCGTTCGACGAGGCGGTCGACCTGGCCGAGGGCATCCTGCGCCGCGAGCTCGCCGGCGCGCAGGGCCGCGCCCGTGCCGCCGGGCTCGTCCGGGCCGCCCTCGAGCGCGCCGAGGATCCCCGCGTCCTCGTCCTCGACCGCGGCATGCCGTGGAAGAAGATCGTGGTCGCCGAGGCGCCCGAGGTGCTCTTCGTCGTCGCGCCGCGCACCCGGGACTGGAGCCTGCAGGCGGTGCCGGCGGGCGAGCACGGGTTCGCCAACCGCAAGGACCTGCCCGCGGCGTGGGCGGGGCTCGAGGGCGAGCCGCTGCAGCAGGTGACGGGCGTGCCGGACGCCGTCTTCTGCCACGGCGCGCGCTTCATGGCGGTCGCGGGCAGCCGCGAGGGCGCGATGGAGCTGGTCCGTCAGGCGCTGGCCGACGACGCGGCGGCCGCCGTCGACCCGGCCGACGTGCTCTCGGCCGACTGAGCGCGCGTCCGCCGCGACGGAACGGGCGTCCACCCGACCCTTGCCGCGCGGGCCGGGCTGCGGCAGATTCCCCGCATGTCCCGTCCCGCAGACGTCGCCCGTCTGCTCGTCCGCTGCCCCGACCGGCCCGGCATCGTCGCCGCCGTCTCGGGGCTCCTGCACGAGCACGGCGCCAACATCGCCCAGTCCGACCAGCACTCGACGAGCCTGGAGGGCGGCACGTTCCTGATGCGCGTCGTCTTCGTGCTGCCCGACCTGGCCGCCCGCCGGACGGGGCTCGAGGCGGCGTTCGCCGACCGGGTCGCGGCCCCGTACGGGATGACGTGGTCGCTGCACGAGGCCGCCACCCCGAAGCGCGCGGCGGTCCTCGTCTCGCGCGAGGACCACTGCCTGCTGGATCTGCTCTGGCGCGCGCGCCGCGGCGAGCTGGGCGTCGACGTCGGGCTGGTGGCGTCCAACCACCCCGACCTGGCGGCCGACGTGGCGGGGTTCGACGTGCCGTACGAGCACGTGCCGGTGACGCCCGACACGAAGCCCGCGTCCGAGGCGCGGCTGCTCGAGCTGCTGCGCGGGCGCTTCGACGTCGTCGTGTTGGCGCGCTACATGCAGATCCTCTCGGGCGGGTTCCTGCGCGAGCTCGGCGTGCCCGTCATCAACATCCACCACTCGTTCCTGCCGGCGTTCGTCGGCGCCGACCCGTACGGGCAGGCGAAGGCGCGAGGCGTGAAGCTCGTCGGCGCGACCGCCCACTACGTGACCGAGGAGCTCGACGCGGGACCGATCATCGAGCAGGACGTCGCCCGCGTGGACCACGCGTTCGACGTGCCCGCGCTGCAGGCCGTCGGGCGGGACATCGAGCGGACGGTGCTGGCGCGCGCCGTCCGCTGGCACGGCGAGGACCGCGTGATCGTGCACGGCGACACGACCGTCGTGCTCTGACCCGCCGCCGGGCCGCCGGGCGCTCGGGTCCGTCGCGCGTCCGCGACCTGCCGTCCGCGGGGCGCCGTTCGCGGGCCGTGGCCGAGGCGGGCCGCGGGCGGGCCGTTCCGCGGCGCGCGCCGGCGGGTAGCCAGGCGGCATGACCTCCGCACCCGACCAGTACGACGGCACCCCGCCCGGCCAGGACCAGTCCCAGCCCGGCCGCGAGGACGAGATGACGCCGAGGCCCGCCTTCCAGCGGCACGACCGAGAGGGCTCCGGCCGCCTGAAGGACCGCGCGGCGCTGATCTCGGGCGGCGACTCGGGCATCGGGCGCGCCGTGGCCGTCGCGTTCGCCCGCGAGGGCGCCGACGTCGCGATCCTCTACCGGGACGAGAAGGAGGACGCCGACGCGCGGGAGACCGTCGAGGCCGTCGGCCACCACGGCCGGCGGGCGATCACGATCCGCGGCGACGTCGCGGACGAGGCGGTGCAGCAGCGGGCGGTGCAGGAGACGCTCGACGCCTTCGGCAAGCTGGACGTGCTGGTGAACAACGCCGCCGAGCAGCACGCGCAGGAGCGCTTCGAGGACATCACCCGCGAGCAGCTCGAGCGCACCTTCGCGACGAACGTCTTCGGCATGTTCGGCCTGACGCGCGCCGCGCTGCCGCACCTGCCCGACGACGGCGCGATCGTCAACACGACGTCCGTCACCGCCTACCAGGGCAACCCGACGCTGATCGACTACTCGTCGACGAAGGGCGCGATCGTCGCGTTCACGCGCGCGCTCTCCCAGCACCTGGCCGAGCGCGGCATCCGCGTCAACGCCGTCGCGCCCGGGCCGATCTGGACGCCGCTGATCCCGGCGACGTTCCCGCCCGAGGAGGTCGCGTCCTTCGGGGGCGACGTGCCGCTGGGCCGCCCCGGACAGCCCGAGGAGGTGGCGGAGAGCTACGTCTTCCTGGCGAGCGCCGACGCGTCGTACGTCAGCGGCCAGGTGCTGCACCCCAACGGCGGGACCGTCGTCAACGGCTGAGCGGGGCGGGCGGGCCGCCGAGCGCCCCGCCCGCGGCGGCCGTCAGACGCGCCCGGCGACGATCTCCTTCGAGAGGGTGCAGCAGCACCCGCCCGCCTCGAGGCACGCCCGCGCGTGGGCCTGGCCCGACGCGCGCGCCAGCCGCGTCCGCGCGGCGTCGGCGCGCGCGCTGCCGCGGCGCTCGTGGACGACGGCGCCGGCCACGATCGTCGTCGTGACGTCGATGTCGGTGATGCGGTCGGGCCGCGCCGCGAGGACGTCGTCGCCCAGGACGACGACGTCGGCGACGTGGCCCGGGACCAGGCGGCCCTTCCAGCCTTCGGCCCGGTCCTGCCAGGCCGGCGTGCTCGTGTACGTGCGGATCGCCTCGCGCAGCGTGATCCGCTCGGCCTCGCCTGCGACGCCCCCGAACTGCCCGCGGCGCAGCACCGCACCCTCGATGCCCTGCCGCCAGTCCGGCGGCGTCACGGGCGCGTCCGAGGCGCTCGACACGCGCACCCCGGCGTCGAGCGCCGAGCGGTACGGCCACTGGTAGTCCGTCCGCTCCGGCCCGATCACGCCGTCGAGCGTGCGGCCGAGCAGGGTCTTGACCGACGCGTTCATGTTCGCGCCGATGTCGTGGCGCGCCATTCGCCGCAGCGTCGCCTGCGGCGTCAGGTCGGCGTGGATGACGTAGTGGCGGGGGTCGCGTCGGCGGTGCGCGCGCATCGCCTTCACGTAGGCGCCCACGACCGCGTCGATCGCGGCGTCGCCGGTGGCGTGCGTGCCGATCTGCAGGCCGCGGCGGTGCGCGAGCGCGATGATCGCCTCGAGCGTGGCGACCTGCTCGGCGGGCGACGCGCCGGCCACGGTCAGCGCGCCGTTGCTGCCGTCGAGGTAGGGCTTCGACAGCCAGGCGGTGCGCGCCGCCGTCGGGATGCCGTCGGCGAACACCTTCATCCCGGCCACGCGGAACAGCCGCTCGTCGGCGCCCCTGACGGGGCGGTGCGCGTCCAGGGCGGCGCGCGCCGTCGCGAGCGACGAGCCCGCGCTCAGGAGCACGTTGAGCCGCACGGGCAGCCGACCGGCACGGGACATGCGCCGCAGCAGCGCCACGGTCGCCTCGTCGATCCCCGGGTCGGTCAGGCTCGTGATCCCGAGGGCGTGCAGGGCGTCGAGGCCGGCGAGGACGCCCCGCTGCGTCTCCTCGCGGGTGAAGGGCGGCACGACCGCGCGCACCAGGCCGGCGGCGCCCTCGCGCAGCACGCCCGTGGGCTCGCCGGCGGCGTCCTTCTCGATCACCGCGCCCGGCGGCGCGACGGTGTCGCGGGTGACCCCGGCGAGCTGCAGCGCCCGCGTGTTGACGGCGACGGCGTGGTAGTCGAAGGACGAGAGGATGACGGGGTGCTCGCCCGAGACGGCGTCGAGCTCCTGCCGGGTCGGGGCGCGGCCGATGCGGTTCTCGTTCCAGCCGCTGCCGCGGACCCACGCACCGCCCGGTCCCGCGGCCTCGGCGGCGGCGCGGACCGCGGCCTGCAGCTCGGGGATCGTGGCGGTGTCGACCGCGGCCGTCGTCGGCGGCATCGCCAGGCCGAAGGCGCTGAAGTGCAGGTGCGAGTCGTTGATCCCGGGCATCACGGTGCCGCCCCGGGCGTCGACGATCCGGGTGCGGCGGGTGGCCAGCCGGCGCAGGTCGCGGGTCCGTCCCGTGGCCAGCACGACGCCGTCCCGGACAGCGACGGCCTCGTGGACCCGGAAGCCGCGGTCGAGCGTCAGCACCCGGCCGTTCACGACGAGCAGGTCGGCGCTGCGCAGGCGCTCGCGGCGTGGTCCGCGGGCCGCCGCGGCGTCGGCCGGCAGCAGGCCGCCCGCCGCGACGGCGGCGGCGCCGGCGACGAAGCGGCGCCGGTCGAGGGTCGAAGGCATTTGCCCCTCCAGGGCTCGGTGTGGATACTCGCGGCCAACCTCTCCGAGCCCCCGACCCCTCCGCAATCGTCCAGATGAACGATTCGTCGCCGATGGCGGCGCACCACGTGCGGGCGATCGCCGCGATCGGCCGCGAGGCCGCCCGCGCCGGCGACCGCGACGTCCGCGTCGGGGCGGCCCTCGGCGCGGTGGCCGAGCTGACGGGCTGCGACGCGCTCGTCCTCGCGGCGTGGGATCCGGTCCTGCGGGCGCACCGGCCGCTGCGCACCTGGGGGTACCGGCCCGAGGACCTGGCCGGGGACCGCGGCGGCGACCTCGTGCACGACCCGGGCTACCAGTACGCGCGTCGGACGCGGCGGCCGCTGCGTCTGACCGACGTCCGCGCCCGACGGCCACCGCTCGACGGCGTGCTGGCGCTCGAGCGCTTCAGCGAGGGACTGACCCACTGCCTGCACACGGCCGACGGACGGTACGTCGGCGCGCTCAGCTGCAACGTGCTCGACGGCGCCCCGTACGACGAGGGACGGCTGGCCGCGGTCGGCCTGGCGGGCCTGCTCCTGGCCGAGCTGACCGACGTGACGGCCACGCTGCGCTCCGCCGCGGCCGTGCTGCCGGCCGGGATGGCCGCGGTCGCGGTCGGCGGCGACGGCGCGGTCGGCGCGCTGGCCGGCCGGCCCTCGTCGCCGCTGCTGCTGCCCGGCGCCGAGCTGCTGCGCTGCGCGCGCGCCGTCGCACCCGTGCTGCCGGGCGCGACCGCCTTCCTCCACGACGCGGGGGCGGCGGGTCTGGTGCGTGCCGTGGTGGTGCGACCGGGCGGCGACGACGGGGCGCTGCTCGTCGGGGTGGAGCCGGCGGCGCCGCCGCTGAGTCGCCGCGAGCTGCAGGTGCTGACGCTCGTGGCGGAGGGGTGCACGAACCCCGAGATCGCCGCGCGCCTGCACCTCAGCCGGCCGACCGTCGCCACCCATCTGGCCCACATCCTGGACCGCCTGGGCGTCGGGACCCGCGGCGCGGCCGCCGCCCGCGCGGTGCGCGAGGGCCTGCTGCTGATCGCGTGAGGACGCGGGCCTGCGGCGCTACGGGCGCGGCGCGACGACCGTCGTGCCGGGCAGGTCCAGGTGGTGGACGATCTCGAGCACGAGGGCCAGGACCTCGTCGGCGAGGGGGTGGTCGCCGTCGCGGCGACGGGCGAGGGCGAGCGTCGCGGGCGCGGCGTCCACGAGCGGCACGTACGCCAGCTCGGGCCACGCGTAGTAGCGCGAGATGATGGCGGGGGCCGTGTCGACGCCCTCGCCGTTGGCGATGAGCCGCAGCCAGTCCTCGAGCTTGTCGCCGTAGTGCGGGCTGATCCGCGGTCGCTCGCCGAGCTCGGGCGCGAGCGCCCAGTAGTCGCGCCAGGGCTCCTGCACCTCGGGCGGCTGGGTGATGAACGTCTCGCCGGCCAGGTTGCGCGGCCGCAGCCGCTTGCGCCGGGCGAGCCGGTGGCCCGCCGGCAGCACGACGGTCCGCGGCTCGCTCAGCAGCGGCACGAACTCGATCGCGCGGTGCTCGAGCGGCATGTAGACGAACGCCAGGTCGGCGTGCTGCTCGAGCAGGCCGGCGAACGCCTCGGTGAAGTCGAACGCCCGCACCTCGACGCGGACGTCCGGGTGGCTGCTGGACAGTCGGCCGAGCAGCGCGGCGAGCAGCGCGCCGGGGGCGGGGCCGAGCGTGCCGAGGACGAGCCGGCCGGCCTCGCCCCGGCAGAGGGCCCGGACGCGATCGAGCGAGCCGTCCGCCAGCGCGAGCAGCTCGCGGGCGTCCTCGAGCAGCGCCGCGCCGCCTGGCGTGAGCATCACGCGGCGGGTGCTGCGGACGAGCAGCGGCCCGCCGACCTCGGCCTCGAGCTGGCGGATCTGCGAGCTCAGCGCCGACTGCGCCAGGTTGAGCCGGGCCGCGGCGCGGGTGAAGTGCAGCTCTTCGGCGACGGCGACGAAGTAGCGCAGCTGACGCAGCTCCATGCGGGCAACTTATCTGCCCGAGCGATCAATCGTGCGCCAGTGCAGGTTGTACGCCGCGCGGCCGCCGACGGATAGTGCGCTCCGTGCCGCAGATCACACAAGTCCGGATCGAGGTCGACGGGGTGCCCGTCACCGGCCGCGTCGAGGGCGCCGAGATCGTCCTCGACGACGGTCGCCGCGTGGCCGAGCGCGACGCCAGGTACCTGGCGCCCGTCGCGCCGTCGAAGATCATCGCCGTCCACCTGACGTACCGCAGCCGCGTCGAGGAGTACGCCGCCCGCACCCCGCCGGCGCCGTCGTACTTCATGAAGCCGCCGACGACGCTGAACGGCCACCGCGGGGTGGTCCGCCGCCCGGCCGGCGCCAGCTTCCTCAACTACGAGGGCGAGCTGGCGGTCGTGATCGGCGAGCGCATGAAGGGCGTGCGCATCGACGACGCGCTCGGCCACGTCGCCGGCTACCTGCCCGCGAACGACGTCGGCCTGCACGACTTCCGGCACGCCGACCGCGGGTCGATGCTGCGCGTGAAGGGCCAGGACGGCTTCCTGCCCGTCGGCCCGCAGATCGTCCCGGCCGAGGAATTCGACCCGACGGACTACACGCTGACGACCACCCTGAACGGCGAGGTCGTCCAGCAGGCGACCGCGGACGACCTGATCTGGGGCGTCGCCTACCAGCTCGCCGACCTCAGCCGGCTGATCACCCTCGAGCCGGGCGACGTCGTGCTGACGGGCACCCCCGCGAACTCGCGGCCGATGGAGCCCGGCGACGTCGTCGCCGTCGAGATCAGCGGCCTGGGCCGCGTCGAGAGCACCGTCGTCGACTGGGACGTCGACCTCTCCGAGGCCGGCGACCAGCTCGAGACGTCCGCCAACACCCTGCACGTCGCGCTCGCCATCCCCGAGGACGAGGCCGAGCGCCGCATCCAGAACAGGAGCACCCCCGCATGAAGGTCCACGTCGACATGAACCTGTGCCAGAGCCACGGCGAGTGCGTCTTCCCGGCGCCCGACGTGTTCGAGCTCGGCGACGACGACGTCCTCGTCTGGAAGGAGGAGGTGGACGAGTCCCGCCGCGAGGCGGTGCAGGCCGCCGCCGACGCTTGCCCGATGATGGCCATCCGGATCGAGGGCTGACGGCGTGGACCGCGTCGTCGTCGTCGGGGCCTCGCTCGCGGGCCTGCGCGCCGCGCAGGCCGTCCGGGCGTCGGGTCACGAGGGCTCGCTCGTCGTCGTCGGCGACGAGGAGCATCCGCCGTACAACCGCCCCCCGCTGTCCAAGGGCCTGCTCGCGGGGGCGCAGTCCCACGCGGACTGCGTCTTCCCCGGCGTCGACGCGCTGGACGCGGAGTGGCGCCTGGGCGCCGCCGCCGTGGGGCTGGACCGCGACGGCCGCACGGTGGCGCTCGCCGACGGCGGGCGGGTGCCGTACGACCGGCTCGTCGTGGCGACGGGCTGCCGGGCCCGCACGTGGCCGGGCGCCGAGGGCGTCGTGACGCTGCGCACCGTCGACGACGCCGTCGCCCTGGGCCGTGCGCTCCAGCCGGGCGCGCGCCTGGCGATCGTCGGCGCCGGCTTCGTCGGCTGCGAGGTCGCCGCGACCGCCCGCGGGCTGGGCTGCGACGTGACGCTCGTCGACGTCGCCCCGCATCCGCTGCTGCCGCTCGGCCCGGAGCTGGGTGGCCGCTGCGCCGCGCTGCACCGCGAGCACGGCGTCGACCTGCGCCTGAGCACGGCGGTGGACGCGGTCGACCGGGCCGGGATCACGCTGGCGGGCGGCGAGCGCGTCGACGCCGACGTGGTCCTCGTCGCGCTCGGCGGCGTGCCGAACACGGAGTGGCTGGCCGGCAGCGGGCTGACGCTCGACGCTCGCGGCGGCCTGCGCTGCGACGGCACGCTCACGTCCGTCGACGACCCCGACGTGCTGGCGGCGGGCGACGTCGCCGCCTGGCCGCACGCGCTCGTGGGCGGCGAGGTGGTGCGGGTGGAGCACTGGACGACGGCGGCGGAGCACGGCGGGCTCGCGGGACGCAACGCCGTCGTGGACCCCGCCGACCGCGCCGCCCACGTCGCGCCGCCGTACTTCTGGTCCGACCAGTACGCCACGAAGATCCAGGCGGTCGGCTTCCCCGGCCGCGCGGCGACGCTCGCGATCGTCGAGGAGGACGGGCCGCGGCTGCTGGCCGAGGCGCACGACGCCGACGGCCGGCTGGTCGGCGCCGTCGCGTTCAACCACGCCAAGCGGCTCGCCGCGTACCGCCGACGGCTGGCCACCGAGGCCGTGGCCGCATGACGCCGCGCGCGCTCGTCCTGCAGCACGGGGACTGGGGCCCGCCGGGGCTGCTCGCCGACTGGGCGGCCGACCGCGGCGTCGCGCTCGACGTCCACCACGCCGCCAGCGGCGACCCGCTGCCCGCGCTGGACGGCCAGGCGTTCGTCGCCTCGCTCGGCTCGCCGCACAACCCCGACCACGCGGGGGAGGAGGTCGTCGCGGAGCGCGCGTTCGTCCGCGAGGCCGTGGCGCGCGACGTGCCGATGCTCGGCCTGTGCTTCGGCGGCCAGATGCTGGCCGCGGTCCTGGGCGGGCGCATCGAGCGCGCACCGCGGCCCGAGGTGGCGTGGCACCGCATCCGCAGCGCGTCCCCCGACGAGGTCCCGGAGGGCCCGTGGCTGCAGTGGCACTACGACCGCTTCACGCTGCCGCCGGGGGCGGAGCCGCTCGCCGACTCGCCCGTCGGCCTGCAGGCGTTCCGCCACGGCCGCCACCTGGGGGTGCAGTTCCACCCCGAGAGCACGATCGAGATCGTCCGGGACTGGGCGCGCACCGACGCCCCCCGGCTGGCCGCCCTCGGCATCGAGGACGGCGAGGCCCTGCTGGAGCAGGGCCGCCCCTACGCGGACGCCGCGGCCGACGCCGCGTACGTCCTGTTCGACGCGTTCTGGGAGCGCGCACGCCGATGAGGGAGGAGACCCCCATGCACCTCACCACCGCCGCGGTGCCCGCGCCCGCGCTCAACGGCGCGGCCGCCGACGACCCCCGGCCGCGCACCGCGCCGACGACGTCGGTCCGCGTGCTCTACGCCGACCTGCACGGCGTCGCCCGCGGCAAGGACGTGCCCGTCGGGATGTTCGACCACGCCGTCGCCAGCGGCCTGTGCTTCTGCTCGGCCGTGATGGGCACCGACCTGCGGCACACCCCGGTGCGCGGCGGCGACGAGGGGTACCCCGACCTCGTCGCGCACCCCGACGTGCGGACGATGGCCGCGCTGCCGTGGGACCCGGGCGTCGCGGTCTGCCTGGCCGACCTGGAGCCGGCCGCGGGCGGCGCGCCGATCGCCAACCCGCGCGGCGCCGTCCGGCGGGCGAGCGCCGCGCTCGAGGCGCTCGGGCTGTCGCCGGTCGTCGGGCCCGAGCTGGAGTTCTTCCTCGTCCGGCGCGACCCGTCCGCCGAGCACGGCGTCGCGCGCCGCGTCGATCACCCGTCGATGGTCTACACCGTCGGCGCGCAGGCCGACCCCGACGGGCTCGTGCGCGGCATGACCGAGGACCTGGCGGCGCTCGGCCTGGGCGTCTTCGCGGTCAACCACGAGTTCATGAACTCGCAGTACGAGATCAACCTGCGGCACGCCGACGCGCTCACCGCCGCCGACCGGGCGTTCCTGCTGAAGGTCGCGGCGAAGGACATCGCGGCCCGCCACGGCCTCGTCGCCACCTTCATGGGCAAGCCGTTCAACGACCAGGGCGGCTCCGGCACGCACCTGCACCTGTCGCTCGACCGCGCGGGAGACAACGCCTTCGACGCCCCGGACGACGCGGACGGCGTGAGCGGCGAGCTGCGGCAGTTCGTCGCGGGCGTCCTGGCGCACGCGCCGGCGCTCATGGCGTTCCTGAACCCCACGATCAACGCGTTCCGGCGCCTGCAGCCCGACTCGCTCGCGCCGACGCGCGCGAACTGGGGCTGGGACAACCGCTCCACGTTCATCCGCATCCCGCCCGAGCGCGGCCGCGCGGCCCGCATCGAGATCCGGGTGGGGGACGGCGCCGCCAACCCGTACCTGGCGATCGCCGCGGTGCTCGCGGCGGGCACCGACGGGCTGCGCCGGCGGCTGGAGCCGCCCGCGCCGGTCCTCGGCGACGCCTACCGCGCCGACCCCGCCGCCGACGACGCGCTGCCCACCTGCCTCGAGGACGCGCTCGACGCGCTCGAGGCCGACACGGTCCTCCGCGACGCCCTGGGCCCGGAGATCGTCGACACCTTCCTGTCGGTCAAGCGGTTCGAGATCGAGCGCCACCGGGCGTGGGTCTCGGACTGGGAAATCGACGAGTACCTCCACCACCTCTAGGCCGGGAGAGCCCCCATGTCATCCACGTTGAGCCACATCGACCTCTCCGACCACGACGCCTTCGTCGACGCCGTGCCGCACGAGGCCTTCGCCGCCCTGCGCCGCGACGACCCCGTGCACTGGAACCCCGAGCCCGACGGCCCCGGATTCTGGGCCGTCACGCGCTACGCCGACATCCGCGAGGTGCACCGCAACGTCGCGGTCTACTCGTCCGAGGTCGGGGGCACGTCGCTCGAGGACCTCGAGGCGGAGCACATCGAGGCGCGCAAGTCCATGATCGACATGGACCCGCCCCGCCACGACGAGCTGCGCGGGCTGATCGCGCGCCGCTTCACGCCGCGCGCCGTCGGGGTGTGGGAGGAGCAGGTGCGGCGCGTCACGCGCGAGGTCCTCGACCTGGCGCTGCCGCTCGGCGAGTTCGACTTCGTCCGCGAGATCTCGTCCGAGATCCCGATGCAGGTCTTCGCCGAGATCCTCGGGGTCCCGCACGAGGAGCGCCGCGTGATCATCGAGATCGGCGACCGGCTGCTCGGCAACCAGGACCCCGAGTACAAGGTCCCCGACGACGACGCCCACCGGCACCTGCCCTTCTCGAGCCCCGCCGCGCTCGAGATGTTCGAGTTCGGCCGGCGGCTCGCGGCTGCGCGTCGCAAGGACCCGAAGGACGACATCATCACGCAGCTCGCGTTCGAGCCGCTGACGCAGCAGGAGTTCGACGTCTACTTCGTCCTGCTCGCGACGGCCGGCAACGAGACGACGCGGCACACGATCACGCACGGGCTGCTCGGCCTGCTCGAGCACCCCGAGGAGCTCGAGCGGCTGCGGGGGGCCGGCGACGACGTGGCGCTGCGCCGGTCGGCGGCCGAGGAGATGCTGCGCTGGGCCACCCCGGTGCACCACTTCCGCCGCACGGCGACGGTCGACACCGAGCTCGGCGGCGCCCGGATCAAGGCGGGCGACAAGGTCACGACGTGGTTCACGTCCGGCAACCGCGACGAGACGGTGTTCGCCGACCCGGACCGCTTCGACATCGGCCGCTCCCCGAACCCGCACATGGCGTTCGGTCCGGGCGGGATCCACCACTGCATGGGCGCGCACCTGGCGAAGATGGAGGTCCGCATCGCGTTCGAGGAGCTGCTGGCCCGCGTCGACCGCATCGAGCTCGCCGGGCCGCCCGAGCGGCTGCGCTCGAACTTCTTCAACGGCATCAAGCGCCTGCCGGTGCGGGTGGTCGCATGATCGCGTTGCATCGCCTGGACCACGTGGCCCTGCGCGTGGCCGATCTGGACGAGGCCGCGACGCGCTGGGCGCAGCAGTTCGGGCTGACCGTCCGCGCGCGGCACGCGCGCACCGTCGACCTGTCCTGCGACGACGAGCCGCGCGCGCTCGTGCTGCAGGCCGCCGCGGCGGGGGAGGAGCCCGGGTTCGCGCGGGTGGGGTGGGAGCTGGCCCGCGGCTGCTCCCTCGAGGACGCCGCCGCGCACCTGCAGGCGCACGGCGTGGCGCACGAGCGCGACGCGGACGGGATCGCGCTGCACGACCTGGAGGGCAACGCGCTCCGGCTGCTGCCGTACCGCGAGCCCGCGTCCCGGCTCGTCCCGCACGCCCGCCCCGCCGGCCCGCTGCCGGTCGGCCACCCGCGCAAGCTCGGCCACGTCAACTTCCTGACCGCCCGGATCCACGAGCAGCAGGCGTTCTACGCCGACGTGCTCGGGATGCGGCTGACGGACTGGCTCGGCGACGGCGGCGTGTGGCTGCACGTCGGCAGCGACCACCACGTGATGGCGCTCGTGGACAAGGGCTACAGCCACTTCCACCACCTGGCGTTCGACACCGTCGACATCGGCGGCATGCGCGACGCGCTCGACCACCTGGGCCGCCACGGCCGCTGGCTGGGCTGGGGCCCGACGCGCCACGGCGTCGGCGGCAACATCGCCTCGTACGTCCGCATCGTCGAGGAGTCCTGCTTCGTCGAGCTCTACTGCGACATGGAGCAGCTGCAGGCGGGCCACGAGCCGCGCGTGTGGCCCGACGACCGCTACTCGTCCAACACCTGGGGCCCGCTGCCGCCCCGGTCCTACTTCCGCTTCGACGAGCGGGCCGTCGCCTCCGAGCGCGAGAGCCTCGAGATGCAGGGCGTGCCCCTCGACGACCCCGTCTCGGCCTGATGCCGGAGGAGCACATGAGCACCCTGCAGGGCTACACCGTCCCGCGCACCCCGTCGGGCCGCGCCAGCCTCGTCCCGCCGCCGCCGTGGCACTACGTGGGCGACTTCCTCGTCGTCGACTTCCACGCCGACCCCGACGCCGCCGCGTCGCTGCTGCCGGAGGGCCTGGAGCCGCACCCCGACGCGGGGCGCTGCGCCGCGGTCTTCGCGGACTGGCAGTCCTACTCCGAGGGCGGCGACGAGCTGCTCGACCCCGCGCGCTCGCACTACAAGGAGTTCTACCTCGTCGTCAACGCGCTCCTGGACGGCGAGCCCGTCACGACCTGCCCGTTCATCTGGGTGGACCAGGACTTCGCGCTCGTCCGCGGGTGGCTCCAGGGGTTCCCGAAGAAGCTCGGCGACGTTTGGGTCACCCGCACGTACGACCTGGAGACCCGAGCCGCCCCGGCGGTCGCCGCCGGCTCCCGCTTCGGCGGGGTCTGCACCGCCCGCGGCAACCGCATCGCCCAGGCGCGGGTGACGCTGGAGGCGCCGAGCGAGACGGGCTCGGTCCACACCGACCCGCCGATCGTCAACGTGCGGCACTTCCCGCGCCTGGCCGCCGGCCGCCACGACGACCCGCAGGTGCACGAGCTCGTCCGCTCGCGCTCCCGCGACCGCGCCGTCTCGCCCGTCTGGGAGGGCGCCGCCGAGCTCGAGCTGTTCGACGCGCCCGGCGAGGAGCACACGCTGCTGCGCCCGGTCGCCGTCGACCGCGGCTACCGCTTCACGTTCGGCTACACGGTCGACGACCTCGAGACCGTCAAGGAGCTGGTCCGATGAGCACGACGACCAGCCCGGTCGCCACGGTCGCGGGCGTCGACGTCCCGACCGGCCACTTCATCGGCGGACGGCGCGTCGACAGCGCGCGGACGTTCACGACGATCTCGCCGATCGACGGCGCGCCGCTGGCCGAGATCGCGCGGGCGGGGGAGGAGGAGGTCGACCTGGCGGTCCGGGCCGCGCACGACGCCTTCCCGGCCTGGGCGGCGCTCGGGCCTGCGGGTCGGGCGGCCCACCTGCACCGCCTGGCCGACCTGATCGACGCGAACGTCGAGCGGCTCGCCGCCGTCGAGTGCGCCGACATGGCGATGCTGCTGCGCTCCCTGCGCGCCCGCGTCATCGCCCGCGGCGCCCTGAACTACCGCAACTACGCCGACCTGGCCGTCGCCTACGAGGAGCGCGACTGGCGCTCGAAGGGCACGTGGAACCGCGTCCAGCGGATGCCCGCCGGGCCCGCGGCGGTCATCACGCCGTGGAACGCGCCGTTCATGCTCTCGACGTGGAAGACGGCGCCGGCGCTGGCGGCCGGCTGCACCGTCGTGCTGAAGCCCGCCGAGTGGTCGCCGCTGAGCTGCTCGCTGCTGGGCGAGTTGGCCGACGAGGCCGGCCTGCCGCCCGGGGTGCTGAACGTCGTGCAGGGGATCGGCGAGGAGGCCGGCGCGGCGCTCGTCGCCCACCCGCTGATCCGGCGCGTGTCGTTCACGGGGTCCACGGACACCGCCCGCCACATCGGCCGGGCGGCCGCGGACAACGTGGTGCCGTTCACCGCGGAGCTCGGCGGCAAGAACCCGTTCCTGGTCTTCGCGGACGCCGACCTGGACGCCGCGGCGGCGAAGGCGGCCGGCCAGTACGACGACGCGGGCCAGGTGTGCCTGTCCGGCACGCGCCTGCTGGTCGAGGAGTCCGTGCTGGAGCCGTTCCTGGAGCGCTTCCACGCCGCGACCGACGCCCACGTGCTGGGCGATCCGCGGGACGACGCGACGACCGTCTCCCCGCTCATCCACCCCGACCACCTCGAGCGGGTCGCGGGCTTCGTCGACCGGGCGCGCGCGTCCGGCCAGCGCGTCGTCCGCGGCGGCGCGCGCACCGGCGGGCTGTTCTACGCGCCCACGCTGATCGAGCCGACGGACAACGACGCCGAGATCGTGCAGAACGAGGTGTTCGGCCCCGTCCTGACGATCCAGACGTTCCGCGACGAGGACGAGGCGGTCGCGCTGGCCAACTCGACCCGCTACGGCCTGTCGGCGATCGTCTACACGTCGTCGCTGGGCCGCGCGGACCGCGTCGGGCGGGCGGTGCGCAGCGGCGTCGCGTGGGTCAACACGTTCCTCGTGCGCGACCTGACCGCGCCGTTCGGCGGCGTCGGGCACAGCGGGATCGGCCGCGAGGGCGGCGACCACGCGCTCGACTTCTACTCCGACCTGAAGACGCTCCAGATCCTGGAGGGGTCGGTCCGGTGAGCGACGCGCTCGACGAGGCGGTCGCCGCGCAGGCGGCCTGGATGGAGGACCTGCTCGTCGAGCTCGTCGCCGCGCCGACGGTGCTCGGCGCGGAGGAGGCCGGCCAGGCCGTCATGGCCCGCGCGTTCGCGGACTGCGGCCTGGACCCCGTCGACGTACCGCTCGACGCGCGGGCGCTGCGCGCCGACCCGCACGCCTCGCCGTTCTCGTGGGACGTCGCCGGCAAGCGCAACGTCGTGGCGACGTGGGCCGGGGAGGACCCGGACCGCGGCCGCTCGCTCGTGCTCAACGGGCACGTCGACGTCGTCCCGCCGGCGGCCGCGGACCTGTGGACCGGGGACCCGTTCGTCCCGCGCCGCGACGGCGACTGGCTCTACGGCCGCGGCGCGGGCGACATGAAGGCGGGCCTCGTGGCGATGACGGGCGCGGTGCGCGCCCTGCGGGCCAGCGGGGTGCGCCTGCGGGGCGACCTGCACCTGCAGTCCGTCGTCGAGGAGGAGTGCACCGGCAACGGCACGCTGGCGTGCCTGCTGGCGGGCCACGGCGACGGCGCCGACGCGGCGGTCCTGACGGAGCCGCACCCCGACCACCTGACGCTGGCTCAGGTCGGCGTGCTGTGGTTCCACGTCGACGTGCGCGGCGTCCCGGCCCACGCGGCGCGGGCCGCGGCGCTCGGACGCAACGCCTTCGACGCCGCCGGGCGCATCCTGGACGCGCTGCGCGGCCTGGAGGGCGAGCTCAACGCGGAGCGCCACGCGCACGCGTGGTACCGGGACCACGAGCACCCCATCGCCCTGAACCCCGGCGTGGTGGGCGCCGGCGACTGGACGTCGACGGTGCCCGCGGCCTGCACGCTCTCGTGCCGACTGGGCCTGTACCCCGGCCAGGACCCCGCGGCGATCATGGCGCGCGTCGAGACGACCGTCGCCCGCGCCGCCGCGTCGGATCCGTTCCTCGTCGCCCGGCCGCCGGTCGTCCGCTACGACGGCTTCCGCTGCGAGGGCTCCGTGGTGGACGAGGACGAGCCGCTCGTCAGGGCGTTGAGCGCCGCGTACGCCGGGGTGCACGGGACGCCGCCGGCGCTGCAGGCGACGACCGCCACGACCGACGCGCGCCACTTCGTGCGCCGCGGGACGCCGGCGGTGTGCTTCGGACCGAGAGCCGAGGAGATCCACGGCATCGACGAGCGCGTGTCGTGCGCGTCGATGGTCGAGACGGCGCGCGTGCTGGCGCGCTTCGTTCGGACGTGGTGTGGGGAGACAACCGAGGTGCGCGCGGGGGCGCGCACAGGAGGAGAGACCGATGGCAACAGCTGACACGACCGCGGTGACCGCCGCGGCCACGACCGCGCAACGGGCGGAGGGCGGGCTGCACCGCCGCGCGCTCGGCGTGCCCGACCTGGTGTTCTTCATCGTCGCCGCGTCGGCACCGCTGACGGCGGTCGCCGGCGGGCAGGCCACGACGTACCTCGTGACGGGCAACAAGGGCATCCCGCTCCTGTTCGTCCCGCTGGGCGTCGTCCTGGCGCTGTTCGCGGTGGGCTACGCCGCGATGAGCCGCCACGTCGCGGACGCGGGAGCGTTCTACACGTACGTCGCCCGCGGCCTGGGGCGCATGCCCGGGGTGGCGGCGGCGTTCGTCGCGCTCGTGGCCTACAACGCGATGCAGTTCGGGATCTACGGGCTCTTCGGCGTCGCGTTCGGCGCGTTCGCCGCGGACAAGCTCGGGATCACGCTCGACTGGTACTGGTGGTGTCTGGCCGCCGCGGCGGTGATCGCGCTGCTCGGCGTGCTGCGGGTCGACCTGAACGCCCGCGTGCTCGCGGTCATCCTCGTGCTCGAGGTCGTCGCCGTCGTCATCTTCGACGTGGCGGTCGTCGCGGACCCCGGTCCGCAGGGCCTCTCGGGCGCGGGCTTCGACCCCGGCAACGCGACGGGCTCCGCGCTCGGCGCGGCGCTCGTCTTCGGCGTCGCGTCGTTCGTCGGCTTCGAGTCCGCGGCGATCTACAGCGAGGAGTGCAAGGACCCCAAGCGGACGGTGGCGCGGGCGACGTTCATCGCGGTCGCCGTCGTCGCGGTGTTCTACGCGCTGTCGAGCTGGCTGCTGGCCAACGCCGTCGGCCCCGACACGATGGTCGACCCGCAGGCGCTCGTCGCCGGCGGCTTCACCACGGCCGACGGCGCCGCGCCGGACCCGACGACCGTCCTGATCGGCTCCGGCACGGAGCGGCTGGGCGCGGTGTGGGGCGACGTGGCGTCGCTCCTGTTCGCCACGAGCCTCTTCGCCGCGCTGCTGAGCTTCCACAACGCGGTGGCGCGGTACGGCTTCGCGCTGGGGCGCGAGGGCGTCTTCCCCCGCGCGTTCGCCCGGGTCAGCCCGCGGACCGGCGCGCCCGTGACCGCCTCGGTGGTGCAGACCGTCCTGGCCGTCGTCGTGGTCGGGGTCTTCGCCCTGCTCGGCAAGGATCCCGTCCTGACGCTCTTCACGTGGCTGACCAACCTGGGCGCGCTGGGCGTCGTCGCGCTCATGGCGCTCACGTCGTTCGCCGTCGTCGCGTTCTTCCGCCGGCGGGAGACCCCGGACGGCGGGCCGTGGCGCACGGTCGTCGCTCCGGTGCTCGCGGGCCTCGCGCTCCTGGCGATCCTGGTCCTCGGCGTCGTCAACTTCAACGTGCTGATCACGGGCGCCACGGACGCCCCGCTCGACGCGATGTCCGTCGTGCTGCCGCTGCTGCTGCTCGCCGCGGGCGCGCTCGGCGTGGCGGTCGCGGCCATCCTGCGCCGCCGGAGCCCCGCGCGCTACGCGGCGATCGGGCAGCCGACGCGCACCGAGCAGGTCGAGCACATCTCCTGACGCGCGGACCGACCGGCCGGCCGACCGCGCCCGGTGGCCCGGCCGGTCGTCAGGAGCGCGGGTCGTCCGGCCGGTCGGTCGTGATGGTCTGCTCGACCGGGGGCTCGCCGGGCCAGTGGCCCTCGCGCTGCATCGTCTCGCGGCGCGCGCGGTCCTCCGTGCGCTCGCCGTTGGACGCCAGCCCGTAGCGGACGATGCGGTCCGCGACGAAGGCGATGACGGCCGCGAGCGCGAAGAGGATCGTCAGCGTCTCGCTGCCGAGGACGGCGGCGACCGCGGCGGCCAGCAGCAGGACCGCCGGCAGCAGGAAGCGGGCGGCCTGGACGCCGACGCGGGTGCCCTGCTCGCGGATCGGCTCGCCGGTGGCGGGGTCGTGCGGGGTGGGCTGAACGGTGGGCATGCAGGCTCCTTCGGGGGAGGGAACGTCCCGCACCCTCTACCCGCTGGCGCACGCGGCACGCGGCGTCACACCAGGCCGACCACCCCGGCCATGACGGTCACGCCCAGCACGATCACGACGGCGCCGATGACGTCGAACACGACGCCCGACCGCACCATCTTCGTGATCGGCACCATGCCCGAGCCGTAGACGATGGCGTTCGGCGGGGTCGAGACGGGCAGCGCGAACCCGTACGACGAGCCGAAGATGGCGGCGAGCGCCGGGATCAGCGGCTCGACGCCGGCGGACTGGGCGATCGGCAGGACGATCGGGACGACGATCGACACGCTCGCCGTGTTCGACGTCGTCTCCGAGATGATCACGGCGACCACCGTCGCGAGCAGCGTGATCGTCAGGAGCTGCGACAGGCCGAGCGCGTCCGCCAGGTTGGTGCCGACGACCTTCGCCAGCCCGGTGTCCGCCAGCAGCCCGCCCAGCGCGATGCCGGACCCGAACAGCACGATCGTGCCCCAGTCGATCCGGACGGCGTCGCTCCACGCGAGCGTGAAGCGGCGCCGGGCCCAGTCGACCGGCAGGACGAAGAGCAGCGCGGCGGCGAGGATGGCGACGGCACCCTCGTCGGCGCGATCCAGGACGTCCTGGTAGACCTGCGACCCGTCGCCGAGGATCAGGCCGATCAGCCCGGGCAGCACCCAGAGCGCGACCGCGACGCCGAACGCGAGCATCGTGTTGCGCTCGCCGCGCGACATCGGCCCGAGCTTCGCCCGCTCCTCGCGCACGTACGCCTCGGCACCCTCGATCCGCCGCACCTCGGGGCGGTTGAGGAGCAGCAGGACGACGCACAGCACGACGAACATCACCAGGACGATCGGGGCGGCCGTCGCGACCCAGTCGAAGAACGTGATGCGCGTGTCCGTGCTCTGCTCGATGAGCTCCCGGCCGATCAGGTTGGGCGGGCTGCCGATCGGCGTGAGCAGGCCGCCGATCGAGGCCGCGTAGGCGATCATCAGCATGAGCGCCGTCGCGAACCGCAGGCGCGTCGGGTCGCGGTCGCCGTCGGCCTGCTCGGCCACCATGCCCGAGAGCGTGGCGACGATCCCCATGCCGATGGGGAAGAGCATCGCGGCCGCGGCGGTGTTCGAGATGAACGCCGACAGCGTCGCCGAGATGACCCCGAAGGCGATGATCGTCCGCGTCGTCGACCGCGCGACTCCCGGCACGCTGAGGACGCCGAACGCGAAGCGCCGGTCCAGGCCGTGCACGCGCATGGCCTGCGCGATCACGAAGCCGCCGATGAACAGGAAGATCGTCGACGAGGAGAACGCGCCGAAGACGACGTCGGCGGGCGGATCCTCGGCGTCGGCGGGCACCGCCTTCAGCACCACCGCGAGGGCCAGGCCCAGGAGCGCCGTGACGGGGATGGGGATCGCCTCCGTCAACCACCACGTGATGACGAAGACGAAGACGGCGGCCAGCCGCTGCTGCTCGGGCTCGAGCCCCAGGGGCAGGACCAGCAGCAGGACCAGCAGGACCGGGCCGAGGATCAGGCCGACCGTGCGCCGCCCGCGCTCGAAGCGCTCCTCCCGCGGGGAGAGCTTCTCGGCCTGCTCGTCGAGCGTCTGGTAGGTGCCGCCGGGGGCGGCCGCGTCGGTCATGGGGTCTCCCGTCGTGGCGCCTCGACGCTATCCGGGCGGCCTGACGTGGGGCAAGTGCACGCCCGAACCCAAGTAGTTGCACGTGCAACCGAACGGCGCTATGCTCGTCCCACGACGGGCGGGATGGCCGCCCGGGACGGAGGAACCATGAAGCTCGAGGGCCTGCACCACGTCACGATGATCACGGGCGACGCCCAGCGGATCGTCGACTTCTACGCCGACGTCCTCGGCCTGCGCCTGGTCAAGACGACGGTCAACTTCGACCAGCCCGAGGCGTACCACCTGTACTTCGGCGACGAGGCCGGCAGCCCCGGCTCGATCCTCACCTGGTTCGAGTTCGCCGGCGCCCGCCCGGGCCGTCCCGGCGCGGGGATGGTCCACCGCCTGGTGCTGGCGGTCCCGACCGCCGAGAGCCTGGACTTCTGGGCCGGCCGCCTGGCCACCCGCGGGGTCGACGCCCGCCGCGACGGCGACGGGCTGCGCTTCGCCGACCCGGACGGGCTCGAGCTCGAGCTGCTGCCGCACGACATCGGGGCCGCCCTGCGCGCCGAGCACCCCGACGTGCCGCAGGAGCACGCGATCACGGGCATCCAGGGCGCCCGCGCCTACGCCCGCGACCCGCACGCCGACGACCCGGTCCTCACCCGCCTGCTGGGCTTCGACGCCGACGGGCCCGGCAGGTTCGTCGCCCGCGGGGAGGAGCGCCACGTGCACTGGACGCTCGATCCGGCGCCGGCCGAGCGGGGCGTCCCCGGGGCCGGCACGGTGCACCACATCGCCTGGGCCTCGCGCGACGAGGACCACGAGGGCTGGCGGCAGCGTCTCGCCGCGGCGGGCGCGCACGTCACCCCGGTGATCGACCGCGACTACTTCGACGCGATCTACTTCCGCGAGCCTCGGGGCGTGCTGTTCGAGATCGCCACCCTCGGGCCGGGCTTCGCGACCGACGAGGACGCGGCGCACCTGGGCGAGGAGCTGCGCCTGCCGACCCAGCACGAGCCGCTGCGGGCCCAGCTCGGCCGGCTGCTGACGCCGCTGACGCACCCCCGCACGCACGAGCGCATCCGCGCGTGACCCGCGGGCGGTGGTCCCGCCACAGCGCGGGGCCACCGCCCGGTGGAGCCGGCCCTGTCGCCGGGCCCGCCGGGGCGGCCAGCATGGGGTCGTGCCCCGCGTCAGTCCCGCCGTCCTGCGCGCCGTCGTGCGCGTCGCCCTGCGTCCCGCGCTCGGGCCACCCGTGCCGTGGGCCGCGCAGCGCGCGTGGATGGCGGCGTTCTCGGCCACGACCCGGCCGCCCGCCGGCGTCGCCACGGCGCGCGAGGAGCTCGGCGGCCGCCCGGCGCTGCGACTGACGCCCGCGGTGGGGCGCCACGACGGGCCGGCCGCGGTCCTGCTGCTCCACGGCGGGGCCTACACCACGGGCTCCGCGACCACCCACCGCGCGTTCGCCGGCCGCCTCGCCGCCGCCGCGGGCGCGCCGGTCCACCTGCTCGAGTACCGCCTGGCGCCCGAGCACCCGTACCCCGCGGCGCTCGACGACGCCGCCGCCGCGTTCGCCGCGCTGGCGGAGCGGGCGGGCGGCGCGGACCGGACCTGGCTCGTCGGCGACTCCGCGGGGGCCGGCCTGGCCGTCGCGCTCTGCGCGCGGCTGCACGAGGCGGACCGGCCGGGCCCTGCGGCCCTGGGCCTGGTCTGCCCGTGGCTCGACACGACGCTCTCCGCCGCGTCCGTGCGACGCAACCGTCGCCGTGAGCCGCTGCTGCGGGCGGCCTGGCTGCGGCGCTCCGCGGCGGCGTACCGCGGCGGCGCCGCGATGCCCGAGGCGCTCTGGGCGCCGCCCGACGCGCTGCCGCCCGTCGTGCTGCACGGCGCCGGCGACGACCTGCTGGTCGACGACGCCGACCGGCTGGCGGCCCGGCTGGCGCGCGCGGGGCGGCCGTGCACGTACGCCCGCTTCGACGGGCGCCCGCACGACTTCCACCTGTTCGCCGGCACGACCCACGACGCGGACGCCGCGGTCGACCGGCTGGCGCGCGAGCTGCGCGCGGCGGCCCCCTAGCCGCCGTCGCGGCCGGTCCCGCGCCCCGACGGTCGCAGCCCCCGACGCGATGTAGGCGCCGTACGCGCGCCGATACGCGATCGATATCCGCCGGATGCGACCCTGGCACCCGCGCCCGGCATCTTGATGACACCGGCCGAGCGGGAGGGCCGGGGGACACGGGACAGACACTTCCCGCACAACACGACGGACGTCGGAGCCTCCGGGACGGGGCACCGACGACCGCACCACGGCGAGCCGCCTCCGGGACGGGGCGACGCTCGCCAGCCCGGCACGCCGCCTCGCTCCCGCGGGGAGGCGGGTCGCGCAGGGGGACACGGCAGACGCCCTCGGGACCACGGTTCCGGGGGCGCTCGTCGTTCCCGGAAGCCCCGCGCGGTCGCCGTCCGGACCGCCGACCGCTCCCCGCCCGCCTCACGCCGCCGGACGGACGGCGACGCGCCGGTCAGCCGCCCGGCGTCAGCCCCGCCTCGTGCGCCAGCCGCCGGACGAGGGCGCCCGCCGGCTCGTCGGTGACCGCCGCCCAGCCCGTGCCCGCCCACAGGTGCGCTACGTCCGCGTCGCCCGCGCGCGTCGCCGCCGCGCGCAGCGGCCGCGTCAGGTGGTGCAGCTCGGGGTACGCCGCGGGCGCGTCCTGCCCCTCGCGCGCCAGGACGTTGGCGAGCGCACGGGCCGGCCGGCCCGTGAACGCGCGGGTGACGACCGTGCCGGCGAAGCGGCCCTCGAGCAGGCAGCGACGGTGCAGGGCGGAGGTGCCGGCCTCGGGCGTGGTCAGGAACGCCGTGCCGAGCTGGACGGCCTGGGCGCCGGCGCGCAGCGCCCCGCGCACCCCGGCGCCGGTCATGATCCCGCCGGCCGCGACGAGCGGCAGGGGCGTGGCGGCCGCGACGTCGGCCAGCAGCGTCCGGAGCGGGAGCGCCGGACCGCCCTCGGGGTCCGCCGGGTCGTCGGCGAACAGGCTGCGGTGCCCGCCCGCCTCGTGCCCCTGGACGCAGAGCGCGTCGACGCCCGCGGCCTCCGCGCGCACGGCGTCGGCGACCGACGTGACGGTGGCGACCACCGCGGCGCCCGTGGCGTCCCGGACCCCGGCGATGACCTCGGGCACCGGCACGCCGAACGTCAGGCTGACGACGGCGGGGCGGTGGGCGCGCACGACGTCGAGCTTGGCCGCGAACCCGTCGTCGTCCCAGCGCGGCTCCCCGAGCGCGACGCCGTGCCGCTCGGCCAGGGGCGCCAGGCGCTGCGCGTACGCCGCGATCGCGTCCGGCGCGCCCTGGCGCGGCGTGGGAACGAACAGGTTGATGCCCCACGGCCCGGTCCACGCGGCGGTCAGCCGGGCGATCGCCTCCTCGACCGCGTCGGCGGGCAGGTAGCCCGCGGCGAGGAACCCCAGGCCGCCGGCCGCGCCGACGGCGGCCACGAGCTCGGGCGTGCTGGGGCCGCCGGCCATCGGCGCCGCCCAGATCGGCAGGGCGGGGCGCCGGTCGGCGGGCAGGCGGTCGGCGAGGGACGGAGCGGGAGCGGCGGGCATCGGCACGGGCGGGGGAGGGCGCGACCGGGACGCTACGCCCCGAGGCGGCCGGGCGGGCGCCCGCCCGTCAGCGCAGCCGCGCGACGGCGCGGCGGGCCGCCTCGATCGCCCCGTCCGTCGGGTCGCCCGCGTCGGCGTCCGCGGGCAGCGTCACGGCGGTGCGCAGCAGGTGCGCGCCGGCGAGCACGTACACCTCGCCGTCGCGCGCGATCGCGGCATCGCCCAGGCCGGGCACCGGACGCCCCTCGTCGGCCAGCAGGGGCGCCAGGAACCCGTCCCAGTGCCGCGCCGCGCTCCAGTCCGCGGCGCCCGGGCCGGCGTGGAACGCGGACGCCTCGACCGCCCAGCGCGATCCGTCGGGTGCGGCCGCGGCGTACGTCACCCCGATCGCGTCGTCGCCCGCGGCCAGCCGCGGGCCGCCGACGGCCGTGCCCGCGATCGCGGCGGCGTCCTCCGCCGTCAGGAGCTCCCGCGGGTCGGGGGCGCCGAGCGCGCGCCCGCGCCGCACGCGCTCGTCGTCGCCGGCGTCCGGCCCGGCGGTCACCGGGGCGGCGACGCGCGCGGCCTGCGCCCGGGAGGTCTGCAGCGCGTCGAGACCCTCGCGCGCCGCCGAGGCGGCGCGCCGTGCCGTGCCGAGGAAGCCCATGCCGCCACGGTAGGCGGGCCCCCGCCGCCGCGGAACCCCAGACCTGGCGCCGCGCCACCCCGAGGGCGACCCCAGGGCGACGGCCGGTCGTCGCGGGGTGCGCCCCTCCGGCGACTATCGTCCGCCCCCGTGACGGACGCCCCGGCCGACGACCTCCGCCCACGCGGGCGCACCGCCTGGGCCCGCAACCTGGCGGCGCCCGTTCGCGGGTTCCTGCGCGCCGAGACGGGCGGCGCCGTCGTCCTGGTCGCCGCCGCCGTGCTCGCGCTGCTGTGGGCGAACCTGCCGGGGCTGCCCGACTACGAGCACGTGTGGGAGACCGAGCTGGCCCTGCGCCTGGGCGACCACGAGCTCGTCACCGACCTGCGCGGCTGGGTAAACGAGGGGCTGATGACGCTCTTCTTCCTCGTCGTCGGGCTCGAGGCCAAGCGCGAGCTGGACCAGGGCGAGCTGCGCGAGCGGGCGCGGCTGACGGTCCCGGTGATGGCGGGGCTGGGCGGCATGGCCGTGACCGTCGGGATCTACCTGCTCCTCAACGCCGGCGGCCCGGGCGCGGCGGGGTGGGGCGCCGCGATGTCGACGGACACCGCCCTGGCGCTCGGCGCGCTGGCGCTCGTCACGCCCGCGCGGGCCGTGCGGGTGCGCGTCTTCCTGCTGACGATGGTCGTCGTCGACGACCTCGTCGCGCTCGCCGTCATCGCGCTGGCGTACTCCTCCGACGTCTCGCTGCCCGCGCTCGGAGTGGCCGTGGCGCTGTTCGCCGTCCTGATCGCGCTGCGCTTCGTGCCGACCGGCCGCGCGCCGCTGGCCGCGATCGTCGGCGTCGGCATCTGGCTGGCGATGTTCGAGTCCGGCGTCGACCCGGTCATCTCGGGCCTGGCGATCGGGCTGGTCACGGCGTCGTACCCGCCGGGGCGCGAGGACCTGGACCGCGCGACCGAGCTGACGCGGTCGTTCCGCGAGCAGCCGACGCCCGAGCTGGCGTACTCGGCGCAGCGCAGCCTGGCGTCGGCGATCTCGCCGAACGACCGCCTGCAGTACCTGCTGCACCCGTGGACGACCTACGTCATCGTCCCGCTCTTCGCGCTGGCCAACGCCGGCATCCACCTGAGCGGCGACGTGCTCGGCGACGCGGCGACGTCGAGCGTCACGCTGGGCATCCTCGTCGCCTACGTCGTCGGCAAGCCGGTCGGCGTGGTCGGGGCGGCGTGGCTCGCGAGCCGCCGCGCCTTCGGCGGCGAGCGGCCGTCGGTCACGTGGCCGGTGCTCACGGGCGCCGGGGCGGCGGCCGGCGTGGGCTTCACCGTCTCGCTGCTCATCGCCAGCCTGGCGTTCGAGGACGGCCCGCTGCTCGACCAGGCGAAGCTCGGCGTCCTGGCGGCGGCGCTCGTGTCGCCGCTCGTGGCGTGGCTCGTCTTCGCGATCACGCGCCGTTTGCCCGACCGGGTGCGCGCCCGGCAGCTCGGGGCGGTAGCCGAGCAGCTCGTCGACCTGGCCGACGACGTCGATCCCGCGCGCGACCACGTGCGCGGCGACCCGGACGCGGCGGTGACCCTCGTCGAGTACGGGGACTTCGAGTGCCCCTACTGCGGCCAGGCGGAGCCGATCATCCGGCAGCTCCTCGACACGTGCCAGGCGGACGGCCTGCGGTACGTGTTCCGCCACCTGCCGCTGGCCGACGTGCACCCGCGCGCGCAGCTGGCGGCCGAGGCGGCCGAGGCGGCCGCCGAGCAGGGACGGTTCTGGGAGATGCACGACCGGCTCTTCGCGCACCAGGACGCGCTGACGCCCGCCGACCTGCAGCGGCACGCCGCGGCGGTCGGCCTGAACGTCGCGCGCTTCACCGAGGACCTGCGCAAGCGGCGGCACCTGCGGCGGGTGTCCGAGGACGTCGGCAGCGCGGACCGCTCCGGCGTCTCCGGCACGCCGTCGTTCTTCGTCAACGGCCGGCGGCACCACGGGGTCTACGACGTCGAGGCACTGACCGCCGCGGTGCGCTCGGCACGCCTGCGGGCCCGGGCGGCCGCGACGGTGCGGGGCACGCGATGAGCGGCGCGCCGTCCGCCGTCGAGCGCGCCTTCGCCGCCGCGTACGGCGGCGAGCCCGCCGAGGCCCGCGCCGTCCGCCCGGGCGCCGGGGAGGACGTCGTGGTCCGCGGGCTGGCCGCGTACCGCGGCGAGGACCACTGGCACCTGGTGACCGTGGGCCTGGCCGACCCGCACCACGCGCCGCGCGATCCGCAGGCGGCAGGCGGCCGGCCGGGGATGGGACAGGAGCTGACGCTGCTGACGCCCGCGGCCCCGCGACCGCCGGCGTGGGCGTACGACCTGCTGCTCGGCGCGGCGCGCACGAGCGTCGCGGTGGGCCGGCCGTTCCACGCCGGCGCGCGGCTGGCGCCGGGCGCGCCGGTCGACGGCGCGGAGTCGGCGCTCGTCGCCCTCGGGCTGCGCGAGGACCCCGTGGTCACCGTCCCCGGCGCGGCGGCCCCGCTGCTGCTCCAGGTCGTCGGCGTGACGCTCGGCGAGTACCTGCTGATGCAGCGCGTCGGCACCGCGACCGTGCTGGGGCGCCTGGCGCAGCGCGACCCGCTCCTGCGGACCGACCCCGCGCGCGGCTGACCCGGCGGGGGCGGCCGCGGCGCGCTATCCGGCGTGCGCGGTCGGGGCGGCGTCGCCGGCCGGCGCGGCGGCGCCGGGACCGACGCCGAGCCGGCGCGCCAGCCAGCGCGCGTCCCGCAGCGCGAACGCCTCCCAGTCGTTGTTGAAGTACGCGAAGACCTCGGCCCCCCGGGCCAGCCGCTCCAGGCGCCCCGCCCACGCCTCGAGCTCGCTGCGCGAGTAGTTGCCGCGCCGCCCGCGGTGCCCGTGGTGGAAGCGCACGAACGCGAAGTCGGCGGTCAGGCGCTCCTCCTGGAACGGCCGGTCCGGGTGGTCCCCGTAGGCGAGGGCCATCCCGTGGCGCGCGAGCAGGTCGTACACGGGGGCGCAGAACCAGCTGGGATGGCGGAACTCCCACGCGTGCCGCCCGGGCGGCAGCAGCTCGATCGCGGCCTGCAGCCGGTCGTCGTCGCGCGGGAACCGCTCGGGCAGCTGCCACAGGACGGGCCCCATCTTCGGCGACGCCGCGAGCGCCTCGAGCGGGGCGTAGAAGCGCGCGATGCCCTCCTCGACGTCCCTCAGCCGCTTCATGTGCGTCAGGTACTGGCTGGCCTTGACGGCGAAGACGAAGTCGTCCGGCGTCGCGTCGAGCCAGGCGGCGACCGCCGTCGGCCTCTGCAGCCGGTAGAAGGTGGCGTTGACCTCGACGGTGTCGAACCACTCGGCGTAGCGGGCGAGCCAGCGCGAGGTCGGCAGCCCGCGCGGGTAGAGCACGTCCCGCCACCACGCGTAGTTCCAGCCCGAGCAGCCGATGCGGATCCGCGGCATGCGGCGCCCGTACCCGCGGGGCGCCGTGGCGCACGCGCCCGGCCGGGCGTCGTGCGGTCGCCGGTCGCGAGGACCGGGACGGGCACGACGGTGGCGGAGGAGCGTCCCGCTCGCGGGAGCGGGACGGGAAGGTGCATCCGGCGGTCGCGGATCGCCGCGACCGCCTGCACGTCCACCGGCGTCACCCGGCGGCCGCGGTATGGGTACCCCGCGTCGGGACGCGCAAACGTCGGGGTCGGCGATCTACGCCGCCAACGGGTGCGTCAGCGGCCGGTGCGGGGTCCCGGGGTGGACGGCGGCGACGACGGCGGACCAGACGTGCTGCTCGAGCGACGTCCGGCCGGTGGGCTCGAACGTCTCGATGGCGCTGACGAGCCCGTCGACGCCGGCCTGCCAGAGCGCGGCGGCGTCGGCGCGTCCGTCCGGGCCGCACGCGTGGAGGACGACGGTGCGGACGGTCGGCATGAGCGCCGCGACGAGCTCGTCGCGGCGCTCGGGGCAGGCCGTGCGGTCGTAGTCGAGCCAGCGCGCGGCGAGGCGGGCGTTTCCGGGACGGACGTGATGGGAGATCGGCATGCGGGTCGGGTGGGTCGGGGGAGGGACGCGCCGCGAAAGTCGGTGCATCGTGCAAACGGTCGTTCGGTGCGAGGCCCGTCGGTGGGACGCGCCTGGCCGGATGACCGACGCGCGGAACAGGTGCGCCGATGGGCGTCCATGTGGCGCGTCCCGGCGCGCTCCGCTTGTCCCCGACCGGCCGCGCGACTACGGTGGGCGCACCACCAACCCGCCAGGAAGGACCCCACCGTGGACCTCCAGCACTCCGAGCACGTCGCTGCCGATCCCGCCCGTCTCTACGCCGCGCTCGCGGACGTCGGCAACCTGCCGCGCTACGTGCCGCAGGTGCGCGAGGCGCACAGCACGGGCGACGGGCACGTCGCCGTCGAGGCCCGCTATGGCGGCCACACCCACACCGGCCAGGCGTGGTTCCGCACCGACGACGAGACCCGCGCGATCGAGTGGGGCGCCGAGGGCGGCCCGTACCACGGCCGGCTCGTCGTGGAGCCCGACGGCGAGGGCTCGCGCCTGACGCTCGCCCTGACGGCGACGCACGGGAACCCGGACGGCGACGTCGCGGGCACCCTCGACGCGATCAAGCGGCTCGTCGAGGCCGAGGTCTGATCCCGCCGGTCCCGTCCGCGGCGCCGCACCGCCGCGGACGGGACCGCTCAGGGGCGCCGGGGGGGCTCCGCCGCCGCGAGCGGCTAGGGTCTGCGCCCATGTCCCGTCCGCAGGAGCGCCTGCCGCGCCCCGGCCTGCGCATGGCCCTCGGCCTCGTCGTCGCCGGGCTGACCGTCACGATCGGCGTCGGCGCGACCGTCGCCACGACGATCCAGGACGAGGCGGAGATCCTCGTCGAGGCCCTGCCCGAGGAGACGAAGGAGACGAAGAAGGCGCGCGAGGCGCTCGCCGGCGTGCAGGCCGGCAAGCCGCAGACGATCCTGCTCATCGGCGACGACGCCCGGAAGGGCGAGGCGTCGAACCAGCGCTCGGACACGATGATCCTGGTGCGCCTGGACGAGGACGCGAAGGTCACCTCGATGCTCGCGCTCCCGCGTGACCTCGTCGTCGCCGGCTCGGGCGCTCGGCTCAACGCCTCGCTCGGCAGCGGGCCCGCCGGACTGATCGAGCGGCTGCAGTCGCTGCTCGCCACGCCCGGCCGTCCGTTCCCGATCCACCACTACGTGTCGATCCGCTTCACGGCGTTCTCGAAGGCCGTCAACGCCTTCGGCTGCTTCTACGCCGACATCGACCGGCGCTACTTCAACGACAACAACCCGCCGGCCGGCGGCGGCACCGAGCCGTACGCCGCGATCGACGTGCCCGCCGGCTACCAGCGGCTGTGCGGCGAGGACTCGCTCGACTACGTGCGCTTCCGCCACCTGGACAACGACCTGGTGCGCGAGGCGCGGCAGTCGCACTACCTGACCGAGGCCCGCGGCCAGATCGCCACCTCGTCGCTCATCTTCCGCCGCAACGAGCTGGCGAAGACGATCTTCCGCTTCGTCGACACGGACGTCCGCTCCCCCAAGCGGGTGCTGTCCGTCGTCAAGCTCGCCCTCGAGGTCGTCGGCAAGCCGACGCAGCGCGTCACGCTCGAGACGACCGCCAACCCGCAGGACGAGGCGACGCTGCTGGCCACGCCGACGGCCCTCGCCAACGCCGCCAAGACCTTCCTGGACCCGGACGAGGCGCCGCAGTTCACGAAGGGCGCGCGGCCGCGGAAGGCGACGGACGCGGCGTCCGACCGCGCGAAGCCGAAGCGGCGCCGCGCCCGCACGGCGAAGGCGAAGAACCCGGGCAGCCTGCAGGCCGACCTGGCGGCGGGGCGGCAGCTCGTGGCCGACAGCGACATCGCCGGCGACTTCGACGGGACGGTGTTCGTGCCGAAGCTCGCGTACCGGGGCGCCCAGTACGTCGCGACGCACTCGCGGGGCTACGACATCCAGTCGAAGGCGGGGAAGTACCCCTGGCAGGGCTACCGCATCGTCGTCGACCTGCCGGACGCGAAGTCGGGTCCCGGCCAGTTCTACGGCGTCCAGGGCACGACGTGGAGCGACCCGCCCGCGCTCGACCTGGCGACCGACGCGGTCCGCCTGGGTGGCCGCACGTTCCGCATCGAGTACGACGGGCGGCACATCCGGCGCCTGTTCTGGCAGAGCGGCGGCGGCACCTACTGGATCTCCAACTCGCTGAACAACGCGCTGAGCAACGCCGAGATGCGGGCCCTGGCGCGCAGCGTCGTCGCCGTCGGCGCGGGCCGGTAGCGCGGCGCGGGGTTCGTGCTCGGCGACCTCGCCGTGATCGTGGCGGCCGCCTGAGCGCGGCCTACAGCCACGCCTCGCCGCGCACCACGGTCGCCGTGGCGCCGGCGATCCACGTCCCGCCGTCGTCGGACCGCGACACGTGGACGCGGCCCTGGCGGCCCAGCGCGGTCCCCTGGCGGGCGACGTAGCGGGTCGGCGCGCGGCCGGCGTCGATCAGCCAGTCGGCGAGCGCCGCGTTCAGGCTGCCCGTGACGGGGTCCTCGACCGTCGCGCCGTGGACGGGGAAGAACGCCCGCACCTCGAACGCCTCCGCGGCCCCGGGCGGGTGCGGGCCGACGACGCCCAGGTCCAGGTCGACCGCGCCGGGGCGCAGCGCCAGGACGGCGGCGGCGTCGCGCAGCAGGACGGCGACCCACCCCGGGCCGTTGGCGGCCCAGGTCGCGTCGACGATCTCCTCGCGGCCGATCCCCAGGAGCGCGGCGACGTGGTCCAGCAGCGCCGCGTCCACCGGGCCGCTCCGTCGCAGCGGCGGCGCCGCGAACGCCAGGCCGTCCGGGGTGGCGCACACCGGCACGAGCCCGGCGCCGCACTCCATCGTCACCGTCGTCCGCGCCGCGCGCTCGGGGCGCTCCTCGCGCCACGCGTGCACGGTGCCCAGCGTCGGGTGGCCGGCGAACGGCAGCTCCTCGGTGGGGGTGAGGATCCGCACGCGCAGGTCGGCGTCCGGGGTGGTCGGGGGCAGGACGAACGTCGTCTCGGACAGGTTCGTCCACGCCGCGAACCGCCGCAGGTCCTCGTCCGCGAGCCCCGTGCCGTCCAGGACGACGGCGACGGGGTTGCCGCGGCCCGGCGCGGCGCCGAAGACGTCGACCTGGCGGAACGGGCGGGGGCGGGGCACCCGGCGAGTATCGCGGGTGCGGCTCAGCGCGACTCGCGGAACACCTCGACCCGGCGCGTGCGCTTGTCGTACTTGCGCAGCTCGAGCCGCTCGGGGGTGTTCCGCTTGCTCTTCGTGGTCGTGTAGGTCGTGCCCGTCCCCGCGGTCGAGACGAGCTTGACCTGGATCCGGACGTCGCCGCGCGCCATCTCAGATCCGCTCCCCGCGGGCGCGCAGCTCCTTGACCACGCGGTCGATGCCGCGCGCGTCGATGACCTTCTGGCCCCGGGCGCTCACCCGCAGCGTGACCCAGCGGTTCTCGGCCGGGACGAAGTAGCGCTTCTTGTGGACGTTGACGCGGAACCAGCGCTTCGTGCGGTGCTGGCTGTGGGGGACGTGGTTGCCGGTGCGCGGACGCGCGCCGGTGACCTGGCAGACCTGCGACATGGGGCTCCCGTGACGGTGGGCAGGAACCGCCACGTTACACGAATGAGACTCAGTCTCATCGGCGAGGCTCGGGTCGCCGCGGGCAGGCGCGCCCCGAGGACATCCCCGTGCCTCGAGGCGACGCGCCCGCTGACGCTGCGCCGGCCGCCCGCTCACGCGCGGCCGTGCCGCCGCTTCATCGGCCGGGCGCGGGGGTGCTTGAGGGCGGGGCGGCGGGCAGCCCCGTGGGGCCAGCGGCGGGCGCGCGGCTAGCCGGCGACGACCGCGTCGGTCGTCGTGACCTCGGCGAAGTGCCCGTGCAGGTTCGCGGCGGTCGTCCGCGCGAGCAGCGCGGCGGGCAGCGCGGGGCCGCCGAAGCGGTCCGGCTCGTCGAAGGTGTGCGTGGCGTCGAGCGCGAAGCGCACCGCGTAGCCCAGGTCGCCCGCGATCCGCGTGGTCGTCTCGCAGCAGCGGTTCGTCTGGATCCCGCAGACGACCAGGTCGCCGATCCCGCGCGCCCGCAGCCAGCCGTCCAGGTCGGCCTCGCCGTGGAACGCGGAGTGCACGCGCTTCGGCACCAGCAGGTCGGGGTCCACGCCGTCCAGCACGGGCTTGAACGCGTTGCCGGGGTGCTCGGGGTGCAGCGACGATCCCGGCTCGACGCTGTCGTGGCGCACGAGGACGATCGCGTCGCCGCGCGCCCCGGCCGCGTCCACCAGGCGCCGCACGTTGTCCTCGCACGCCGGGTTGTCGCGCGGGGGACGGGACGGGTCGTCGAAGCCACGCTGGACGTCGATCACCAGGAGCGCTGAGGTCATGCCCGCATCCTGGGGCCGCGCCCGCCGGTGCGCCAGTGGCAGCTTTGCCATGTGTCGCTAGGATCCTGCCAGCGTGCCGCACCGCGTCGTCGCCCTCCTGCTGCCCGGCGTCCTCGCGCTCGACCTGGCCGCGCCCGCCCACGTGTTCGGGCACTGCGGCGCGCCGCGGTACGTCTTCGGGCTGTGCGGGCTGGCGGCCGGGCCGGTGCCCACCTCGACGGGGTTCGACGTCGTCGCGCCCTCCGGGCTCGGGGCGCTCGCGGCGGCCGACACCGTCGTCGTCCCCGGGACGGCCGGCCGTGACGTGCCGCCCGCCGCGGCCGCCGCGGTGCGCGCGGCGTACGACCGCGGCGCGCGCGTCCTGTCCGTCTGCACCGGCGCCTTCGTGCTCGCGGCGGCGGGACTGCTCGACGGCCGCCGGGCCACGACCCACTGGGACGAGTGCGCCGCGCTCGCCGCGGAGCACCCGGACGTCCGCGTCGATCCCGGCGTGCTCTACGTCGACGAGGGCCGCGTGCTGACGAGCGCCGGCGTCGCCGCGGGCATCGACCTGTGCCTGCACGTCGTGCGCCGCGACCACGGTGCCGAGGTGGCGGCCGCGGTCGCCCGCCGCACGGTCGTGGCCCCGCACCGCGACGGCGGTCAGGCGCAGTTCGTCCCCCGCCCGATCGACGGCGGCGCGGCGGGCCCCGACGCCGGCCGCCCGCTCGCGGCCGGCCTGGAGCGCACGCGCCAGTGGGCGCTCGGGCGGCTCGACGCGCCGCTCGACGTCGCCGCCCTGGCCCGCCACGCCCACGTCTCGCCGCGCACGTTCGCCCGCCGGTTCCGCGAGGAGACGGGCACGACCCCCGGCCGGTGGGTCCTGGACCAGCGGACGTTGCGCGCGCAGGAGCTGCTCGAGACGACCGACCTGCCGGTCGAGGAGGTCGCCGCCCGCAGCGGCTTCGGCAGCGCGGCGTCGTTGCGCCAGCACCTCGCCCGCCGCGCGCGGACCACGCCGACGGCCTACCGGCGGACGTTCCGCGCCGCGCCAGACGCCGCCGCGCCGGAGGCGGCGGACGGGGCGCGCTGACGGCCTACGGGAACGCCGGGACGGGCCCGGCGACCCCCGGGACGGTCGGGCGCTCGCGCGGCGGCTCCGGCGGCGCGACGTACGCGCCGGGCTTCGGCCGCTCCTGGCCGCCCGGGAAGGCCAGGCGCAGGATGGAGCGCTGCACCATGAGCCACTGCTGCAGGAACGGGCCGGTGTTGTACGGCAGCCCGTACTGCTCGCAGACCGCCTTGACCTTCGGCGCGATCTCCTTGTAGCGCGAGCTCGGCATGTCGGGGAACAGGTGGTGCTCGACCTGGTAGCTCAGGTTGCCGCTCATCAGGTGGAACGTGTCCGAGCCCTCGATGTTCGCCGCGCCGATGAGCTGCCGCACGTACCAGCCGCCGCGCGTCTCGTCGGCGACCTCCTCCTCGGTGAAGGTGTACGCCTGGTCGGGGAAGTGGCCGCAGAAGATGATCGCGTTCGCCCAGACGTTGCGGACGATGTTGGCCGTGAAGTTGGCCTTCAGCGTCTTCTTCCAGTGCTTGCCCGAGAGGGCGGGGAAGAGGACGTAGTCCTTCGCGATCTGGCGCACGGCCTTGCCGGCGATGCCCTTGAGCTCGTCCCGGAGCTGCCGCTTGTCCTTCTTGCCCTTGCGGATCGCCTCGAGGTCGAGGTCGTGGATCGCGACGCCCCACTCGAACGCCACCATCACGAGGACGTTCAGCAGCGGCTGCAGCAGGAAGAACGGCTCCCACGGCTGCTTGGGGTCGATCCGCATGAACTCGTAGCCGACGTCCTTGTCCTTGCCGACGATGTTCGTGAACGTGTGGTGGATGTAGTTGTGGGAGTGCTTCCACGACGCCGCCGTCGAGGCCGTGTCCCAGTCCCACGTCGAGCTGTGGATCTGCGGGTCGTTCATCCAGTCCCACTGGCCGTGCAGGACGTTGTGCCCGATCTCCATGTTCTCGAGGATCTTCGCCACGGACAGGCCCGTCGTCCCGAGCAGCCACGCCGGCGGGTAGCGCGAGGCCATCAGCACGATCCGCGAGAGCGCCGTCAGCCGCCGGTGGAACTCGATGATCGAGCGGATGTAGGTGGCGTCGCGATCGCCGAGGTCGGCGCGCACCTCGTCGTGGATCTTCTGGAACGCCTCGCCGATCTCCTCGATCTGCTCGGGCGTCAGCCGGTGCAGGGGGTTGGACGCCGTCGGGTCGCCGCCGCGCCGCGAGACGCCCGGTCGGGCGTCGTCCTGCGTGTCGGGGATGCTCGACGTGCTGGGTCCGGACTCGGTGCTCATGGGGGGTCTCCTGGTCCTCTACAGCTCGATCTCGACGTGGCCCTCGGGGGCGTTCACGCAGGTGCGGATGGTCTCGCCCTCCTCGCCGTGGACCTCGCCGGAGCGCAGGTCCCGCACGCGGCCGACGCGCAGGCGCCCGACGCACGTGTGGCAGATGCCCATGCGGCAGCCGTAGGGGAGGGTGGCCCCGGCCTCCTCGCCGCCGACGAGGATGGAGACGCCGCTCTCGCACGTCGCCTCCTTGTCCGTCACGCGGAAGCGCACGGTGCCGCCCGAGCCGACCTCGGCGGAGCCGTCGCCGATGATCGGCTGGAAGCGCTCCGTGTGCAGGCGGTCGGCGATGCCCTCGCCCTCCCAGTGCTCGACGAACGCGTCGATCATCTCGCGGGGGCCCGACATGAACGTCTCGCGCTCGCGCCAGTCGGGGACGAGGTCGTCCAGGTGCGTCGTCTTCAGGCGCCCGTCCTGCGCGCTGAGCTGTTCGTGCAGCCGGTAGCCCTCGTGCCGCTCGGCCAGGTCGCGCAGCATCCCGCCGAAGATGAAGCCCTCGGCGGTGCGGGTGCCGTGCAGGTGGACGACGTCCTGCAGCGCGTCCCGCCGCTCGAGCTCGCGCAGCATGGAGAAGATCGGCGTGATGCCGCTGCCCGCGCTGATCATGAGCGCCTTCGGCGGCAGGGGCTGCGGCAGCGCGAACTCGCCCTCGACGGCGCCGAGGAAGACGATCGTCCCCGGCGGGCAGTCGCGGGTGAAGAACGGCGACATCTTGCCCTCCTCCACCTCCTTGACCGTGACGGCGACGAGGCCCTCGGGGTGCTCGGGATCCGAGGTGATCGAGTAGGCCCGCCAGTGGCGGATGCCGTCGATCTCGGCGCCGATTCGCAGGTACTGCCCGGGCCGGTGTCCCGGCCAGCCGTGCGTGGGGCGGACGACGAGGGTGACCGCCTCGTCCGTCTCGCGCCGCGCCCGGACGACGGTGCCGGTCGCCTCGCGCGTCGACCACCGCGGATCGAGGAGCGCGATGTAGTCGTCGGGCAGCAGCGGCGTGGTGAGCGCCCGGGCGGCGCGCAGCAGGGCGCGCCGGACCGCGGGGATGCGTGGGGCTGCTGCCTTCTCGACCACTGGACGTCCGCCCTCCCTCGGGGCGCCGCGGGGTGCGGCGCCGTGCCGCGAACCTACGGCCGTCGGTGTACGGGTGTCAAGCGACCGCCGCCGGTCCGGGCGGCCCGCGCTCGGGGCGACGCCGGGGCCCGACGGCCCCGCGCACGACCCGTCCCGGGCGGCGGCCCTCCGGCGCTCCCGGCCGCGCAGGTACGCTCGCGGCCATGTCCGACCTGCCCGAGCCCCGGCCCCGCGGGGGCACCCCCGCGCTGCGCGCGTCCGACGCCGACCGGCACCGCACCGCCGAGCTGCTGCAGGCCGCGGGCGCGGACGGCCGGCTGACCGTCGCCGAGCTCGACGAGCGCCTGGACGCCGCCTACGCGGCCGTGACCCGCGACGACCTGCAGGCGCTGACGCTCGACCTGGTGCCGCACGACGGCGGGGCGCCCCTGCCGGCCACGTCGGCGTCCGGGACGACGGGCGCCGTCGTCCGCGAGGGGGAGGACGGCGACCGCTGGATCGTCGCGGTGATGAGCGGCAACGAGCGCAGCGGGCGGTGGCGGATCGGCCGGCGCTGCACGGCGGTGGCGGTGATGGGCGGCAACGAGATCGACCTGACGCGGGTCGAGATGGCCGGCCGCGACGTCCACCTGACGGTCGTCGACGTCATGGGCGGCACCGAGATCCGCGTGCCCGAGAACGTCCACGTGCGGGTGTCGAAGTTCGCCTTCATGGGCGGCCACGACGTCCAGCTGGGGGACGCCGAGGTCCCGCCGGGCGCCCCCACGCTGCACCTGCACATGTATGCGCTGATGGGCGGCGGGAGCGTGCGGCGCGGCCGTCCCAAGCGCCGCGACCGCGGCTGACGCGCGCCGCGCGCGTCAGCAGACGGTGAACCGCGTCTGCGCGCGCGCCCGCTCGTCGCCCTGCGTGGCGTAGCCGACGACCCGCAGCGTGTACCGGCCGCGCGAGGCCAGCGCCCGCGCGAAGCGCGACGGGAGCGGCAGGGTGATGCGCTCGCCGTCGACGCGCAGCACGGACCGCCCGCGGAGGCCCGTCGCCGGACGGCGGCCCGTCGACGCGCGCGGCGTGCACGTGCGGGGGCGGCTCGCGCCCGCGGGCAGCCGCCGGTAGCGCTCCCGGAAGAGCGAGACGCGCACGCGGTCGATCCCCCGACCGCGCAGCCGCACGACCCACCGGCCGTCGCGGCGCACCGGCGCCGACCCGACGATGCGGACCGACGGCCGGGTCGCCTTCGGCGCCGGGGTGGGGAGCGGGACGGTCACGGGGGGCGCGACGGGCGGCGCGGGAGGAACGGGCGCGGGGGCGCGGGGCTCCGGGGTGGGGGCGACGGGCGCGGCGCGCACCGCCCGCTCCACGGCCCCCGACGCGGTGCCGCCGCGGTCCTGGGCGACGACGGTCAGGCGTCGGCCGTCCGCGTCGCCGGGCAGCGTGGCCCCGGAGCCCGTGGTCCACGGGGCGCCGTCCAGGCGCCACTGCACGTCCGCGACGCCCCACGCGTCCGTCGCCCGCGCGCGGACCGTCGTCCCCGGGGTCAGCGGGTCGTCGCCGGGCTCGACGGCGAGGGTCGGCGCGGTGCGGTCGTCCGTCGTCGCGACCGTGCCGCCGTCCGTCGTGGCGACGGCCAGCGCCAGCGAGCCCTCGGCGTCGAACGCCGCGGCCGCGGCCGCGGCGTCCCCGACGACCGGCCCCGTGGTGGTCCCCTGCGGCGCGCCCGACGGCGCGACGTCGACCGCGGCGGCCCGCCCGTCGGGCGTGACGCCCGCCACGACGGTGCCGTCGCCGCGAAGCAGGGGCGGCCCGGCGACCGCCAGGCCGAGGTCGCGCGGGACCGGGGGCGTCGCGGGCATGGCGGACGCCAGCGTGGTCGTCGTCGCCCCGTCGGCGTCCGACGCCGTCCAGACGGCGTGCACCGGGCCGCTCGGCAGCCGCTGCGCCCACACGGGCTCCGGCAGCACCCCGGCGGGCAGCGTGGCGACGCGCACCGCCGGCAGGCCCAGCCCGCCGGCGAAGACCTCGACCGGGGCGTCGTCGACGTCCCCCGGCTCCTCGGTCCAGACCGCGGCCGCGCCCGGGGCGCCGGTCGCGGCGACCGGCGTCACGACGGTGTCCGTGGGCGGCACGCGGAGCGAGAGCGGCGCCCCGGCCGCGCCGCCGGGCCCCACGCCGGCGACGCTCACGCGGCCCGTGGCGTCGTCGCTCCAGGCGACGGTGAACCCGCCGCCCGCGACGGGCGCCACGGACAGGGTGGAGCTCGTCGGGGCGCGCCAGCCGCTGACCGCCGCGAACGCCCCGCCGGCCGACCGGCGCGCCAGGCGCACGCGCCCGTCCGCGTCGCCGTAGGCCACGAGGACGGTGCCGAGCGCGTCGGCGGCGACGTCGAGGGGCTCGCCCGTGCCCGCGACGCCGACCGGCACGGCGGCGCCGTCGGGGGTCACCAGGAGGACGGAGACGGCGCCGGCGGCGGACGCCAGCGCCACGGCGCCGCCGGTACCGACGATCGGGGCGTCGTCGGGCCCGAGGGGCAGCCGTGCGGCGGCGGCCCAGGATCCGCCGGGGGCGTGCGTGGCGCCGACGAAGGCGCTGCCTCCCGCGCCCTCCACGCCGGCCACCGCGACGCGGCCGGGCTCCGCGCCCACCACGACCGCGGGCTCGTCGACCGCCACGGGCACGGGGTCGGCGGGCGTCCACGACGCTGCGGCGCCCGCGGCCCCCCAGCCGCAGACCGCGATCGAGGCGCCGCACGCGGCACCGAGGAGGAGAGGGACGGACGGCACACGCACGGCGCCAACCTACCGCACCGTCGCCGCCGCGCCCCCGGGCGGTCTCCGGCGTACGCTCGGCGCCGAACCGAAGAGTTCCCCAAGAGATCCGGAGCCTCCTCTCAGGATCCTCCCAGCTTCGGCGCGGATGCTTGCCGCAGCAACCGCACCGATCACGCCACGAACGGAGAGTCCCCATGTCCCGCATCCCCGCCCGCTGGGTCGCCACGAGCCTCGCGGTCGCCGCCACCGGCGGCGTCCTCGCCGGCTGCGGCGGCGACGACGGATCGAGCGCCGCCGGCGCGTCCGACGCCGCCGCCACGACCGCCGCGGCGGGCGACGCCGCCACGTCGACGTCCGCGACGACCGCGGGCTCGACCTACCGCGACGGCACGTACTCCGCCGACGGCGGGTACCGCTCCCCGAACGGCGACGAGACGATCGGCGTCAAGCTGACGCTGCAGGGCGGCAAGGTCACCGCCGTCGACGTCACCCCGCACGCGACGAACCCCAACAGCAAGCGGTACCAGGGCGAGTTCGCCGGGGGCATCTCGGGCGAGGTCGTGGGGCGCAGCCTGGACGACCTGCAGGTCTCGAAGGTCGCGGGCTCGTCGTTGACGAGCGGCGGCTTCAACGCCGCGGTCGCGAAGATCAAGTCGGACGCCGCGGCGTAGGACCATGCCCGCCCCGGCACCCGCGGCCGCGCCGCCCCGCCACGGCCTGAGCTTCGACGCGATCGGGACGCGCTGGCGGATCGACGCCGCGCAGCCCCTCGACGGCGTGGCGGACGACGTCGCGGCCCTCGTCGACCGCTACGACCGCACGTGGTCGCGCTTCCGCCCCGACTCGCTCGTCGCGCGGATGGCGCGCGAGGGCGGCAGCCACCCGCTGCCGCCCGAGGGCCCCGCGCTCCTGACCCTGCTGCGCCGGCTGCACGACGCCACCGGCGGCGCCGTCACGCCGCTCGTCGGCGGCGCGATGGAGCACCACGGCTACGACGCCGCGTACTCGCTCACGCCGCGCCCGGGCGAGCCCGAGGTGCCCGCGTGGGACGCGACGGTCGCGCACGTCGGCCGGCGGATCGAGCTGCGCCGGCCCGTGCTCCTCGACGTCGGCGCCGCGGGCAAGGGGCAGCTCGTCGACCTGGTCGGCGCGCTGCTGACCGCGCGCGGGATCGCCGACCACGTCGTCGACGCGGGCGGCGACCTGCGCACCGCGGGCCCCGCGCCGCTGCGGGTGGCGCTGGAGCAGCCGGGCGACCCGACGCGCGCGATCGGCGTCGTCGAACTCGCGGACGCCGCGATCGCCGCCTCGGGGATCGACCGCCGCGCGTGGGCGGACCGGCACCACGTCCTCGACGGGCGCACCGGCGCGCCGACGCGCGACGTCGTGGCGACCTGGGCGATCGCGCCGACCGCGATGGAGGCCGACGGCCTGGCCACCGCGCTCTTCTTCGTGCCGCCGGAGCGGCTGGAGCGCGCGTTCGCGTGCACCGGCGTGCGCGTCTTCGCCGACGGGCGCTACGAGCGCTCCGCCGCCCTGCCCGGGGAGCTGTTCGCATGAGCGCCGTCGCCGTCCCGCGCCCCACGCTGGGGGCCGCGCTCGCGCCCGTCGACCGGGCGCTCGGGCGCGTCACGATGTACCGGCTGGTCCTGCTGCTGCTCGCCGCGCTCGCCCTCGTCGCGCTGGCGTACGCCGCCGCCGGCACGCTCCCGTACGCGCCCGGCGACATGGTCGCCAGCGCCGCCGTCGCCCTGGGCGTCGCCTACGGCGCCAACCGCCTGGTCGCCCCGCTCTTCCGCGTGCGCCCGCACGCCGAGTCGGCGCTCATCACCGGCCTGCTGCTCTTCTTCCTCTTCTGGCCGTCCGCGAAGTCCGGCGACCTGCTGGACCTCGGCCTGGCCGCGCTGCTGGCGACGCTGTCCAAGTACCTGCTGGCGTGGCGCGGCCGCCACCTGCTGAACCCCGCGGCCGCGGGCGCCGCCATCGTCGGCGTCACGCAGCTCGGCGCGACCGTCTGGTGGGTCGGGGGCAAGGAGCTGCTGCCGTTCGTCCTCGTGGCCGCGGTCGTGGTGCTCTACCGCACCCGGCGGCTGGCGGTGGGCGCGACGTTCGTGGTGGTCGCCGGGGCGATCGTGACCGTCCGGCTGGTCGACGGCGGCCAGGGCGTCGGCGACGCGCTCACCACCGCGCTGCAGTCGTACCCGATCGTGTTCCTGGCCGGGTTCATGCTCTCCGAGCCGCTGACGCTGCCGCCGCGGCGCGTGCAGGCCCTGCTCGTCGCCGCGCTCGTGGGCGTGCTCTTCGCCGTCCCGTGGCACGTGGGCGGGGTGACGAGCACGCCGGAGCTGGCGCTCGTGCTGGGCAACGTGCTGGCGTTCGCGTTCGCGCGGCGCACCGGCGTGCGGCTGCGCTTCGTCGAGCGGCGGCCGCTGGGGCCGAGCACCGCGGAGTACGTGTTCGCCGTGGATCGGCCCGTGCGGTTCGCCGCCGGCCAGTACACCGAGCTGGCGCTGCCGCACGGCCGCGCCGACCGGCGCGGGGTCCGGCGCGTCTTCACGATCGCGTCCGCGCCCGGCGACGGCCGCACCGTGGCGTTCGGCGTGCGCGAGTCGCCGGCGGGCGGGCGGGGCAGCTCGTTCAAGCGCACGCTCTCGGGGCTGGAGCCCGGCGCCGTGGTGGCCGCGACCACCGTCGCCGGCGACTTCGTCCTGCCGCGGGACCCCGCGGTGCCGCTGCTGCTCGTCGCCGGCGGCATCGGCATCACGCCGTTCGTCTCGCAGCTGCGCGAGGCGGGGGCGGGGGAGGGCGTCGCCCGCGACGTCGTGCTCGTCGTCGGCCTGACCCCCGGCGAGGGGGTCCCGTACCGCGACGTCCTCGCGCGCAGCGGCGCGCGGGTCGTCCTCGTCGGCCCGGACGCGCCCGGCGACCTGCCCGCGGGGTGGACGCACGTGGACGCGCCGCTGCTCGCCGAGGACGTGCTGCGCCGCGCCGTCCCGGACGCCGCGGACCGCGCGGCCTACGTCTCCGGGCCGCCCGCGATGGTCGACGCCGTGCGCGGCGCGCTGCGTCGGATCGGGGTGCGGCGCGTGCGCACGGACCACTTCGCCGGCTACTGAGGCGCCGGGCGTCCCGGGCCCGGGACGCCCCACCGGGACGCCCCGGGCCGGCGGCGCCCGGCCCGGACGCGGCCGGGCCGCGGCGGCCGGGCGTTCCGCCCCAGCTCAGGCGGCGACGTGCGGCAGCACGAGCAGCGGCGCGGCGGCGTGGCGCGCCACGCGCGTCGAGACGCTGCCGAGCAGGACGCGCTCGACCGGCCCGAAGCCGCGCGACCCCAGGACGAGCAGCTCGACGTCGTCGATGGCGCCCAGCACCTCGGTGGTCGGGCCCTCGAGCAGACATGGGTCGGTCGGCACGTCGCCCGCGAGCTCGACCGCCTGCGCCAGCTCGCCGTGCGCCTCGGCGCGGACGGCGGCGAACGGGTACGGGTCGACGATGCTGCCGACGGCGAGCGGGACGCGCTCGACGACCTCGACGATCCGCACCGTCCGGCCCGTCCCGCGGGCCATGCCGGCCGCGGTTCCGAGGGCGTGGCGGGCGTCCGGGCTGCCGTCGTACGCCACCGCGACGACGCCGGCCGCCGGCGCGGCCTCGGCGTACCCGCGCGGCGCCACGGCGACCGGGCACGGCGCGGCGTGCAGCGTCTGCTCCGTGACGGAGCCGATGAACGGCCGGCTGACGGCGGTCGTGTGGCTGCGGCCCACGACGATCGCGGTGGCCCCGCGCTCCCGGGCCAGCTCGTGGAGGGCCCGCGCGGGCGAGCCGCCCGGCACCGCGAGCAGCTCGACGTCGTCGCGACCGGCGAGCGCCGCACGGGCGGGCGCCAGCCGCTCCTCGGCGTCCTCGCGGAGCGCGGCGTCGTAGTCCGTCGGCACGCCCAGGCGGAGGGTGCCGACCGCCGTCGGGTAGACCGACGCGACGGTGAGCCGCGCGGGCTCCGGCCCGAGCAGGTCGGACAGGTGGAGGGCCAGGGCGAGGGCGTCGGCGCCGCCGGCGCCGCCGTCGTGCCCGACGACGAGGTGCGTGCTCATTGCTGGCTCCGCGGGGGTCGGGTGGTGGTGCCTGCACCGTACGTCGCCCCGCAGCGCCGTCCATCCGGGGGCTCCCCGCGGCACGGTCCGTAGTTCGCGGCACCCCAGGCCCCCTGCGCGCGGAAACCCCGGATGACGCGCCCGCCCGGCTGGCGTACGGTGGCAGGGCACCAGGAGGAACCATGCTCGAACGGATCGTCACCGGCTTCGTCGACACGCCCGGGGGGCACGACGCCCTGGCGCTCGCCGCCGGTCTGGCCGACCTGGCCCGCGGGTCGGAGCTGACCGTCGCGCGGGTGTGCGGGTACGAGCCCGCGCCGGACGGGCTGCCGCCGGGGGCCGCCCACCGCGAGCTGCTCGCCGCCGCGGAGCTCGAGCTCGCGGCCGCCCGGGTCCGCTGGGGCGCGCGGCCAGGGACGTCGTTCACCGCGTGCCTCGGCGTGTCGCCCGCCGAAGGCCTGCACCGCCTGGCGGAGGAGCTGGACGCGTCGGCGCTCGTCGTCGGCGTCAGCGCGCGCGCCGCGCGGGTGCGCGTGGGCAGCGCCACCGAGCAGACGCTGCACGGCAGCCCGTGCGCGGTCGGCGTCGCCCCGCCGGGGCTGGCGACGGCGGGGTGGCGGCCGCGGACGGTGGCGGTGGCCTGCCACGGATCGGACGACGCGGTCCGCGCCGTCGGGCTCGGCGCGGAGCTGGCGCAGGCCGCCGGCGCGCGGCTGGTGCTCGCCGGCGTCGCCGAGCAGCCGGTCTGGTGGGGCGGCTACCCCGACCTGGCCGAGGTGCGGGACGTGCGCGAGCTGACCGCGCGCGGCCTGCGGGCCGTCCGCGACCGGGTGCCCGGCGCCGAGGCCGCGGAGCTGCGCGTGCTGGACGGCGATCCCGCCAGCGCCCTCACCGTCCTGGGCGACGAGGTCGAGCTGCTCGTCCTCGGCTCGCGCGGCCACGGGCCCGTCCGCCGCGTCCTGCTCGGCAGCGTCTCGTCGCGGCTCGTCCGGCGCCCCCGGTGCCCGCTCCTCGTGGTGCCGCGTGGGGCGCGGACGGGCGCGCATCCCGCCCGCGCGGACGGCTGAGCCGGACGCCCGGAGGACTACGGTCCCGGCCCCGTAGTCCCGGGCACCACGCGCGCACGCTCGCCCGGATGGCGCCGGCCGCGCGCGGCGGAAGGATCGGATCGTCCTCGTGGCCGCCAGGACGGCGGTCCGAAAGGAGGAGGCATGACACCCCGGAAGGGTGCGCGGGACGCGGTCCCCGCACCCCAGCTCAAGCGCCAGATGGGCCTGTGGATGGCCGTGGCGCTCGTCATCGGCAACATGGTCGGCTCTGGCGTCTTCCTGCTGCCGGCCTCGCTGGCCGCCGCGGCCGGCCCGGTCTCGATCCTCGCGTGGGTCTTCACCGGCGTCGGCGCGATGCTGCTCGCGCTCGTGTTCTCGCGGCTCGGCCGCACGTTCCCGCGCACGGGTGGCCCGTACGCCTTCAGCCGCCGCGCGTTCGGCGACTTCGTCGGCTTCCAGACGGCGTGGGGCTACTGGATCGCCGCCTGGGCCGGCAACGCGGCCATCACGGTCGCGATGGTCGGCTACCTGGCGGTCTTCTGGCCCGCGCTCGCGACGAACCACCTGCTCGCCGCCGTCGTCGGCATCGCGGTCATCTGGTTCCTGACCGCCATGAACTCGCTCGGCGTCCGCCAGGGCGCCCAGATCCAGCTCGTCACCACGATCCTCAAGTTCGTGCCGCTCGCGATCGTCGCGATCGTCGGCCTGTTCTTCGTCGACGCGGACAACCTGACCCCGTTCGCCCCGCACGGCACGTGGTCGGCCCTGTCGGCCGCCGCGCCGCTGACGATGTGGGCCTTCATCGGCCTGGAGTCCGCCACGGTCGCCGCCGAGGAGGTCAAGGACCCCGAGAGGAACATCCCGCGCGCCACGATCTACGGCACCCTGGCCGCCACCGTGGTCTACCTGCTGTCGACCGTCGTCGTCATGGGCGTGATCCCGGCGGGCACGCTCGCGAGCTCGACCAGCCCGTTCGCCGACGCCGCCGGCGTGATGTTCGGCGGGGCCTGGACGAAGGTCGTCGCGCTCGTCGCCATCGCCGCCACGTTCGGCGCCCTCAACGGCTGGATCCTGCTGCAGGGTCGCGTGCCGCTCGCCGCCGCGCAGGACGGGCTCTTCCCGGCCGTCTTCGCCAAGGTGCACGGCAAGAACCAGACGCCGGTGGTGGGCCTGGTGATCTCGTCCGCCCTGCTGAGCGGCCTGATGCTCATGAACTACACGGACGGCCTGGTCAGCGCCTTCACGTTCGTGACCCTGCTGGCCACCCTGACCACCCTCGTCCCGTACGCCTACTCGGCCGCGGCCCAGGCGCACCTGCTCGTCACGGAGCCCGAGCTCTTCGACAGGAAGCACTTCGCCCGCGACCTGACCGTCGCCGCCTTCGCCTTCCTGTACTCGGCCTGGGCGATCGCCGGCGCCGGCGACGACATCGTCACCAAGGGCTTCATGCTCCTGCTGGCGGGCATCCCGGTGTACGTCGGGATGAAGTGGATGCAGCACCGGGCCGCCGCGAAGCACCACGAGGTGCTGATCGGCACGCCCCCCGCGGACGACCCGCACGCCCTGCCGCCGACGCCCGCCGCGGGCTCCGCGGCCCCGGCGCCCGCGACCGCGACCGCGACCGACCCGGCCGGTCACGCGGCCGGAGGGACGGGAGCGCTGACGGCATGACCGCCCGTCCCGCGACCGCGATGGCGCCGCCCGCCGGCCCGTCCTCGCTCGACGACGTGGCCGCGGCGGTCGCCGCCGCGGCCGGGACGCCGGCCGAGGCCCTCGAGCGGATCGACACCCACATGTCGGCGGTCCTCCTGACCGCCGACCGGGCGTACAAGGTGGGGCGCGCCCGGTCCTTCGGCTTCGCCGACCACCGCACGCTCGCCGCCCGCAGGCGGGCGTGCCACGCGGAGATCGCGCGCAACCGCGTCCTCGCCCCCGACCTGTACCTGGGCGTGCGCGGCGTCGCACGGACCGCCGACGGGCCGCGCCTGACCGCCGGCGACGACCCCGACGCGTTCGAGGTCGTCGTCGAGATGCGGCGGTTCGCCGCGGCCGACACGCTCGCCGCGCACGCGCAGCGCGGGCCGCTGCCCGACCCCGAGCTGGAGGCCGTCGCCGAGCGGGTCGCCCGCTACCACCGCGGCGCCCGCCGCGTCGCGGCGGCCGAGGACGTGCCCGGCGCCTGCGCCCACGTCCTCCGGCTCCTGGACGACGACGCCGACGAGCTCGCCGCCCTGCTCGACGCGGCCGACGACCGGGCGGCCCTGCACCGGGTGCAGCGCCGGCTGCGGGCGTACGTCCGCGACCACGGCGAGCTGCTCGCCGAGCGGGCGGCCGGCGGCTGGATCCGCGCGCTGCACGGCGACCTGCGCGCGGAGCACGTGCTGCTCGGCGAGGACGGCGTGCGCGTGGTCGACGCGCTCGCGTTCGCCGACGACCTGCGCGAGGTCGACGTGGCCGACGAGCTCGCCTTCCTCGCGATGGACCTCGAGACGTGCGGGGCGGGCGAGGCCGCGCCCCGTCTGCTCGGCGCGTACCGGCGCCACGGCGGCGACCCCGGTCCCGCGACGCTCCGCGCGCTCTACGCGGCGCACCGGGCGTGCGTGCGGGCGAAGGTCGCGGCCCTCCGCGGCGACGTCGACGGGCCCGACCGCGCGGCCGAGGTGGCGCGGGGACGGCTGGCCCTGGCCGAGCGGCACGCGTGGCGCACGCACGGCCCGCGCGCCTACGTTCTGGCGGGCCCCTCGGGCAGCGGCAAGAGCCTGCTGGCCGACCGGCTGGCGCGCCGGACCGGCATCCCGGTGCTGTCGAGCGACGTCCTTCGCAAGGCCGCGGCGGGACTGGCGCCGACCGAGCACGCCCCCGACGCCCTGTACGCGCCGGCGGTGACCGCCGCGACGTACGCCGAGCTCGGCCGCCGCGCCGCGGCGCGGCTGGAGGAGGGGGAGAGCGTGGTCGTGGACGCCACGTCCCTGACGCGCGCGCACCGCCGCGCGCTCGCGGCGGCCATGCCCGGCGAGGCCCACCGCACGATCCACGTGGTCTGCGACGCGCCGGCGCCCGTGCTGCGCCGCCGGGTCGCGGCCCGCGCTGCCGCCCCCGGCTCGGCGTCCGACGCGACGCTCCCGGTCCTGGAGGCGCAGCTGCGCGCCCGCGAGCCGCTCGACGAGGTGCCGGCCGCGCGCGTGGTGCCGCTGCGCACCGACGCGCCCGTCGAGGCCGTCCTGGACCGGCTGGCCGCGGCGCTCGACGCGTGAGAGGCTGACGCATCCGCCCCCGCGAGGAGACCCCATGACGACCGCAGCCTCTGCCCTCGGGGCCGTGCGGACCGGTGCCGCATGACCGGGCGCGGACCGACGGCCGGGTGGCCGGCGCGACGGCACGTCGAACGGCACCGGTCGGGGCGCGCGAACTGGCTGCGCGCGGCGGTGCTGGGCGCCAACGACGGCATCGTCTCGACCGCCAGCCTGCTGCTCGGCGTGGCGGGCTCCGGCGCCGGCCGCAGCGCCGTCCTGACGGCCGGCCTGGCCGGTATGGCCGCCGGCGCGTTCTCCATGGCCGCCGGCGAGTACGTCTCGGTCAGCTCGCAGCGCGACACCGAGGCCGCGGACATCGCGCTCGAGGCGCGGGAGCTGGCGGACGACCCGGCCGGCGAGCTCGACGAGCTCACGGCGCTGCAGCGCGAGCGGGGGCTGCCGCCCGAGCTGGCGCGCCGGGTCGCCGAGGCGCTCACCGAGCGCGATGCCCTCGCGGCGCACGTGCGGGACGAGCTCGGTCTGGCGGACGCCCGGCGGGCCCGGCCGCTGCAGGCCGCCGGCTCGTCGGCGGTCGCGTTCGCCGCGGGGGCCGCGCTGCCCCTCGCCGCCGCACTGACGGCGCACGTGCTGGCGATCGTCGCCGTGGCCTGCGTCGCCCTCGCGGTGCTCGGCGCCCTGGGGGCCCGGCTCGGCGGGGCGCCGGCCGGCGTCGCCGCGCTGCGCGTGGCGGCGTGGGGGGTCGCGGCGATGGCCGCGACCTACGGGATCGGGGCGCTCGTCGGCGGCGTCTGAGGGCGCCCGGCCGTCCGGTGGAGGCACGTCGGGGACCGCGGCGCACGAAGACGTCGGCGGAGCGCGGCGTCCCGGGAGCGTCGGGCGGGGGCGGCGGCCGCCGCCGTGGGCGTCTCCGACGGCCGTCCACGCCGGGACCCCAACGGTGGACGCACGGCTGTTCGCCGGAGGCGTGGCCGCCGTCAGGCCGCAGCTGCCCCGGTGATCGGCGGCAGACGGCGGTCCTGGAGGTACGAAACGCCCGGCCGACCATCTGTGCACGGCGTCTCACGAGGCGGCCGGACCGGCCGTACCTTCCGGACGAGTACACCGCCCACCCGAAGGTCGTCCGTCATGCCGCAGCACCGCTACACCGTCGCTCCATCCCTCCGCACCGTCGCGCTGGCGGGCCTGACCGGCCCGCTCCTGGCGCTCTTCCTGAGCGTGGGGGTCGTCGTCTCGGCGGAGACGTCGCACGCCGGCGCGCTCCCGCCCGCGCCGGCGCTCGAGGCGTCAGCCCGCTGACCGCCGGGATCCGGCGCCGCGCGGGGGACCGGCCGCCGGGCGGCTAGCGTCCCCCGCATGCCCGAGCCCAACGCGCTGACCGGCGCGCAGATCGACCGAGCCGCCGACCGTCGCCGCCGCGACCAGGGGTGGCTCGACGCCCAGCAGCGCGATCCGGCGGCGCGGGCGCTGCTCCTCGGCGACGCGGGAGTGCGCGCGTCCGGGGCCGCGCTCGACCTCGTGCCGCTGGCCGACGTGCTGCCCGCGGACGCCGAGGCCGTGCTGCTGGGCCTGGACGACGCGGGGCCCCTGTTCGTCGTCGACGAGGACCCCCCGCCGGCCGGCCGGCGCGCCGCGCTCGTCGGCGCGGGCGGCATGCGGGGCGAGCCCGCGCCCCAGGCCGCGGGCCGCATCGGCCTGCGGGCGGTGGCGCAGGAGCTCGCGCGGGGGGACGGCGGGCTCGTCGCCTACGCGGCGGCGCTGCTGAACTGGCACCGCGCCACGCGGCACTGCGCGGTCTGCGGCTCCCCGACCGGCCTGGCCGAGGGCGGCATGGCCCGCTCCTGCCCGGTCTGCGGGACGGTGCACCACCCCCGGACCGACCCCGTCGTGATCATGCTCGTGACCGACGGCGACCGCGTGCTGCTGGGCCGCCAGGCCGTCTGGCCGGCGCGCCGCTACTCCGCGCTGGCGGGCTTCGTCTCGCCCGGGGAGAGCCTGGAGGAGGCCGTCGCGCGCGAGGTCCTGGAGGAGGTCGGCGTGCGCGTCGGCCCGCCGGCCTACCGCTCGTCGCAGCCGTGGCCGTTCCCGTTCTCGCTCATGGTGGGCTTCGAGGTGCCGTACGCGGCGGGCGCGATCGCCGGCACGGACGACGAGCTGGAGGACGCGCGCTGGTTCGGGCGCGACGAGGTGCTCGCGGCGGTCGAGGAGGACGCCTGGGACGAGGAGGCGCCGGGCGACGGGCTGCTGCTGCCCCCGCGGTCCGCGATCGCCCGCCGCCTGGTCGAGGACTGGGCGCGGCGCTGAGGGACCGCTCGGCCAACGGGGCTGCGCAGCCGCGGGGCCGGGCGCCCGCGCGGGCCGCCGCGGGCCGGCGGGCCGGGGCGGCGACCCCGCTAGCCTCGACGGATGAGCACCACCGCCGGGCCGCTCCTCGCCCTCGACGACGAGTTCGCCCGCGAGCTCGAGGGCCTGTACGTGCCGTGGCGGCCGGAGCCCGTCCGTGCGCCGCGGCCGCTCGTCGTCAACGCGCCGCTCGCGCGCGAGCTGGGCCTGGACCCCGACGCGCTCGCGGGCCCCGACGGCGTCGCGGTGCTGGCCGGCAACGCCGTGCCCGACGGCGCGCGGCCGGTCGCGCAGGCCTACGCCGGCCACCAGTTCGGCGGCTGGGTGCCGCGGCTCGGCGACGGACGGGCGGTGCTGCTGGGCGAGCTCGTCGGCCCCGACGGGCGCCGGCGCGACGTCCACCTGAAGGGCGCCGGCCGCACGCCGTTCGCGCGCGGCGGCGACGGCCGCGCCGCTGTCGGACCGATGCTGCGCGAGCACGTCGTCTCGGAGGCCCTGCACGCGCTGGGGGTGCCGACCACGCGCGCCCTCGCCGTCGTCGCGACGGGCGAGCCCGTGTACCGCGAGACGAAGCTGCCGGGGGCGGTGCTGGCGCGGGTGGCCGCCAGCCACCTGCGGGTCGGCACGTTCCAGTACGCCGGCGTCCAGGGCGACCCGGCGCTCGTGCGGCGCCTGGCCGACTACGCGATCGCGCGGCACCACCCGCAGGCGGCCGACGCCGACCAGCCGTACCTGGCGCTCTTCGAGGCGGTCGTCGAGGCGCAGGCCGCCCTCGTCGCGCGGTGGATGCACGTCGGCTTCGTGCACGGCGTCCTGAACACGGACAACGTCGCGATCTCGGGCGAGACGATCGACCTGGGCCCGTGCGCGTTCATGGACGCGGTCGACCCGGAGACGGTCTTCAGCTCGATCGACCACGGCGGCCGCTACGCCTGGGGCCGCCAGCCGCTCGTCGTGCAGTGGGACCTGGCGCAGCTGGCCACGCCGCTGCTGCCGCTGATCGCCCCGGACGCGCAGGACGCCGTGGCCGCCGCCACGCCCGTCCTCGAGTCGTTCGTCGCGCGCTACGACCGCCACTGGGCGCGCGGGATCTGCGCCAAGCTCGGCATGCCCGAGGACGCCCCCGACGGCGCGGCGCTCGGCCACGACCTGCTCCGGCTCATGCACGCCGGGCAGGTCGACCTGACGGCGGGGTTCCGCGCGCTGTCGGCGGCGGTGCGCGGCGACGACGCGCCCGCGCGGGCCCTCTTCGCCGACCCGGCGGCGTTCGACGCCTGGGCGGAGCGGTGGCGCGCCGCGCTGGCCGGGCCGGGCCGGGATCCGCAGGCGACCGCCGCCGCGATGGACCGGACCAACCCCGTCTACGTGCCCCGCAACCACCTCGTCGAGGAGGCCCTGACGGCCGCCACCGACGGTGACCTGGGGCCCGTCGAGCGCCTCGTGGACGTCGTCCGTCGGCCCTTCGAGGAGCGGCCCGGGCTGGAGGCGTACGCGCAGCCGGCGCCCGCGACGTTCGGCGCCGGCTTCCAGACGTTCTGCGGCACCTGAGCCCGCGGTGGGCCGGCGCGGCGCGGGGCGGGCGGGCGCGCCGCCGGCCCCGGCCGTGCCGCCGGGCGCCGTGGCACCATGCCGCCCCGTGAGCGTCGCCTTCGCGCCCGTCGAGCTGCCGCGGCCGTCCGGCGGCGTCCTGCTGCTGCGCGAGGCGACCCTCGGCGACGCCCACGCGTTCGCCGCGCTCGTCGCCGGCGACCTCGACCACCTCGGCGAGCACCTGCCGTGGGCGGCCGGCGCCGCCACGCCGGAGGGCGCCGCGGCGTTCCTGGGCCGCTACCTGCGGCGCGAGGGCGGCCGGGTGCTCGTGCTGCTCCTCCTCGACGGCGACGTCGTGGTCGGCGGCACCGCGCTGCTGGGCCACGACCCCGCGGCGGACGCGGTCGAGGTCGGCTGCTGGATCGCGACGGATTACGAGGGCGAGGGCCTGGTGCGCCGCGCTTGCCTGGCCACGATCGCGCACGCGCGGCGGGCCCTCGGCGCGCACCGCCTGGTCTGGACCGCCGCCGCCGGCAACGCCCGCTCGGCGGCGCTCGCCCGCCGCCTGGGCTTCCGACCCGAGGGCCGCCGCCGTCACGCGGCCGTGCACCGGGGCCGCCGGCAGGATCTCGACGGCTTCTCGCTGATCGGCGACGAGATCGACGCCGCGCTCGCCGGCTGAGCCGTCGCGGCCGCGGCGGCCGGCGACCGCGTCGGACGCCCCGGCCCCACGAGGCCGGGGGCGCCGCGGCCGCGACGGACGGCGACCCGTCCCGCCGAGACGGCCGTCTAGGCTGCGGGCCGTGCCGCCGGTCGCCGATCTGACCATCGCCGTCGCCGAGACCGCGTCGCGGCCCGGCGACGTCGCCGCCAACGCCCGGACGACGGCCGAGCTGGCCCGGCGCGCGGCGGCCGCCGGCGCCCGGCTGCTCGTGCTCCCCGAGCTCTCGCTCGTCGGCTACGACCTGGACCTGCTGGACCGCGACGAGGCGTGGGTCCTCCCGGACGACGCGCGGCTGGACCCGATCCGGGCCGCGGCCGCCGAGACGGACGTCGCCGTGGTCGTCGGCGCTGCGGTGCGCGAGGCCGGCGGGCCGCGCCTGGCCTCGATCGTCCTGCGGGATGGCCGGGAGACCGTCGCCCCGAAGCAGCACCTGCACGGCGCCGAGCGGGAGCGCTTCGTGCCGGCCGACGCCCCCGCGCCGCCCTTCGCCCTCGACGGCTGGCGGGTCGGCCTGGGGATCTGCTTCGACGCCGCCGTCCCGCGGCACGCCCAGGCGGTCGCCGACGCCGGCGCCGAGCTCTACGCCGTGTCGGCGCTCTACGTCACGGGCGAGGAGCGCCGGCTCGACGTGCACATGGCCGCCCGTGCGCAGGACCACCGGATGTTCGTCGCGCTCGCCAACCACGCCGCCGGACCCCGTCCGGGATGGACCTCGTGCGGCCTGAGCGGCGTCTGGGCACCCGACGCCACGCGCGTGCCCGCGCCGGACGCGGGGGCGGGGCTGCGCGTCGCGCGGCTCTCCGCCGCCGCGCTGGCGCCGCGCGCGCCGGCGGTCGCCTGACCCGCGTCGCCGCGGATCGCTCAAGCGCTCCGGCTTCGGGGCCGATGACCGCGTCGTGAGGATCGCCCTCCGTCCGCCGGCCGACGCCCGCGCGCCGCACGTCGGCGCGGCGGCGGCGCGTGCGCGGGGGAGCCGGGCGTGACCTGGCCGCGCGTCGATCCGCTCCGTCCGTACCGCGGCGCGGCGATCGTGCCGCCGCTCGCGCCGCGGGTGCCGCGCGTCGAGCGCGTCGTGCGCGACGACGCCCCGCGCCCCTTCGATCCGCCGCCCGCCCGGCGCTCCGGCGAACGGGTGGTCGTCGGCGGCACGCTGGCGGCGCTCGTCGCGGCCGACGCCCTGGGCGCGGCCGGCGTGCCCGTCCGCCTGCTCGCCCCGACGCACGACCTGGCCGGCGCGCTCCTGCCCGCGCGCCGGGAGGGTCGCACGCTGCTGCCGCCGCCGCGGCTGCTCCGGCTGGACGGCGCCGGCGTCGGAGTGTGGGCCGCCGGCGTGCTGGGGACCACGCCCGCCGTGCTGGACGACGCCGCGACCGTCGAGGCCGGGCGGCTCGAGCCGGACGTGCTCCTGCACCCCGGGGATCCGCGTCCGTACGCGCGGCTGCCCGAGGCGGTCCGCGACGAGCTGCGCCGCGAGGTGCATGCGGTGCGCGCCGCGTTCGGCGACGACGGGCTGCTCGACGCGGACCACGAGGACGCGCTCGCGGGGATGACCCTCGCCGAGGCGTCGGTCGGCCAGCACGGTCCGGCCTTCCACCGCCGATGGGTCGGCCCGCGCGCGGCGAAGGCCGCGCCCGGCGGGGCGCGCAGCATCGCCGCGGCGCTGCGCCACGCCGCCTGGACGCCGCTGGTCCGCCCGGCGACGCTCGCGGCGGCCCTCGATCCGGACGAGGCGCTCGCGGGCGTCGAGGCCCCGCCGCACACCCTGGCGCCGGAGCTCGTCGGCGTCCTGGTCGAGCGCCTCGTCGCCCGCCTGCGCTCGCGCGCGTCGGTGGTCGTCGAGGTCGTCGGCGGGCTGCGGCGCGTCGGCCCCGGAGGCGGAGGCGGCACGGCGCTGGAGTTCCTGGCGGGCCCGCCGGTGACGGCCTGGCGGCCGCTGCTGGCGATCGGGGCCGGCGAGCTCTTCCCCGCGGCGGGCGTCCCCTACGACGTCCCGCGCCTGCGGGCCGTCACCGCGTGGGTCGAGGGGGACGCCGCGGCCCTCGCCGAGGTGCCGCAGCTGACGCACGTCCTGGACCCGGCGGTGCCGGTGGTGCGCGTCGCGCCCGGCGGCGTCCCGCTGGGCCCCGGGCGCACCCTGCTGGTCGTCGAGCTGCGCGCGTTCGTCGAGGACGCGGCCATCGCGCGCACCGCGGTCGAGGGCCTGCGCGACGCCGGGCTCGCGGCCCGCGACGCGCCGCTCGCGTCCGTGCTGAACGCGGCGCGCCCGGCGCATCCGGCGCCGACGCCCGCGCTGCTCGAGGCGTACGGGCGGGCCCGCGCCGCGTACGACGCGCTCGGGCTCGACGCGACGCTCGCCGCGGGCGCTCGCGGGCCCGCCTGCGGCGCCCTGGCGGCGCAGGTGCAGCAGGGGCTGGCCGCCGCGGCGGTCGTCGCCTGACGGCGCCGCGCTTGCCACCGGCGCGGGGGAGAGCGAGGATCGGCGCCGTGGACGACTCGCCCCTGCAGACCCTCGCGCGCTGGGAGGACGCCGGCGCGGCGTGGCGGCTCGTCGGGCGCGCCGACGGCCAGGCGGTCGTCGCGCTCTGCGCCTGCACCGGCGAGACCGTCGACGTGCTGCGCTCCCGGGATCCCGCGCTGCTGGGGTACCTCGCGCGGCGGCGGGACTCGGCCACGCCGCCCCCCGACGCCCGCTGACGCCGCGGGCCGGCGCCCGGGACGCGGCGGGGACGTTCCGCGCGCGGCGGCGCGCGACGCCGTGGGGCGGACGGGCCGGCGCCCCGGACCGGAGCGGCGGGGCGGCCCCGCCGGGGCGCATCCGCGGCCGCGCCGCCGTACCGTGTCGGGCCGGGCCTCGGCCCGCCGCCTCTCCCCGTGCCCCAGGACGTGTCGTGCGCACCCCCGACGTAGTGATCATCGGCGCCGGCGCCGCCGGCATGATGTGCGCCATGACGGCCGCCGCCCGCGGCCGCCGCGTGCTGCTGCTCGACCACGCGAACAAGGCGGGCAAGAAGATCCTCATGTCCGGCGGCGGGCGCTGCAACTTCACGAACATGTGGGCCGAGCCGGACAACTACCAGTCCGGCAACCCGCACTTCTGCAAGTCCGCGCTGGCCCGCTACTCGCCGTGGGACTTCGTCGGCCTGGTCGCCAAGCACGGCGTCGCGTACCACGAGAAGAAGCTGGGTCAGCTGTTCTGCGACGGCCGCTCGCACGACATCCGCGACCTGCTGCTCGACGAGTGCGCGCAGGCCGGCGTCGAGCTGCACCTGAAGACCGCCGTGCAGCGGATCGAGCGGACCGACGACGGCTACCGGCTGCGCACGGACCTGGGCGACGTCGCCGCCGAGTCCGTCGTCATCGCCACCGGGGGCCTGTCGATCCCGACGATGGGCGCGACGGGCTTCGGCTACGAGATCGCCCGGCAGTTCGGCCACGCGGTCGTCGAGCCCCGCGCGGGCCTGGTGCCGTTCATCATCACCGACGCGCTCAAGGAGCTCTGCACCGAGCTGTCGGGCACGTCGGTGGACGCCGAGGTCCGCTGCAACGGCCAGAGCTTCCGCGAGAACGTCCTCTTCACGCACCGCGGCCTGAGCGGCCCCGCGATCCTGCAGATCTCCTCCTTCTGGCGCCTGGGCGACGCCGTCGAGATCGACCTGCTGCCCGGCCACGACGCGCTCGCGTGGCTGGAGGAGCGTCGGGCGACGCGCCCCGACAGCGAGCTGCGCACCGTCCTGAGCGAGGTCTTCACGAAGCGGATGGCGGGGCTGCTCACCGAGCGCTGGTTCCCGTCCAAGCCGATGAAGCAGCACACGCCCGCCGAGCTGCGGCGGATCGCCGAGCGGCTCGGCGGGTGGCAGGTCGTGCCGGCCGGGACGGAGGGCTACCGCACCGCCGAGGTGACCCTCGGCGGCGTCGACACCCGCGACGTCTCGTCCCAGACGATGGAGTCGCGCAAGAGCCCGGGGCTGTACTTCATCGGCGAGGTCCTGGACGTCACCGGCCACCTCGGCGGCTTCAACTTCCAGTGGGCGTGGGCGTCCGGGTACGCCGCCGCGCAGGTCGTCTGACGGCCCCGCGCACCCCGGGCCCCGCACGGCACGGGCGGACGCCGTCGCGTTGACGGCGTTGACGGACGCCCCCGCGTCCGTGAGTCTGCGCCGTACATCCTCACGACCCCGGGAGTCCCATGTCGTTCCGTCCACGTCGCGGCGCCGCGCTGGCGCTCGCGGCCCTCGTGGCCCTCTCCGCCGCCCCGCCGGCGGACGCCGCCCCCAAGAAGGTCCCCGCCGCGCGCAAGGCGGACGACGCCGCCCGCGTCGGCGGCCTGAAGGCGTCACGCACCCCGAAGGCGGGACAGCTCGTCCCGCTCGGCCGCGACAAGCGCTTCCCCGCGTCGGTGCTGCCGCCCGGGACGACGGGCGCGCCCGGGCCCGCCGGTCCTGCCGGCCCCGCCGGCCCCCAGGGTCCGCAGGGCCCCCGGGGCGAGACGGGCACCGTCGACACGTCGCGGTTCTACCCGAAGGACGAGAGCGACGCGCGCTTCTCGCGCCTGTCGCCGACGGAGCCGCAGGCGCCGCCGGCGACGGATCCGGCCGCGGCGTCGCTGTGGCTGCGGTCGACGGTCGTCGACAGCGGGGCGACGGGCACGGCCGACTTCAAGGTCCTCGCCGACGGGGGGCTGCTGGCCGGCGGCGGGCTCGGGTTCGGGCGCATCCCCGCGTCGGGCTGCGGCGAGCGGACCATGTGGTACCCGTACAAGGGGGCGTTCCGCAGCGGCTCGGCCGGCTCGTGTCCCTCCACCGCCTGGGACGACGCCAACGTCGGCTTCTACTCGTGGGCCGGCGGATCGGGCGCCCTGGCCAGCGGCATCTATGCGCTGGCGTACGGCGACCGCTCCTCCGCGACCGGGAACGCCGCGGTCGCCATGGGCAGCACGACCGCGAGCAGCGGCACCGGCGCGACGTCGTTCGGACTCGCCAGCCGCGCCGCCGGGCAAGGCGCCGTGGCGATCGGCTCGCGCACCGCCGCGATGGGCCAGGGCTCCGTGGCGCTCGGCAGTCGAGCGGTCGCCGGGGCGGGGTGCCCGGCCGCCGGGACGTGCTCGATCCCGGACCTCGACCCGCAGCAGGGCTTCGACGGCGCGTTCGTCTTCGGCGACGCCTCGACCACGAACACCGTCGCGGCGACGGCGGACAACCAGTTCACGGCGCGCGCCGCCGGCGGCTTCCGGCTGCTCACCAACGCCGCGGGGACGACCGGCTGCTTCATCGCGGCCGGCGGGGCGTCCATGTCCTGCACGAGCGACCGGCACACGAAGAGGGACGTCGCTCCGGCACGGGGCGTCCTGCGGCGCCTGGCGCGGATGCCCGTCAGCACCTGGAGCTACCGGGGCGAACGGCGCGGCGTCCGTCACCTGGGCCCGATGGCACAGGACTTCCGCAAGGCGTTCGGGCTCGGCAGCGACGACCGCACGATCGGCCTGCTCGACGAGGCCGGCGTCTCGCTCGCCGCGGTGAAGGAGCTGCACGCCCAGACCGTGCGGCAGCAGCGGCGGCTGGACGCGCAGGCGCGGCGGCTGGGCACGCAGGCGCGGCAGATCGCGGCGCTCGAGCGGCGGCTGGACGCGCTGGAGCGCTGACCGCCCGCGGCGGCCTACCGGAACGCGTCCCGGTGGGCCGCCACGAACGCGTCCAGGTCCCGCGGCGCCCGGCCCAGCAGCGCCTCCAGGTCGCCCGAGACCTCGCGGACGCCGTCGCGACCCTCCCGGACGACGGTCGCGAACTGGGCGACGAGGCCGCGCGCCATCCACGGCGACGCCCCCGACGCGCGGATCGCCAGGTAGGCCAGCGGCGGCGGGACCGGCACGTAGCGGACGCGGCGCCCGAGCTGCCGGCGGAGCCGCGCGGCGACGTCGGGGAACGACAGCGGGGGCGTGCCGGTCAGCAGCCAGCTGCGTCCGTCGTCGCCGGCGCCGCCCCGCCGGGCCGGGTCCGTGAGCACCGTGCACGCGGCCGCAGCCACGTCGTCCGGGTCCACCCACGGGGTCGCCCCGGGGCCGCTCAGGCCCGGCAGCACGCCGCGCCGGATCGCCGGGGCGGCTTGCAGCAGGTTGGTCAGGAACGCCGCCGGGCGCAGCACGGTCCACGCCACGCCGCTGCCCCCCAGGTACCGGTCGCTCCACGCGTGCTCGCGCGCCCACGGGATGGGGGAGTCCGGGCTGCGGTCGGACGCCGACACCTTGACCACGTGCGTCACCCCGGCCTCGCGGGCGGCGTCGATGGCCCCGCACGTCTGGACGGACATCCCCTCGACGGCGGGCGGCACGAGGAAGAGCTGGTCGCAGCCGACGCTCGCCGCCCGGACGGTGGCGGGCGACGACAGGTCGCCGAACGTCGCCTCGACGCCCCGCTCCGCGAAGGCCCGGATCTGCTCGTACCGGCGGCACATCACCCGGAACGGCTGTCCCGCCCGCTGCAGCTCCTCGACGAGCGCCCCGCCGATGCCGCCGGTAGCGCCGGTGACCAGGATCGTCCCCGGCGGGGTCGCGTCCGGATCGGGGTCGTGTCGTCGGGGGGCCATGCTGCTCCTCTCTCGGCGGGGTGCGGCGTCCGTCGTCCGGAAGCTTCGCACCCCGGGCGGCCGGCCCCGTCGTCGTCCGTGGCCGCCCGGCACCGTCCGGCGCGGCGGGGCGTACGGTGGAGGGGTGGCCGCCGTCTCCGTCGATTCGCTGCTCGAGCGCGACGGGCCGGCCTGCGCGTGGTGCGGGCGCGCGCCGTGGCGGCGCGACCTGACGCTCGAGCACCTGGTGCCGCGTGCCCGCGGCGGGCACCTGGTGGCGGAGAACGTCGTCCTGGCCTGCCGGGGGTGCAACCGGCGGCGTGGCGCCCGGCCCGTCGACGCGTACGTCCGCGAGCTGCTGCGCGACGGCGTGGCCGTCGACGTCGACGGGCTGCGGACGGCGCTGCGACGCCTGCTCGCCTCCGACCGTCGCGTGCACCGGGACGCGGGCCGCCGGCTCCTCGAGCGCCTCGCGTCCGTCGACGCCCCGGTCCGGCCGTGACGGACGGCGCCTCGTGAGCAGCACGCTGCCGTTCGACGGCCCGCCCCGCGGTCCCGGGACGGCGCGCGGACGTCTCGCCCTCGAGCGGATCTACGTCGAGCCCGCCGCGGCCGCCCTGCCGCGCGGCCAGCAGGTCCTCGACCGGTTCCCGGACGCCGAGCGGATCGAGGTGCCCTCGCACTGGAACATCCCGGGCCTGCACGGCAACCCGGGCAACGTCGCGGACTGGAACCGCATCAAGCGCACCAGCTTGGTCCTCGGCACCCTGAAGACGCCGCGGGTGCGGCCCAACGGGCGGTCGGCCGACTTCATCGCGCCGTCGACGGCGAACGGCTGCGCCATGAGCTGCGCCTACTGCTACGTCCCCCGACGCAAGGGCTACGCCAACCCGATCACCGTCTTCGCGAACATCGACGCGATCGCGACGACGACGATGAACCACCTGCGGCGCACGGGCCCGAAGGCCGAGGCGAACCAGTGCGACCCGGTCGACTGGGTCTACGACATCGGCGAGAACTCGGACTGCTCCGTCGACGCCGACGTGAGCGACAACGTCGAGGACCTCGTGCGCCTGTTCGCCGCCACGCCGGGCGCGAAGGCGAGCTTCGCCACGAAGGCCGTCAACCGGCGGATGCTCGACTGGGACCCGCGCGGTGGCACCCGGGTGCGCTTCTCGCTCATGCCCGCCGAGCTCTCCCGCGTGCTCGACGTCCGCACCGACCCGGTCCCCGCGCGCATCGCCGCGATCGACGCGTTCGTCGAGGCCGGGTACGAGGTGCACGTCAACCTGTCGCCCGTCGTCGTGCGCCCGGGCTGGCTCGAGCCGTGGGACGAGCTGCTGACCCAGCTCGACGACGGGATCGGCGCCGCGGCCAAGCGCCAGCTGCAGGCCGAGATCATCATGCTCACCCACAACGAGGCGCTGCACCGGGTCAACCTGGGCTGGCACCCGCGGGCGGAGGAGCTGCTCTGGACGCCGGAGACGCAGGAGCCCAAGCGCTCGCAGAACGGCCAGGACAACGTCCGCTACCGCCACCGCTGGAAGGCGACGTGGCTCGGCCAGCTGCAGGAGCTGATCGCGCGCCGGACCCCGTACCTGCGGGTGCGGTACGCGTTCTAGGCTGCGGGGCGTCGGGCCGGAGCTAGACCTGCGCCTGCCCGCCGTCGGCGAACAGCTCGATGCCGTTGACGAAGCTCGCGTCCGGGGAGGCCAGGAAGAGCGCGGCGCCGGCGATCTCGGACGGATCGGCGACGCGGCCCAGCGGCACCTCGGCGACGAGCGCGTCGTGCAGGCCCTGGTACTGGCCCTCGGGCACCAGCCCCACCACGCCGGGCGTGTGCGTCGGCCCCGGGGCCAGCGCGTTGACGCGGATGGCGCGGTCCTTCAGGTCGAGCGCCCAGGAGCGGGCGAAGTTGCGGATCGCGGCCTTCGACGCCGCGTAGACGCTGAACGCCGCGCCGCCGAGCGCGGAGGTCGTCGAGCTCAGCAGCACGACCGAGGCGCCGTCCACGAGCAGCGGCAGCGCGCCCTGCACCGTCAGCAGCGTGCCGAGGACGTTGGAGTCGAACGTCTCGCGGTACTGCTGCTCGGTGATCTGCCCGAGCGGCGCGAACGAGCCCCCGCCGGCGTTGGCCACCAGCACGTCGATGCGGCCGGCCGCGTCGCGCACCTGCGCGTAGAGCGCCTCGATGTCGGCGGCGCTCGCCGAGTCGGCGCGCACGCCGGTCACGTCGCCGTCGATCTGCGCGACCGCGGCGTCGAGGACCTCCTGCCGGCGGCCCGTGACGAACACGCGCGCCCCCTCGGCGGCGTAGCGCTGCGCGATCGCCAGCCCGATGCCGCTCGAGCCACCCGTGACCACGGCGACCTTCCCTGCCAGAACCTGCGTCATGAGACCTCCTCGACTGCTGTTGCGGAACGTCCGGTCCAGAACCGGCTGGGAGAGCATAGCGGAACGATCGGTCCAAAACGCGAGGGCTCTCTCGGGTGCGGGGGCAGGCGGCTCGGGCGCCGGTAGCCGCTCGGCGCCTCACGGGCGAGCACGGCGCGGAACGACGTCGCCGCTAGCCACCTCTGAGGTGGTCGACTGCGACGCCGATCGGCGTCGCCGGCCGCACGCCCGACCGGAGGGCGCTCACCGTCGGTCCGCCCGGCGCCCGGGAGACGAGGTCCGCCCGTCAGTCCAGCAGCTCGACGAAGCCGTCCCGCCCGTGGACCCGCACCCGCTGGCCGTCGCGGATCCGCCGCGTCGCATCGTCCACGCCGACGACGGCCGGCAGGCCGTACTCGCGCGCGACGACCGCGCCGTGGGTCATCAGCCCGCCGACCTCGGTGACCAGGGCGCCGGCCGTGACGAAGAGCGGGGACCACGCGGGGTCGGTGTAGGTCGTGACGAGGACGTCGCCCGGGGCCAGGTCCGCGTCGGCCAGGTCGTCCACCACGCGGGCGCGGCCCTCGACCGTCCCGCCCGACACCGCCAGGCCGACGAGGGCACCGGCCGGCACGTCGTCGCGCCCGTAGGAGCCCGCGACGACCTCGCCCTCGGAGGTGATGACCCGCGGCGGCGTCAGCGCCTCGTGCGCGCGGAACGCGCGGCGCCGCTCCGCGATCAGCGCGTCGTCCGCCCGCCCCGTCGACACGACGTCGCGCAGCTCGTCGAGCGTCAGGAAGAACACGTCCTCGACGTCGCGCAGCACGCCCGCGTCGACCAGCCGCGCGGCCTCGCCCAGGAGCGCCTGCTTGTAGACGAAGGTGCGGCGGACCATGCCGTACTTCGGGTGTTCGCGGTAGCCGATGAACGTGCGCAGCAGGCGGATCGCCCGGTTGGCCCGCGCCGCCTTTGCGTCGCCGTCCGGCAGGGCGCGCAGCCGGGCGAGCACCTCGCGCGCCTTCGCCTCGGCCCGTTGCCGGCCGCGCGCGAACCGCCGGGCGCTCTCGCCGGGCGCGTACGCGTCGACGGCGCTCAGGATCAGCGGCACCAGGGTCGAGGGCCGCTCCCGCCAGCGGGGCCGGGTGACGTCGATCTCGCCGACGCAGCGCATGCCGTAGCGGTCCAGGAACGCCTCGAGGGCCGCGCGGGCCGCAGGGCCGCCCTCGAGCTCGTCCAGTCCGCCGGGCAGCTCGTCGTCCTCGGCGTGCTCGAGGAAGGCGACGACGTGGGGGTGCGGGCGGACGGCGTCCGCGACGTCGAGCAGCGCCAGGCCCATCTCGGATGTCACGTTGCCGGGCGCGGAGAGCGTCAGGACGTCGGCGACGTTCCGCTCGCCGAGCCACGCCTCCAGGTGCGCGTTCAGCCACGCGCTGGCGTCCATCGCGGCAAGCAGCAGCGGGGTGCTGCCCGGATCGAACAGCCGCCGCCGCAGCTCGGCGACGTCCTCCAGCACGAAGTCGATCAGGTCGGTGCCGGTCCGGCCGCGGATGTCGCGCTCCAGCGTGGTCAGGGACGCCTCGGTCCGTGCCACCTGCTCGGCGGCGAGGCCGGGATCGGGATCGACGTGGGGGAGGGCGTCGCCGGCGGACGTGGTGGCGGACGGACGCGCGGGTCCGACCGGCGGGTCCGCCGCCGCGTCGTCGTCGGCCGGGCCGAGGAACCCCCGGTCGACGATGGTGCGCAGCACGTCGCCCATCAGCGGGTCGGACGCCCCGAGGGCGTGCAGGGTCGCGGCGCGGGTCTCCGGCGACGCCAGACGGGGGGCGATGTCGACGAAGAGCCGCCCGGCGGCCTCGTGCATGCGGGGCAGGGCGATCCGCTGGTGCAGCGACCGGCCGAGGGGCCGCATGGGGTGGGTCATCATCTGCTGATGCCCGACGGACACCCACACGTGGGGCGCGTCGTCGTCCGCGCGGGGGACGGGGAAGAGGGTGGTGATCGGCCGGCTCTGGACGATCCACGGCGTCTCGCCGACCAGGCACCACTCGACGTCCTGCGGCGCGCCGGCGGCGGCCTCGATCCGGCGGCCGAGGTCCGCCAGCCGGACGGCCTGCGCGTCGGTCAGGACCGGGCGGTCGCCGGCGTCCGCGGGCAGCGGCACGTCGTGCGTGCCGCCGCCGGGCCGCGCGCGCGTCGCGGCGGTCCGCGTGCCGGTCGTCCGCGCGAGGACGCGGCCGTCGCGCACGCGCACGACGTCGGGTGCGGCGCGGCCCGAGACGAGCGCGTCGCCGAGCCCCGGCACGGCCTCGACGCAGGCGACGTGGCGGTTGCCGCTGACGGGGTCGGCCGTGAAGAGGACGCCCGACGCGTCGGCGTCGACCAGGCGCTGGACCACGACGGCCATGCCCGTGCCCGTCGGGTCGGCGTCGCGGCCGAGCCGGTACGCGACGGCGCGGTCGTTGAAGAGCGACGCCCAGCACCGGACGACGTGGCGCAGCACGGCGTCGTGGCCGACGACCCCCAGGAAGCTGTCGTGCTGGCCGGCGAACGACGCGTCGTCGGCGTCCTCGGCCGGGGCGCTCGAGCGGACGACCCAGGCGTCGTCCTCGCGGCCGTGCCGGGCGAGCGCCGCGCGGATCTCGCCCGCGACGTCCTCCGGCACCGCCAGGGCCTCGATCGCGTCCCGTAGTCGCGCGCTGCGCGCCCGGATCGCCGCGTGGTCGTCGGCGGCGGCCTGCGCCAGCCGGTCGACGAGCGGGGCGACCGCGGGCGCCGCGAGGGCCGCGCGGAAGGCGGACGTGGTCACGCAGAAGCCCGCCGGCACCCGCACGCCCGCGACGCGCGTCAGCCCGCCCAGCCGCGCGCCCTTGCCGCCGACGTCGGCCACCCGACCCCCGTCGACCTGCTCCAGATCCAGCGTCCATCGCCCCATGTGCCCGCCTTCCCCGGGCCGTCGGTGCGGCCCGTCCGTGTCCGTTCGACGGGCGAGTATGGGGGAGGGTCGAGCGCCTCATGAGGCGCGTTGATGCGGTATACCTTGGTACTGGCGGAGACGGTTCTCGGCCGGCCGGCGTCCGTCCCGCCGCAGGCCCCGCCGCCGCGCTGCCCGCCTAGCGCTTCAGCTCGATCTCGACGAACGTCACGGGCTCCGGGCTGGCGCTCACGACGTCGTGCTCGGTCCCCGCCGTGCCGGCGTACGGGCGGCCGGCCTCCTGCGTGAGCGTCCGCGTCGAGCCGTCCGCCTCGACGACCGTGAACGTCCCGCCGGTCACCGGGACGACGACGTAGTCGAGCTCGTGGACGTGGCGCCCGGTGCTGTCGCCGTCGGCGGCGAACGTCCACGTGGTCACGCGGACCCGGTCGTCGTCGGTGTGCGTCGTGCCCTGTGCGGTCCCCATGAGCGCATGCTGCCAGCGCGCCGGCGTGCCGTCAGCGGACGGTCCGTCGCGCCTCGGGGCCGCCCGGTCCCGCGTGCGGGGCGATGCGGCCCCCTCGGCGGCGCCCCGCGGACGGTACGCTCCGCGGCACGGTGTCCGCAGCCCCTGAACGCACCGACCTCTCGCCGTTCCTCGAGGAGCTGGCCGCCGAGCGCGCGCGCTACCCGCTGCCGCCGCGCCTGCGCGTGGTCGCCGAGGACATCGTGCACCTGACGCTCGAGCTGCTGTTCCCGCACTTCGCCGCCGAGGTCGGGGGCTGCGCGGGCGACGTCGAGCGCGAGTACGGCGAGCTGCGCCGGCTGCTCTCGGGCGCGCTGCACCTGCCGAGCTCGTCGTGCCGGCACCCGGACGAGGCCGTCGACCGGTTCATGGCCCGCCTGCCCGCGATCCGCGCGGCGCTGCTGCTCGACGCGCAGGCGATCTACGACGGCGATCCGGCGGCCGACTCGGTGGACGAGGTCATCCTCGCCTACCCCGGCTTCCGCGCCGTGGCGATCTACCGGCTGGCCCACGAGCTGCTGGGGTGGTGCGACGTGCCGCTGCTGCCGCGGCTGCTGACGGAGATCGCGCACCGCGACACGGGGATCGAGATCCATCCGGGCGCGCAGATCGGCCCCTCGCTGTCCATCGACCATGGCACAGGCATCGTGATCGGCCAGACCGCGGTGATCGGCGCGCGGGTCAAGCTCTATCAGGGCGTCACCCTCGGGGCCCTGAGCGTGTCGAAGCGGCTGGCCCGGACGAAGCGCCACCCGACGATCGGCGACGACGTCGTGATCTACGCGAACGCGACGATCCTCGGCGGCGAGACCGTCATCGGCTCCGGCAGCCGGATCGGCGGCAACGTCTGGCTGACGAGCAGCGTGCCGGCGCACTCCGTCGTCACGCCCACCGCCCGCCTCGACCGGCAGCGCGAAGAGCCGCCGGACGACGTCCTCGACTTCACGATCTAGACCGCGACCCCCGGGAGGCAGCATGAAGGCCGCCAGCATCCTCGACACCATCGGCGACACGCCGCACGTCCGCATCAACCGGCTCTTCGCCGATCGCGAGGTGGACGTCTGGATCAAGCTCGAGCGGGCGAACCCCGGCGGCTCGGTCAAGGACCGCATCGCCCTGGCGATGGTCGACGACGCCGAGCGCCGCGGCGTCCTGAAGCCGGGCGGCACGATCATCGAGCCGACGTCGGGCAACACCGGCGTCGGCCTGTCGATGGTGGCCGCGGTGCGCGGCTACGACATGGTCGTCTGCATGCCCGAGTCCATGTCGCTCGAGCGCCGCCGCGTGATGGCCGCCTACGGCGCCAAGCTCGTGCTGACGCCCCGCGCCGAGGGGATGAAGGGCGCGATCGCCCGCGCGAAGGAGCTGGAGGGGGAGATCGCCGGCGCCTGGGTGGCCAGCCAGTTCGACAACCCCGCCAACGTCGCGATCCACCGCGAGACGACGGCCCAGGAGGTCCTGCAGGACTTCCCCGACGGCATCGACGTCCTCATCACCGGCGTCGGCACCGGCGGCCACCTCTCCGGCGTGTCCGAGATCGTGAAGGAGCGCTTCCCCGCTCTGAAGACCTTCGCGGTCGAGCCGGCGAAGTCGCCCGTCCTCGCCGGCGGCGATCCCAGCCCGCACAAGCTGCAGGGCATCGGCGCCGGCTTCGTGCCCGGCAACTACCACGCCGACACCGTCGACGGCGTGATCGGCGTGTCCGAGGAGGACGCGTTCGCCTACGCCGTGCGCGCCGCGCGCGAGGAGGGCATCTTCCTCGGCCCGTCCTCCGGCGCCGCGCTCGCGGCTGTCGCGGCCAAGCTCCCCGAGATCCCGGACGGCAGCACCGTGCTGACCTTCTGCTACGACACCGGCGAGCGCTACCTGTCCGTCGAGGGCCTGTTCGTGGCCGACGGCACCGTGCTCCAGCAGGGGTCCGGCAGCTAGGACTCCGTCCGTGCCGCCCGCCGCGACTCCGCGTGGCGGGCGGGGCAAGGCCGGCGGTCGGGTGGCGCCGGTCGGGCCCGGGGCTGAGGGCTCTATAGTCGAGCGGCATGGGCGGCGGACCCGGGTACGACCCGGAGGGCATCTCGCTCGGAGGCATCTCTCGCGCGCAGCGTCGCGCTGAAGCCATAGCGGCCGGGCAGCGCGTCGTCGCCGAGGCGGTGGCGACCGAGAACCTCGCCGAACGGATGCTGCTGATGGTCGCCGCGGTAGGGCAGGCGCTGGAGGACTTGTCCCTGACGCCGACCGTCGTCGGCGGGCTGGTCGTCGAGTACTTCACCCGGGCGTATGCGACCTCGGACGTCGACGTTCTTCTGCCGACCACCGACGAGGTCAAGGACCGCCTTCACCAGCTCGGGTTCGTGCAGCCCGAAGAGGGCCAGCGGGTCTGGCGGCACCCGGCCGCGGACATCGAGTGGGAGATGCCCGGCTCCGACCTGAGCCCGGAGGACCAGGCGGTCGCGGTCGAGCTCGCGGGCGGCGCCCGTCTTCTCATGCTTCGCCGCGAGGACATGCTGGTGCACCGCATCGACGAGTTCGTCGGAGGCGGCCACCGCGAGGTCTTCGAACAGGTGCTGGCTCTCGCACACGGTCACGACGTCGACTGGCACCGCGTCCGCGAGCGCGCCGCGCAGAGCAACCTTCACGACGCCGTTGACGTGGTGCTCGACTGGACGCGGCGCGTCATCGACGACGGCGAGCCGATGCCTGAGACATGGGCGTTGCACGATCTGGCCGACGACCTCGGCCGGCAGCTCATGCGCCGCAACGCAGAGAGCGCCCGGGGCCGCCGCAGCTAGCGGCTACCATACGAGCGTGGGCACCCCCGCCGAGATCCCCGTTCTGCGTTGGAGCGACCGCGAGGCGCGCCGCGACGAGCAGCTCGCCGTCATCGCTCGGCTCGACGAGGCTCGCGGCGGCGAATACGTGCGCACCCGTCCTCGAAACGCCGCCGAGGCCCGCCTGCTGCGCGACAAGGGCGTGCCCGAGCGGCTCATCGGCCCCGACGTGCGCTGACGCTCGCAGCCGGGCCGGGCGGCGGCCGCTGCACCGCCACGACCACGTCGCGCACCGACGTCCAGGGGGTGTACGCCCAGGTCATCAACGAGCTCGACCCGGTCGCCGGCGCGCCAGCGTACCGGCACCGCGGCGCTCGTTGAAACGCCCAGTTCCGCCCAGATGCCGGTGTTCCGAGCGCCGGGCCCGAGCTACCACGTCGCCCAGGAGCGCGGACGGAGGTAACTTCGGGGCGAAACGATAAGGAACGCGTACATGCAGCACATGGGGGACTACCTGCTCGCGGTCGCGAGGTGGAGCATCACTGGCGAGCTGCCGGACGATGAAGCGATCTCCGGCGCGGGGGGGATGGAGGTTGCGGCGCCGATCAAATTCGACGACGGGGACTCTCGAAAGTACGTAGGGCTGTTCGTCGACGCCGAGGCCAAGCGGGCTGGCGCCGACAAGCCGCGCTCGGTTTCTGAGGTGGTCAACGGGCTTTCTTGGGCGGACCCTAGGATCGGAGACGGTTACGCCCAAGCCGAAGGCCTGCCGGGGAACGGTGTCGTCGTCTACGCGCCCGAGCCCGACGGGTCCGACCGACTTGGCGTTCTTTACGGCGCGCGCCTGTCTCGAGGACGGTGGGGCCGTCCTAGTGCGGTTGAACTCAGCGCCAGGTGGGCCGAGGAGCCCCTCCCAGCGTCCGTCGAGGCGATCCGGGCGAGGCGTAACCGCGGGGAGTGGCCTACGTAGGTATCGAGCGACCATGATCGAGCGAATCATCGCCGCCGCTCATCCGATCCCGCCCCGCCCGCGCGGCTAGGTTCTAGGCTGGCGCGATGGATCGGGTATTCGTCAGTTCACTTGCGCGTGGGGGGATGTCTGAGGTGCGGGCCGCAGTCAAGCGGGCCGTGGAGTCTTTGGGCATGGTGCCGGTGATGTTCGAAACCACCGGTGCAACCGATCGGCCGTCTCGCAGCGCGCTGACAGAGAAGGTAGAGGGCGCCGATGTCACGGTGCTGATTCTTGGGGCGGAGTACGGAGAGCCAGGCGAGAGTGGCCACAGCCCTACGGAGGACGAGTTCAACGCCGCGCGCACGGCCGGGGTGCCGGTCTTGCCCATCGTGCAGGAAGGCGTCGATCGCGAGCCGGAGCAGGAAGCGTTCGTCAGCCGGGTCCGGGGGACATGGGAGACCGGGACCTTCGCGCCGAGCTTCACCACCGCCGAGGAAGCCGGCTTTGCGGCAGTCAGGGCGCTGGCGCAGTGGAAGAACGACAAACCGGCAGGGGAGCGCAAGCAAGCACTAAGTGACCGCGCACGGTCACTCGCAGCGGGCATCACGACCGCGTCGCGGACGTGATTGGCCGGGCCGCCGAGTTCGCGCGACGCGTGTGGGAGGAGATTGACCGCCAAGACCGCGTCGCGCAGGTCCTGGTGCTCCTCGCTGTCCCCGATGCGCAGTACAAGACCTACGCCATGGCCGACCCGGGGAACTCGCTGCAGATGGGTGGTGTCCTCGGCGGCCGCGGCCAGCTGCTGACGGCCCCCGAAGAGCCCCTGACCGTCCGGCGGCGGGACCTCGGACACCCTGACACGATCGACCGGCTTCGGGCGGAGCTCAAGCGCCGGTTTGCCGCCGAGCAAGGCCCGCAATACCTCTAGCTGGCGCGACGTAGGCCGACGCAACGCGAGATGCGATTCGTCGACTGTGCGAGTCATCGTTTGCTGCTGGCGGAGTCGACCGCTGCGACGGACGTTTCGCGCTCTGCACTCGATGCGGGTGGAGGCGTTCGCTGTCGACGACACACTCGCGCGATCGAGACGCGGCGTCGGCCGCTGGCGTGCGCCGACGGTCGATGCGCTCATGAGCCCGCCGGGCCCAGCGGGCGCCCGAGGTGTGGGCCGCTGGTTGTGCTGTAGGACGTTCGCTCGGCCGGCTCCGCGCTCGATAATCGATCTTATGGAAACCTAGTGGCGGAGTAGGGCGTCCTTGAGCCGTCGCCCTGGCGGTAGCGCGGCTCGCACTCGTATGACCTCCAGCGACGAGTGGCGCAGGTCCTCTCGCGCGGTAATCGGCGGGCGCCCTTACGGCTAGTCCTTGCGACCGGTGAACGCCAGCGACGCGCCGATGCCGACCATCGTCAACCCGCCCGCACCGCCGATGGCCTCGAGCCGCTTCGGAGAACCAGCAAGCCACCCGCGGGCGGTGCCTGCCAACAGCGCCCAAGCGCCGTCGAGCACGAGCGCTATCGCGAACCACATCGCCCCGAGCATCAGCATCTGCTGGGGCACGCCGCCGGCGGCGCGGTCGACGAACTGCGGCAGCAGCGCCATGAAGGCGACGATCGACTTCGGGTTGGCAAGGCCGACGAGGAACCCCTCGCGCACGATCCGCCTCACGGTCTTCGGCGTGACGGGCTGGCCCACCGCGGTCGCCAGGTCACGGCGGTGCCGGAACGCTTTGATGCCCAGGTACATCAGATACAGGGCGCCAGCGATCTTGACTACCGTGAAGGCAGTCACCGACCGCTCAACGATCGCGCCGAGGCCAAACGCGACCAGGATCACCTGCACGTAGACGCCGAGCGCGTTGCCCACGACGGTCGCCACCCCGGCCCGGCGACCGAGGGTGATCGACCGGGAGATCACGAACAGCACACTCGGCCCCGGCACGCCGATAGTCACGGCCGAGGCGACCAGAAAGGCCAGGACATGATCAGAAGGCGGCATGGCCGAAGAATATGCCCGCACCGCACTCAGCGCCAACACCCCGCCAGTGCACGTCAGGTCACGGCGCCGTTGGCTTGCCGGGTGAGACCGCACCGGTTTCATAGGCACGGTTCACCGCTTGGATTCGGTCGCGGGCGCCGATCCGCCGCTGCTGGAAGACCCGCATCGAGCTCGCAACCGCGATCCACGACGAGCGCCGCGCCGCCGAGCGCAGAGACGAGGACTCAGCGGGCCCCTGCGCCAGGGGCGAAGTACAGTAGCGCCATGGCGCGTATCGGCCTTCTGCATCCCGGAGCGATGGGAGCCGCAGTCGGAGCGCAACTCGCCGCGGCTGGGCACGAGGTGCTGTGGGCAAGCGCCGGACGGTCGGCGTCCACGGCGGCGCGGGCCGCAAGCGCGGGCCTGGTCGACGTCGTCGACGTCGCCGCTCTCGTCAGCCGGAGCGAGCTGGTGGTGTCGATCTGCCCGCCGGACGCGGCGCTCAGCGTCGCGCGCTCGATCGCCGGCTTCGGCGGGCCGTTCCTCGACGCCAACGCGGTTTCCCCAGGCTCCGCAGCGCTGATCGCGAAGGCGGTCGGCAGCCGGATCACGGACGGCGGAATCGTCGGCCCGCCCCCAAGGCAGGCGGGTACCACCCGCCTGTACCTCTCAGGTCACCAGGCCGAGCGATTTGCAGACCTCTTCGCCGGAACCGCCATCGATGCGCGGATCCTGCAAGATGGCGGCCCGTACGCAGCATCAGCGCTCAAGATGGCATTCGCAGCGTGGTCGAAAGGCAGCGCAGCCCTGCTGCTCGCCGCCGCCGACGCAGCTGACCGACTGGGCGTCGGCGACGCGCTCGTCAGCGAGTGGGCCGTCTCCCGCCCAGGGCTCGCCGACAACCTCGACGCCGCCCGCCACAACGCCCACGAGAAGGGCTGGCGGTGGGCTGGCGAGATGGACGAGATCGCCTCGATGTTCGCCGCCATCGACCTCCCCGCCGGATTCCACACCGCGGCGGCCGACGTCTACCGAGACCCACCCGGCACCATCTAACACCCCACTCCGCTGCCATCCGCGCCAGATCGAGGCACTGCCGCTGGCGTAGGCAACGAAGCTCGCACGGCTGCGGCCACCGACTGTTGTTGATGGGACGAGCACCTGCCGTGAACGCGTTGTTGCTCCATTCCCGCGGTCTCGAAGAGGCGAGAACGCCGGTCTCGATTTGTCGAGAATCGACAGCACGGCCGATGCCTGACTCGTGAGGTGCCTGGCCTGCCCCGACACCGGTGCCGTTGGCTGACGCTCGCGGCTGCGACGAGTTCGAACGCCTAGCGTTCGTGATCGGGCCGGTCGGCGCTGTGCTCGCGGCTCCGGCGTTCGGTGAGCGGGTCGAGCAGTTCGCGCATCGCGGCCAGGTTGCCGTTCATCGCCGCGCGCGACGCGATGATGTTGCGCTCAGGATCCAGGCGGGACCAGTCCAGGCGGAAGCCCGCCTCGGCGGCCCGCTGGCGGAAGAGCTCCCGGGTGGCGCGTCCGTTGCCCTCGCGGAACGGGTGCAGCGCGTTCACGTTGCCGATGTGGTGCGCCAGGCGGCCCACGAAGTCCTCGCGTGAGAGACGCGGCGCGGCGGCGCGTCGGAGCTCGGCGAAGACCTCGCGCGCGGACGTCTCGAGGTGCTCAGGTTGACAGAACAGTGCGCCGGGCTTCGACAGCGGGACGGTGCGCAGCTGACCGGCCCACGCGTACAGACCCGCGAAGAGGCGCGCGTGGATCGCCTGCAGGTGCGCGAGGTCGAACGTCGCCGGCGGCGGGTCGCTCAGCAGCTCGAGGTGCGCGATCGCGGAGAGCCGCGTCTCGACGAGTCGCAGCTCGTCGGGGTCCGTGATCCCGAGCTCGTTCCGGAGCACCCCTGTGCCGGGATAGACGTACGGGTCTCCCCCGTCCCGGGCCATGGCGAACGGTCGCTAGCGCTTGTCGACGTGCGGGAAGACCGACTGGAGCGACTCGCCGGCGAGCACGGCCGCACGCGCCCGAGAGAGGTCGTCGCGGCTGATGAGCCCGTCCGCCCACGCCTGCATGAGCGCATGCGTCTCGTCATCGGGAACGAGCCCCTCGGCACGGAGGGTGCCGACCACGCCCGCGACGTCACGCCGACGATCACTCACCCGCGGATCGTACCGCTCCGGGAGCACCGGTCAGCCGTCTTCGGGCGGTCGGCGGTCCGCGACTATTCGCCCGGGTCGTCGAACTCGCCGAAGTCGTCCTCCAGCCCTGGCAACCCGAGGAGCCGTGCGATCCGCTCGAGGTCTGCGATGCTCCTCGCGCTCACCCACAGTTCCGACGGCATCTGCTCCAGCCGGTGTTCCGGGGCGTCCTCGGCCGAGGACAGGACGCGTTCGACGTGACGCTCCAACTGGGCGCCCGAGAATCTGGACCAGTCGGGATGGGACTCGGCGTCGGTGGCCGCGACGTACCAGCCGTCCTTCCTCCAGATGCGTCGCATCGGGAACGGAGGCTCGTCGCGCGGCGAATCGTCCTCTTCGACGTGGTAGACGCGCTCGGCGAGCCGTTCGAGCGCCTCCGCCGGCAGCAGCCCCGCGGTGACCGCCTCGGCGATGTAGCGGCCCAGCTCGGCTTCGGTCTCCGCTTCGATGGCCAGGCCGTCGGCCTCCGGATCGAAGAACAGCCCAGCGACTCCGAGCGCCGCGAGGGTCGGATTCCTGCGGATCGCGTCCTCGACGTCGTACCCGGACCGACCCACCAGCGAGGCCGTGGCGAGGTAGACGTGCGCGGGCATGGCGTCACTCAACCACAGAGCCGCTCTGCCGCTCGCGCGACCCGGCCGCACCGCGCTTCGGCGGCGATCGCGCATCCCTCCGCGGCGACCCGGGCGTCGCCAGGACGTCGGCGCCCCGCGAGCGCGCCGGCCGCGGACATGGGCGCGGGTCGTGTCTCGGCGCCGGGTCCTGCGCCGTTCGCGGCCTCCCCGGTCGTGGTCGAGCCGAGGGGTGCGACGTGGCCGCGAGGATGCCACGAACGCGAGCGCCGGCGGGGTAGGCTCGTGCGCGTGCGTCCCGTCCCAACCGTCCGTGGCGTCTTCGGAGCCGCGGCCTGCGTTCTCGCTCTCTCGGCCGCCAGCAGCGCGTCGGCGCAGCCGGTGGAGCTGCGCGCGCAGCTGTGGACCGGCGACCCGTTCTTCGGCGTGACGGTCTGCCACGACACCGGATGCTCCACGGGGCTGATCGACGATCCGCGCGTCGTCACCAGCAGGACGGACGCGAGCGGCCGCGTGACGTTCGACGCGGAGCCTGGGCAGCGCTACGAGATCTTCTGGCGCACCGCGGTCCACCGCATCGGCGTCACGCCGAAGAGCGTCAAGACGTTCGCGCTCGGCGACGACACGAGCGCGACCATGGTCTTCGGTCCGTACCTCACCCCCGGGGACCATCCTGGGCAGAGCGCCGAGGAAGCCGCGATCGTCCAAGGGGTCAACGAGCAGCGCGCGTTGGTGGGGGCCCCGCCGCTGATCGCCGACAAGAAGCTCTTCGGCGCCGCGGACATGCAGGCGGCCTGGATGCGCCGCACGCAGCGCGTTCCGACGCCCGACGATCCGGACTCATGGGGCGAGGAGCAGTCCAGCCACTACGAGCGTGCACGGCACTACGGGTTCATCGAGGAGCTCTACACCGGGCGGCTGGCGGAGACCGTCGCCCACCAGGTCGACGGTCCCACGACGTTGGCCGCGTGGATGCAAAACGCGGACGACCGCTCGCGACTGCTCGACCCCCGCTGGCGGTACATCGGCGTGGGCGCGGACGCCACCTCCTACGCCGCGACGCTCGCCGAGTACGACACGATGTGCCAGAAGGCGTCGTGCGGACCCCCGGCGTACGACGGCGGAGCCACGCCGCTGATCGCGCCGCCCGCGCAGCTCCCGCCGCCGCAGGCGCCGCCTCGTTCCGCGCCCGCCTGTGCGCCCCGCTGGCGCACGGCCCCGACCGCCCGGCGCCTCAGCCGCACGCGCGTCCGGCTCACCTTGCGCGTGCGCTGCGCCGGCCGGACGACGCGGCCGGTCGTCCGGGTCGGCGGCCGGGCACGCGGCAGGACGGTCCGCCTGCGGATGCGCCGGACGCAGACGGTCGTCACGACGGCGAAGACGCTCCGAGTGGCGCTGCGGACCGGCAGGTCCACGGCCCGGTGGGTCGTCGTGCGGGTCGCGCCCCGCCGCTGACGCGCGTGCCCCGGCGCCGCGCCGCCGCCTCGTGCGGCGCGGCCGGTCGTCGTGGTCCGGCCCCGCGCGCGGTGCGTGGGAGAACCGCCGGCGCGTGGTGCTCAGGCGTTCCGCGGTCGCGCCCCGCCCTCGCCCTCGACGCCCCGTCCCGGGACCTCCCCCGCCGGCCCCTCGGCCGCCCAGCTCGCCAGCAGCGCCAGCGCCCGCTCGGACGGGCTGCCCGGCTCGACGGTGTAGACGAACAGCGTCTGCTCGTCGGCGTCGGGCACCGGCAGCGCCTCGTAGCTCACGGTCAGGTCGCCCACGACCGGATGGCGGTAGCGCTTGCTCCCGTGGCTCTGACGGAGGACGTCGTGGGCGGCCCACCAGCCGGCGAACTCGGGGCTCTTGACGCTCAGCTCCCCCACCAGGGCGGACAGCTCGGGATCGTCCGGCCACCGCCCCGCGTCCATCCGCAGCGCGGCGACGTTGTCGCGGGCGATCGCCGGCCAGTCGACGTACCGCTCCCGGGCGGTGGGATCCAGGAACACCCAGCGGGCGTGGTTGCGCTCGCGCGGCGGCAGGGCGTCGAAGTCGCAGAGCAGCGCGCGGGTCATCGCGTTCGTCGCCAGCACGTCGAGCCGCCGCCCGACCACGAACGCCGGCGTCGGCAGGGTGTCGAGCAGCCGCCGGACGCCCGGCCGCACCCGCTGCGGCGGCGGGGCCGACAACGGCTGGCGCGCCCGGTCGGGCCGCGCCAGGTCGAAGAGGTGCGCGCGCTCGTGCTCGTCCAGCCGCAGCGCCGCGGCGACCGCCTCCAGCACCTCGGGCGAGACGTTGCGGGCCCTCCCCTGCTCCAGGCGCACGTAGTAGTCGACGCTGACCGCCGCCAGCCGCGCCAGCTCCTCGCGGCGCAGCCCCGGGACCCGTCGGGTGCCCGGACCGGCCGGCAGACCGACGTCCGCCGGGTCGACCCGCGCGCGGCGCGACCGCAGGAACTCCCGGAGCGCGTCGTTGCCGGCCATCGCCCGATTATGCGCGGCGCCGGGCCGGTCGTCATCCCTCTGGGTGGTTCTGCCGGACCCCCGGTCGGTCTGGCCTCTTCACCGTCGCCCCGCGCGGTGGTGGGGTGTCCCCATGACGACGACACGAGCGGTGCAGGTGGCCGGGCCCGGGCAGGGGCTCGAGCTGGTGGAGCGGGAGCTGCGCGAGCCGGGAGCCGGCGAGGTGCGCGTGCGGGTGGAGGCGTGCGGCGTCTGCCACTCGGACGCCTTCACCGTCGAGGGCGGGATGCCCGGGATCGCCTACCCGCGGGTGCCCGGGCACGAGATCGCCGGCACGATCGACGCGGTCGGCGCCGACGTCGTGCCGTGGACCGCCGGGCAACGCGTCGGCGTCGGCTGGTTCGGCGGGCACTGCGGCCACTGCGACCCCTGCCGGCGCGGCGACCTCATCAGCTGCGAGAACGGGCTCGTGCCCGGCATCGCGTACGACGGCGGCTACGCCGACCACGTGATCGTCCCCCAGTCCGCGCTGGCCGCGATCCCGGACGAGCTGGCCGCGGCCGACGCCGCCCCGCTGCTGTGCGCCGGCATCACGACGTTCAACGCGCTGCGCGAGAGCGGCGCCCGGCCGGGCGACCTGGTCGCGATCCTCGGCGTCGGCGGGCTCGGCCACCTGGGCGTGCAGTTCGCCCGCCGGATGGGCTTCGAGACCGTGGCGATCGCGCGCGGGACGGACAAGGAGGCCCGCGCGCGCGAGCTCGGCGCCCACCACTACGTCGACTCGACGGCGCAGGACGTGGCGCAGGCGCTCCAGGAGCTCGGCGGCGCGACGACGATCCTGGCCACCGTGACGGCGCCGGACGCGATGAGCGCCGCGGTCGGCGGGCTGCGACCGCGCGGGCGGATGCTCGTCGTCGGCGCGTCCGCCGACCCGATGCAGATCCCGCCGTTCGCGCTCATCCCCGGCAGCACCGGCGTGCTGGGGCACGCGTCGGGCACGTCGAAGGACTCCGAGGACACGCTGCGCTTCAGCGTCCTGCAGGACGTGCGTCCCGCGATCGAGACCTACCCGCTCGAGCGCGCCGCCGAGGGCTACGCGCGGATGATGAGCGGCGACGCGCGCTTCCGCGTGGTGCTCACGACCGGGGCCTGAGCGCCAAGGGCCTGCGCGGCGGCGTCAGCGCCCTGGCGCCGCGAGCAGCGCCATCGCGCTGTCCACCGACGCGTGCAGCGACGCGACCGGGTGCCGGGCACGGCCGAGCGTCTCCAGGCCCCGGAGGACGGAGAGCAGCAGCGCCCCCGCGCCGGCCGGGTCCAGGTCGGCGCGGACGTCGCCCGCCGTCTGGGCGTCGCGGACGCACGCGGTCAGGGCGCGCTCGTAGGCCGCGTAGAAGTCCGTGGCCGTCCGGGCCACGTCGGCGTCCTCCCCCGCGAGCTCCGCGGTGGCCTTCGCCAGCAGGCAGCCGCGCCGGGGCGCGTCCGGGTCCGACACCTTGCCGCGCAGGTGGGCCTCGAGCCGTGCGCGGGCGCCGCTCGGATCGCCGGCGAGCTCGTGCTCGATGGCCGCCGCGTGGTCGTCGCAGTACTGCGCAAAGGCCCGCAGGAACAGGCCGTGCTTGTCGCCGAACGCCCCGTACAGGCTGCTGCGGCTCAGGCCGGTCGCCGCCGTCAGGTGCTCGACGGAGGTCGCCGCGTAGCCCTGGTCGTGGAACACCTCGCGCGCCTGTCGGGTCACCTGGGGCTCGTCGAAGGTGCGGGGTCGGGCCATGGACGAAGCCTACTCCGTTCTGGACCGTGCGTTCCGCTATGCTCGCCGCGGTTGGTTCTGGACTGACCGTTCCGCAATCGAGAAGAGGTGCACCCATGCAGCAGGTCCTGGCAGGAAAGGTCGCCGTGGTCACCGGCGGCACGAGCGGCATCGGCCTGGCGATCGCGACCCGCTACGCGGCCGAGGGCGCACGCCTGTTCATCACGGGCCGTCGGCAGGAGGCCCTGGACGCGGCGGTGGCCGCCATCGACGGCGACGTGACCGGCGTGCGCGCCGACGCGGCGAGCGCCGCCGACGTCGACGCGCTCGTCGCCGCGGTCCGCGAGGCCGCCGGGCGGATCGACGTGCTCGTCGTCAACGCCGGCGGCGGCTCCTTCGCGCCGCTCGGGCAGATCACCGAGCAGCAGTACCGCGAGACGTTCGACTCCAACGTCCTCGGCACGCTGCTGACGGTGCAGGGCGCGCTGCCGCTGCTCGCGGACGGGGCCTCGGTCGTCCTCCTCAGTTCGGACTCGTCGGCGGTCGGTGGCGCCGCGTTCAGCGTCTACGCGGCGTCGAAGGCCGCGATCCGCAACTTCGCCCGCTCCTGGGCGCTCGACCTGAAGGACCGCGCCATCCGCGTCAACGCCCTCTCCCCCGGACCCACGCGCACGCCGGGCCTGGTGGGGCTGGCGCCCGAGGGGCAGGGCGAGGGCCTGCTGGGCGCGCTCGCCGCCGAGATCCCGCTCGGCCGCGTCGCCGATCCGTCCGAGATCGCCGGCGCCGCCCTCTTCCTCGCGTCGCCGGACGCGAGCTTCGTCAACGGCGCCGAGCTGTTCGCCGACGGCGGGCGCACCCAGGTCTGAGCCGCGCCGCAAGGGCCGATGAGTTCCGGGGCGTCCGGGCGTCTCTCCCTGCGACACCGTCCGTCCCACCCCCGGAGACTCGCCATGCCCCCTGCCGACCACCCCGCCCGCTCGTTCATCCTGAGCCTGCCCGTCGCCGACGTCTCCCGCAGCCGGGAGTTCTTCGGCCGGGTCGGCTTCGCGTTCGACCCGCGGTTCGCGGACGGCGACTCCGCGCTGATGACCGTCGCGGAGCACACGTCGGTGATGCTGCACCGCCGCGAGCGCTTCGCCGAGTTCTCCAAGCGGCCGCTCGCCGATCCCACGACGCACGCGCTGGCCATCCCGTGCCTGGTCTTGGCCAGCCGCGGCGACGTCGACACGCTGGTGGACGCCGCGCTTGCGGCGGGCGGCACCGTCGCGGACGAGCCCGAGGACCTGGGATTCATGTACTCCCGGGCGTTCTTCGACCCCGACGGTCACGGCTGGCAGGTGATGTGGGCGGCGGAGGAGGACGCCTGACGCCGAGAAGCGCCGCGGTCGCGGGTGGCGGCGGGCCGGCCGGATCGGGGGCGCCGCCCCGGGGCGCTCACGCCCAGGGGTCGGGCCCCCGCTCCGTGTCCCCGCCCTGCGGCTTTCGGCCCCCGACGCACAGCAGGTCGAGACCGTCCGGACCGGCCGCGAAGGAGCGCCAGACGGCCGGCGCGACGCGGAGCGCGTCCCACGTCTCCAGGGGGACGGTCTCGTCGTCGAGGCGCGCCCGGCCGCCACCGCCCACGACGACGTAGAGCTCCTCCTGCTCGCGGTGCCGGTGCGTGAACGGCATGTGGGCTTCCGGACCGTAGGTGAAGCGGCTGACGCCGAGCTCGGGCGACCCGAGCGCCTGACGGGCCATGCGCCACTGCATCGGCGCACCCGCCGGGCTGACGTCCCGCAGCCGCTCGAAGTTCGTCTTGGTCCAGTCCGGCACGCGGCGCCTCCGTCGGTGGGCTCGGCGGCACCATAGCGCCACATCCCGTCGCGCTGGGCGGGACGGCCGTGGTCTTCGCCATGATGCGGTCATGGGCTGGAACGGCATGCTCGGGCTCGTCCGCGGCACGACGGTGGACGAGCTCGCGGCGATCGGGATGACGCCCATCGGCGACCCGGTCGACGCCGAGACGGGACTGAGCGCGTCGGCGGAGGCGTACGTCGTGCAGCAGCACGGACCCGACGTCGTGGTCCTCGACGGCCGGTCGCTGTTCGTCGACGCGGCCCCGATCATCGGTGCGCTCGCGGGCCGCGAGGTGCTCGGCGTGATCCTCAGCAGCGTCTCCGACACCTACGGCCTGGACGTCGTCACGCCGGACGGGCGCCGGCAGATCGTCAGCCAGGAGGGGGCGATCGTGCTGGATCAGGGTGTCGCGCTGCCCGAGGAGCCGGCGGCGTGGGACGAGGACGCCGCGCTCGCGCTGTTCGAGCGCCTGTCGGGCCGGTCGTTCGACGCGATCCTCGCCGCGCCCGGCGTGCCCGTGCGCGGACCGTCCGCCGCGCGCGCGGTCGCGCCGCCGCCGCTGCCCGGCGCCGAGCGGGCCGCCCCGGACGAGCCCGCCGCCGCGCCGAAGGACGCCGCGCGGCCGCGGCGTCGCGGGCTCTTCCGGCGCCGCTGACCGGGCGCGGTGTGGCCGCGCGGACCGCGCCCCGTCGTGTTCGCGCGGCCGCGGCGCGTCGGTCAGCGCCAGGTGGCGCCGAGCACGCGACGCCAGTTGCCCCACGCGATCCGCTCGACCTCGTCCGCGTCGAAGCCGTCGTCGCGCAGCGCGTCGAGCAGCCGCGGGACGCCCGCCACGTCGCCGACCGCCCGCGGCACGTCGCCGCCGTCGAAGTCCGAGCCGAGCGCCACGTGCTCCACGCCGATCCGGTCGGCGACGTGCCGGACATGGGCGACGAGGGACGTCAGCGGGGTGTCGACGTCGTTGCGGCCGTCCCGGCGGGCGAAGTCGACCACGAACGAGATGCCGACCAGCCCGTCGGCGGCGGCGATCGCGTCCAGCTGATCGTCCGTGAGGTTGCGCGATCCGGGCGCCACGGCGTGCGCGCCCGCGTGCGTCGCCACGAGCGGCGCGTCCGACACGGCCGCGACGTCGAAGAAGCCGCGGGCCGTCAGGTGGCTGAGGTCGACGAGGATGCCGCGCGCGTTGCACGCGCGGACGAGGCGTCGGCCGGCGTCGGTCAGTCCGCCGCCGGTGTCGGGCGACGACGGGAAGCGGAACGCCACGCCGTCGCCGAACGCGTTGGGGCGGCTCCAGACCGGGCCGAGAGAGCGCAGGCCGGCCGCATGCCACAGGTCGAGGGCCTCCAGCCCCGGGTCGAGCGGCTCGGCGCCCTCCAGATGCAGGATCGCGGCGTGCGGGCCGCCGGCGGCCGCGGCGTCCAGGTCGGCGACGCCCCGCGCGACGCGCAGGGCGCCGCGCCGCTCCAGGTCCAGCAGCCGGCCGGCGGCCTGCGTCGCCTGGGCGGCCGCGGCGCCGCGGGGCAGCTCGGCGGCGAGCGGCAGCGCCCAGCCGCCGCCCGGCTCCTCCACCCGGTCGTGGTCCAGGTCCAGCTCCACGTCGCTGCACCAGACGGCCCAGAACGACGCCACGACGCCCCCGCGCCGGGCGCGCGGCAGATCGAAGTGCCCGTCGGGCCGCCCGTCGACCAGGCGGTCGGCGGTGCGGCGGGTCAGGGCGTCGTGGTGCCCGTCGAGGACGGGGAGCGAGGGGGACGGCACGGGCACTCCTGCGGGACGGGTGGGCGCGGCGGGTCGACCCTACCGCCGCCGGCGGGCCCTGCGGACGCGCCGGCGGACCGGCACCGCCCGGTTGCCGAACCGCGCCGGCGAGAACGGCGCCAGCTCGAGCGACGGCCGACCGTCCAGGACCGTCGGCGCGAGGACGTCGCCCGTCGTCGGCGCGAGCGTCACCCCGAGCATCGCGTGGCCGGTCGCCAGGTGCAGGCCGGGCCGTCCCGGGACCGGGCCGATCGCCGGCAGGCCGTCGGGCAGCATCGGCCGGAACCCCGCCCACCGATGCGCGCCGGCGGTCGACCAGCCGCGCAGCGCCCGGCGGCCCGCGTCCTCGACGGCCGCCATCCGGCGCGCGTCGATGTCCGGCGAGCGGCTGCCGAGCTCCATCGTGCCGGCCAGCCGCAGCCCGTCGGCGTAGGGGCTGACCGCCACCTTGTCCTCGAGCAGGTAGACGGCGCTGCGCGGCGCGGTCGCCGGGGCGGGGACGGTGACGCTGTAGCCCTTGCCGCCCTGCATCGGCAGCCGCACGCCGTGGGGCGCGACGAGCGCAGCGCTCGCCCACCCGGTGGCGACGACCACGGCGGCGGCCTCGACGGCCTCGCCGTCGGGGCCGTGGACGCGCCAGCGTCCGCGGACGCGCTCCAGCCGCTGCGCCGGCCAGTCCTCGCGCAGCGGCACGCCACGACCGCGCAGGTGCGTGGCCAGGCCGGCGGTCAGGCTCTCGGGGCGCACGTGCCGCTCGGCCGGCAGGCGGATCCCCGCGGCGGCGGCGGTCTCCGTCAGCGCGGGCTCCAGGGCGCGCACCTCGTCGCGCGTCAAGGGCACGATCGGCTCCCCGTAGCCGCACCCCGCCGTCTCGCGCAGCACGGCCAGCTCGTCGGCGACCGCCGCCTCGCTGCGCGCCACGCAGAGCAGGCCGTCCCGGTGGTGCTCGAACGCCACGCCGTGCGCCTCGAGGCGGTCGTAGTCGTCGAGGATGCGGGTGGCCAGCGCGGTCAGGGCGACCATGCCGCGGGCGTACCCGGCGGCGCCGGTGCTGCGCCAGAACCGCACGCCCCAGCGCACGAAGTCGGGCCGCAGGCTCGGGCGGACGAGCAGCGGGCTGGCCGGATCCAGCGCCCACCGCGCCGCCTGGCCCATCGTGCCCGGCGCGGGCACCGGTGCGGTCAGCGCGGGCGTGACCCAGCCCGCGTTGCCCGCCGACGCCCCGCGGCCGACGGCGCCGGCGTCCACCACGACGACCTCGGCGTCGCGGCGCGCGAGCGCCTCGGCCACGCTCAGCCCGACGACGCCCCCGCCCACCACCGCCACGTCCATGCGCCGCACCATAGGCGGCCGGCCGTCGGCCGCGTGGCCTGCCCGGCGGTCCCCACCGGCCGACCGGCGGGGACCGCGTCGCTCACCCCGCGAGGCCGCGCGCGTCGTCGGGCACGTCGACCGCGTGCGCCCGCAGCGCGGAGAGCGGCACGAGCTCGAGGGCCGCCTCGTCCGTCGCGGCGAGGACCACGAACGCCGCGACGCCCGCGTCGTACGCCCGCAGCCAGTTCGCGGCCGTGACGCACCAGCGGTCGCCGGGCCGCAGGCCGGGGAACCCCCACTGCGGACGGGGCGTGCTCAGGTCGTTGCCGATCTCGCGCTGGAAGCGCAGGAAGTCGGCGGAGACGACGGCGCAGATCGTGTGCCGGCCGGCGTCGCGCGTGGACGCGGTGCAGCTCCCGTCGCGGAAGAAGCCCGTCATCGGCTCGGTCCCGCACGGCTCGAGCGGTCCGCCGAGGACGTTGCGGGCGGTCACACCGCTCCAAAGACGCTCGACGCCAAGGGCAGCATGGCCGCATCGTCCCAGGTGCCCCCGGCCCGTGCCACGTCGCCGCCCCGCGGGCCGCGGACGCGCGCCGACGCGCCAGGGTCTCCCCCCGATCGTCCGGTGACCGCCCGCGAAGGCCGTTCGGCACGGCGTACGGCGTCCGGTGCCTGCTACAAGCCCCGGATGGCTTCGACCACCTCCCCCGACGTCTCGCGCACTCCACCGCCCGACGCGTCACCCGGCCAGGGTGAGCTCGCGGCCGGGCTGAAGCCGCGACACGTCACGATGATCTCCATCGCCGGCGTCATCGGCGCCGGCCTGTTCATCGGCTCGGGCCAGGCGATCGCCGACGCCGGCCCGGCCGTCATCCTGGCGTACGTCGCCGCGGGCACGCTCGTCGTGCTCGTGATGCGAATGCTCGGCGAGATGGCGGCGGCGCAGCCGGACTCCGGCTCGTTCTCGACGTACGCCGACCGCGCCATCGGCCGCTGGGCCGGCTTCAGCATCGGCTGGCTGTACTGGTGGTTCTGGGTGCTCGTGATCCCGCTCGAGGCCACCGCGGCGGCGAACATCCTCGCCAACTGGATCCCGGCGGTGGACCCGTGGATCTGGGCGCTGCTGATCACGACCGCGCTGACGGCGACCAACCTGTTCAGCGTCAAGAACTACGGCGAGTTCGAGTTCTGGTTCGCCCTGCTGAAGGTCGTCGCGATCATCGGCTTCATCGCCGTCTGCGCGCTCGCGGTGCTCGGACTGCTCCCCGGCAGCGACGTCAGCGGCGTGTCCCGGCTGACCGGCGAGGGCGGCTTCTTCCCCAACGGCGCCGGCGCGCTGCCCGCGGCGCTGCTCACGACGATGTTCAGCTTCATGGGCACCGAGATCGTCACGATCGCCGCCGCCGAGTCGAAGGATCCCGAGAAGCAGATCGGCCGCGCCACCCGCTCGGTGATCTGGCGGATCAGCCTGTTCTACCTGGCGTCCATCTTCCTCATCACGTGCCTGGTCCCGTGGAACGACTCGCGGCTGACCGACCCGGGCTACGGCTCCTTCTCGACGGCCCTGGCGACGATCGGCATCCCCGGGGCGACGACGATCATGGACGTCGTCGTGCTCGTCGCCGTCGCGTCCTGCCTGAACTCCGCGCTCTACACCGCGTCGCGCATGGCGTTCGCGCTCGCCCGCCGCGGCGACGGTCCGCGCCGCGTCGGCCACACCGCGCGGGGCGGCGTGCCGCGGGCGGCCGTGCTGCTGTCGGTGGTCGTCGGCTACCTGGCCGTCATCGCCAACTACGTCGTGCCGGAGAAGGTGTTCAGCACCCTGCTGGCGACGTCGGGCGCGGTCGCGCTCCTCGTCTACCTGGTCATCGCGATCTCGCAGCTGCGGATGCGCCGCGCGCTGCTGGCCCGCGGCGTCGAGCTGCCGATCCGGATGTGGGCGTACCCGTACCTGACGTGGGGCGTGATCGTCTTCATCCCCGTGGTCCTGATCTACATGGCGATCGGCTCGGACCTGCAGCTCGAGCTGTGGTCGACCGCGATCACCGCGGTCGTCGTCGTCGCCCTCGGCCTGCTCGTGCAGCGCCGGCAGCGGGGGCGGCTCGGGACCGGCGTCGAGGGGGCGAGCGCCGACCCGCGCTGAGCGCGACGGCGTCCCTCTACGATCGGTCGATGGACCTCGCCGCGCTCGCCGCTCGCCTGCCGATCCCGGAGGACGTGCGCCGGCGCCTGCCGCTGCCGGCACAGCAGGTCGCCGTCGTGCGGCTGGAGGGCGTGATCCCGCCCGCGGGGTCGGGCGGCGCGCGGCGCACCGGCATCACGCTCGAACGTCTGGAGGGGCCGCTGAAGAAGGCCTTCGACGTCAAGGGCCTGCAGGCGGTCGCGCTCGCGATCAGCTCTCCCGGCGGCGCCCCGACGCAGTCCGCGCTCGTCGCCGACCGCATCCGCGGCCTGGCGCGCGAGAAGGACGTGCCGGTGATCGCGTTCTGCGAGGACGTCGCCGCGTCGGGCGGCTACTGGCTGGCGTGCGCGGCGGACGAGATCGTCGCGCACCCGACGTCGCTCGTCGGCTCGATCGGCGTCGTCAGCGGCGGCTTCGGCCTGCAGGGCGCGATCGACCGCCTCGGCATCGAGCGGCGCCTGCACACCGCCGGCGAGAACAAGGCGCGCCTGGATCCGTTCCGGCCCGAGGACCCCGACGACGTCGCGTGGCTGCGCGGCGAGCTCGAGGAGCTGCACGGCCTGTTCACCGCCTGGGTGCGCGAGCGCCGCGGCGACCGGCTGCAGGGCGACGAGGCGACCCTGTTCAGCGGCGAGGTGTGGACCGGCGCCCGCGCGCACGCGCTCGGCCTGGTCGACCGCCTGGGCACGCTGCGCGGCGTGGTCGAGGAGCGCTGGCCCGATGCCACGCTGGTGCCGGTCAACGGCGGCCGCTCGCTCTTCGGGGCGCTCGGCCGGCTGTCCGGGGCCCGCGCCGCCGGCGTGGAGGACGTGGTGCCGGCCGCCCTGCGGACGCTCGAGGAGCGCGCCGCCTGGGCCCGCTTCGGCCTGTAGCCGTCAGGCGTCCAGCGCGAGCCGCATCCACACCGTCGCCCGCGCGTACGGCATGTGGAGCGTCTCGGGCGGGACGTGGGCGAAGCCGACGGACTCGTACAGGCGCACGGCCGGCTCCAGGTCGGTCGAGCTGCCGAGGACGAGCGACGTCGCCCCGCGCTCGCGCGCCCAGGCGATCGCCGCCTGCAGCAGCCGCCGCCCGGTGCCGTGGCCGCGGTGCTCGGGGGCCACGGCCATCTTCGACACCTCCCAGGCGCCGGCGCCCACCGGGACGACCGCGACGCAGCCCACGGCGCGCCCGTCGTGGTGCGCCATGAGGACCTGCCCGCCCGGGGCGACGTACGCGCCGACCGGGTCGCCCAGCTGCCGGCGGTCCTCGTCCTCGAGCGCGAAGTGCCGAACGATCCACTCCTCGTTCAGCGTGCGGAAGGCCGCCGCGTCGCGGGGACCGTCGAGGGGTCGGATGGTCACCGCGGTGCAGCTCGTCGCCATGCCCGAAGTGTGCGCCGCGCGGATCAGGACGTCCAGTATCTCGTTCGTCTCCGCCAAGATGCAGCGGCTATGGATGTGGAGCTGCGGCACCTGCGCTACTTCGTCGCCGTCGCGGAGGAGCTGCACTTCGGGCGCGCGGCGGCGCGGCTGCACATGGCGCAGCCGCCGCTCTCCCAGGCCATCCGCCGGCTCGAGGACGCCGTCGGCGTGCCCCTGCTGGCGCGGACGTCGCGGTCCGTCCGCCTGACCCCCGCCGGCGCGGCGTTCCTGGACCGCGCGCGCCGCACCCTCCGGGCGGTCGAGGAGGACGTCGAGGAGGCCCGCAGCATCGGCCGCGGCGCCACGGGGCGGCTCAACGTCGGCTTCGTCGGCTCGGCGATGCTGACGACCCTTCCCGGGGTCCTGGGCCGCTACGTCGCCGCGTACCCGGGCGTGCGCCTGCGGCTCCACGAGTCGTTCACCTCGCGGGTCGTCGCCGGGATGCGCAGCGGCGAGGTCGACGCGGGGATCGTGCGCGACGCCGAGCCGGTCGACGGGCTCGAGCCCACGCCGGTGCTCACCGAGCCGTTCGTCGCCGTCCTGCCCCGCGACCACCCGGCGGCGGACGCGGACGCGCTCTCCGTCGGCGCCCTGGCGGACACCCCGTTCGTCCTGCCGCCCCGCGCGGCCGGCGCACGGGCCTTCGAGAAGCCGCTCGCGCTCTGCGAGGAGCACGGCTTCCGCCCACGCGTGGCGCACGAGGCGACCCACTGGCTGACCATCCTGCGGCTCGTCGGCGCGGGGCTCGGCGTGTCGCTCGCCCCCGCGTGCGTGCGGCACGTCGCCACGCCCGAGGTCGCGTGCGTCGCCCTGGAGGACGCGTCGGTGCTCAGCGAGCTCACCCTGTTGCGCCGCGCGGGCGAGGACCGCCCGATGGTGCACGCCTTCGCCGCGATCGCGACGGGCGGCGACGCCGAGGGCGACGTCCTCGCGCGCGACGCGGGCGGTGGACGGCGCATATCCTGACGTCGTCCCGTCGTCCCTCCCGGAGCTCCGCGTGCCCCGTCCCTCCCCCGTCCCGTCGTGCCGCCCACGCGTCGCGCCGCTCGTGCGCGCCGCCGGTGCCGTCGCCCTGACCGCGGCGGCCCTCGCGACGCCGGCCGCGGCCGACGTCCTGGAGGTGGATCTCGGGCCTGGCGTCCGGGCCGGGCGCCTCGCGCTGTCCCTGACGCGGACGACCCCCGACGGCGCCCGCGGACGACTGGCACCCGTGCCGATGCCGACCGTCGAGCAGCTCACGCCGACGCCGACGGTGCGGGTCCGGCCGGCGGGGGACCTGCTGGCCGTCGCCGCGGGCGCCGGCGTCGTGCTCGTACCGACCGACGGCGGCCCGATCGTGCCTCTGCGGGGCGTCGACGCGTCGACCGGCGTGGCGTGGCCGCTCGACCCGAGCCGGAGCTGGCGCCGCCCGGACGGGACCTTCGACGACCCGGGCCCCGTGATCGCGTGGGAGCCCGACGGAGCGGCCTTCTCCGTCGGCCCGCTCCGTCCGCGGCACGGGACGGCGGTCCGTGCGCGTTGCGTCGTCGCCACCCGCACGTGCCGCGTGGCCCCCCTGCGCGCCGGGGTGCCGATCTCGGCCCTCGCCGACGGCCGCCTGGTCCTGGGGTCCCTGCGCCCGCGTCTCCTGGACCGGGCGCTCGGCGGCGACCTGCGCGATCCGCAGCCCCGGAGCGCGGCGTGGATCCGCCGGATGCGCCGGTTGCTGCGGCGGCCCCGCGCGGACGGCCTGCGCCTGACCGCGGGCGCCGGCCGCAGCGGGATCGTGGTCGACGGGGCGCGGCGGCCGGTGACCGAGGGCGCGACGGTGGTCGAGGGCCAGCTGCCGGGCGGGCCGGCGAGCCCCGCCGTGCTGGTCGTGCGCCGATACCGCGCGACGCTCCGCACGTTCCGCGAGAACGGACGTCGGACGGCGGCCGTCCGCGTGTGGGGCTCGCGATCGGAGCGGCGGCTCCTCGTGCGTCCGGACGGCAGCGTCGGCGCACTCCCCGAGGCCGGCGCGCACGGCGTCGACACCCCCACGGCACCGCTTCCCGGCGGCGGATGGGTCGGCACCCGCACCGAGCATGACTGGGAATGGCAGGTGCCCGCGACGATCGACGCCGCCGGACGTGCGCGCCCGGTCCCGCTGGGCGGCCGCGTGATCCTGCCGCCGCGGCTGCACCGGGCCCTCGGCCTGCCGCCCGGAGACGGGCCTCCGGCGCGGGGGTTCGAGGACGACGGGATGTGGCTCCAGTCCGTCGAGGTGCACGGCTACGAGGCGGCGACGGGCAGCATGGTCGTGTCGTACGACACCGCCGACCTCGGCTGGGTGGCCGCCCGGGTGCCGCTCGACGGTCGCCCGCCCACGGCCGTCGGGAAGGGGTCGCGCCGGCGCCCCGATCTCGTCGTCTGGTGACCGCCGCGAGGCGGCGCGCTCCCGCTCAGGAGTAGCGGCGCCGCCACACCCCGCGCTCGACCAGTCCGCCGTAGCGCTCGCCGGCGAACCGGCGCAGCCCGGCGTCGAGCTGCTCGGCGACGCCCTTCGCCGTGCCCAGCGTCACCCGGTGCGTCCACGGCTCCGGCTCGTCGCCCGCCCGCAGGCCGGGGCGGGCCGTGGCCGCGACCGCCGGCGGCAGCTGCAGCACCAGGCGGACCATCTTCTCGCGCACCGGGATCGGCTGCGTCCGGTGGGCCTTCCAGTCGAGCGCCGAGACGCCCGCCCGCTCGATCTCGTCCCACCGCAGGCGCCACGCCCCGTTGGCGCCGCGCCACGCGATGCCGTCGCCGTCGACGACGAGTCCGGCGTGGCGGCCCTTCACCGCGACGACCCCGCAGAGCACGCCGAAGAGCAGGAGCAGCGCGCCGACGCCCACCATCGCGATCCGCACGCCGGTGCCGTCGGTCGCCCCCGCGTCCGTCGCGGCGACCCACGCGATGCCGCCGCCGACGAGGACGAGGGCCACGGCGGCGGTCCCCAGGACGCGGGCGCCGCGGCGCCCCAGGTCGATGACGACGGCGTCGGACGGGCCCGGCGGGACGCTCATCCGCGCAGCGTAGTCGGCGGTGCGGGCGGCGGCAGGCCCCGCGTCGCGCGGGTGCACGGCCCGGCCCCGTACCCTTCCTGGCGTGAACTGGACGATCGACATCCCGGCGGAGTCGCTCCCCGACCTGCCGCCGCTGCCGCCGGAGCTGCGCACCGCGCTCGACGACGCCCTGGGCCGCCCCGCCCTGCAGCAGCCCGCGTGGCCCGATGCCGACTACACCTCGCGGGTACGCCGCCTGCTCGAGACCGTCCCGCCCGTCACCCTGCCGGCCGAGGTCGACCGCCTGCAGGAGCGCCTGGGCGCCGTGGCCCGCGGCGAGGCCTTCCTGCTGCAGGGCGGCGACTGCGCCGAGACGTTCGCCGACAACACGGAGCAGCACCTGCGCGGCACGATCCGCACGCTGCTGCAGATGGCGGTCGTCCTGACCTACGGCACGTCGATGCCGGTGGTCAAGCTCGCGCGCATCGCGGGCCAGTACGCCAAGCCCCGCTCGTCCGACACGGACGCCCTGGGCCTGCCGTCGTACCGCGGCGACATGGTCAACGGCCTGGCGGCGACGCCCGAGTCGCGGCGCCCGGACCCGGTCCGCATGCTGCGCGCGTACGCGAACGCGTCGGCGGCGATGAACCTGGCGCGCGCCGTCACCGGCTCCGGCATGGCGGACCTGCACCGCATGCACGAGTGGAACATGGACTTCGTCGCCGAGTCCCCCGCGGGCGCCCGCTACGAGCGCGTCGCGCACGAGATCGACCGCAGCCTGCGCTTCATGAACGCCTGCGGCGTCGAGGACCACTCCCTCCACACCGTCGAGCTCTACGCGAGCCACGAGATGCTCGTCCTGGACTACGAGCGCGCGCTGCTGCGCCTGGAGGGCGGCAAGCTCTACAACCTGTCCGCGCACCAGCAGTGGATCGGCGAGCGCACCCGGCAGCTCGACGGCGCGCACGTCGCCTTCGCGGCGCTCACCGCCAACCCGACGGGCGTCAAGCTCGGGCCGAAGACCTCGCCCGACGACGCCGTCGCGCTGCTCGAGAAGCTGGATCCCGACAAGGTCGACGGCCGCGTCTGCCTCGTCGCGCGGATGGGCAACGACAACGTCCGCGAGAAGCTGCCCGCCATCGTCGAGGCCGTCCGCGACTCCGGGCACAAGGTCGTGTGGCAGTGCGACCCGATGCACGGCAACACGGAGGAGTCGCCGTCGGGCCACAAGACGCGCCACTTCGACCGCGTCGTCGACGAGGTCCGCGGGTTCTTCGAGGTCCACCGCGCGCTCGGCACCCACCCCGGCGGCATCCACGTCGAGCACACGGGCGAGGACGTCACGGAGTGCCTGGGCGGTGGGCAGGAGATCTCGCACGAGCAGCTCGGCTCGCGCTACGAGAGCGCGTGCGACCCGCGGCTGAACACGCAGCAGTCGCTCGAGCTGTCGTTCCTCGCCGCCGAGATGCTGCAGGGGCGGTAGGCCGCCGGTCGGGTCCCCGCCGGGCACCGCCGGCGGGGACCGCCCCGGTCAGGCGGGGCCGGGCTCGACGACCGTCACGACGTTGCCGTCGGGGTCCCGCAGCATGAACATGAGCGGCGTGCCGGGCGACGAGAACGGCTCCGACACCAGGTCGACGCCGCCGACGGCGAGCAGCCGGGCGTGCTCGCCGCGCACGTCCGGCGTCTCGACGCCGATCCCGCCGCCGCCGGGCGCGCCGCCGTCCATCGGCGGGTTCAGGGCCAGGCAGGCGGTCGAGCCGGGCGGCGCCACCTCGATCCACCGGTGCTCGCCGTCCGGGCCGAAGCGCACGTCGGCGCGCACCTCGAAGCCGAGCGTGTCGACGTAGAACGCCTTCGCGGCGTCCTGGTCGCCGACGGTGAACATGGCCACCGCGATCTCGCGGAGCGTGGTGGCGGAGGGCGGGGTCTGGCTCATGCGGACAGGACGGCGCGGGCGCCGCGAACTCATCGGTGCGCCGACGGGGTGTCGGGCCGCACACCGGGGCTTGAGCCCCGCGGAACGAACGTCCAGCCGTCGAGCCGCACGTTCGTCGGGATGGCCAAAACGGCCGTTCGGCCGGGGTACCGTGTTGCGACACGCCCCGCGGTGCCCCCGCCGCGCCGCCCGCCGACCATGCCCACCCGACCACGTTCCGCGCCCCGCGCGCTGCACCGCAACAACGTGACGGTCACCGGCGTCGCGGACGGGCCCGTCGTCGTCTTCTCGCACGGCTTCGGCTGCGACCAGGCGGTGTGGCGGCACGTGGCGCCGGCGTTCGAGGGCGATCACCGCGTCGTGTGCTTCGACCACGTCGGCGCCGGCGGCTCGGACCTGGACGCGTTCAGCCCGCGACGCTACGGCCGGCTGGAGGGCTACGCCAGCGACGTCGTCGAGGTCCTCGAGGCGCTCGACGCCCGCGACGCGCTGTTCGTCGGCCACTCGGTCAGCGCGATGATCGGCGTGCTCGCCGCCGCGGCGGCGCCCGACCGCATCGGGCGGCTCGTCCTCGTCGGCCCGTCCCCGCGCTACGTCGACGACGAGGGGTACGTCGGGGGGTTCGCCCGCGACGAGGTCGACGAGCTCCTCGCCGCGCTCCAGATGAACTACCTGGGCTGGTCCTCGACGATGGCGCCGGTGATCATGGGACGCCCCGACCGGCCTGAGCTCGGGGACGAGCTGACCGCCTCGTTCTGCCGGACCGACCCCGCGATCGCCGAGCACTTCGCCCGCGTCACGTTCCTGTCCGACAACCGGGAGGACCTGGCGCGCGTCACGGCGCCCACGCTCGTCCTGCAGTGCGCCGACGACGCGCTCGCCCCGGCCCACGTCGGCGCGTACGTCGCGGAGCGGATGCCGGGCGCCCGCCTCGTGCGGATGGCGGCGCGCGGGCACTGCCCGCACCTCAGCGCGCCGGACGAGACCGTCGCGGCCATCCGCGCGTTCGTGGCGGCGGGCGCCTGATGGCGCCCGTGCCGGCCTCTGCGCCGCGGGACGAGGCGGCGGACGAGGTCGAGGCCCTCTACGAGGACGCGCCGTGCGCCCACCTCGTCACGCTGCCCGACGGGCTCATCGTCCGCGTCAACCGCACCTTCGAGCGCTGGACGGGGCACGACCGCGCGGACCTCGTCGGCCGGCGCCGCTTCCAGGACCTGGTGACCACCGGCGGGCGGATCTACCACGAGACCCATCTGGCGCCCATGCTGCACCTGCAGGGCGCGGTGCGCGAGATCGCCCTGGACGTGCGGCGCGCCGACGGCACGACCGTCCCCGTGCTGCTCAACGCGGTCCTCGTGCGGGACGGCGACGGCGGGCCGCTGCGGGTGCGCACGTCGCTCGTCGACTGCACGGAGCGGCGGCAGTACGAGACCGAGCTGCGCGCCGCGCGGGACCGCGAGGGCGTGCTGCGCCGGCACGCCGAACGGCTGCAGCGGCTGACCGGCGAGCTGGCGCGCAGCCACACGATGACGTCGCTCCGCGCGGCGATCGTGGCCCAGGTCGCCGACGCGCTCGACTGCGACGAGGCGGCGCTCGCCCTGCACGACCTGGACGCCCCGCTGCCCGCGCCGGGCGCGGGCGACGGCGACGCGGTCCGCGTCGCGCTCGTCACGGACGGCCACGAGATCGGGGCGATGGAGGCCCGCCTGCGCGAGGGCGCGTTCTCCGACGCCGAGCGCGAGCTCGTGCACGCGTTCGCCGGCCCGTGCGCGCAGGCGCTGCACCGCGTCCGCGTGCTCGAGGAGCTCGACGCCCGCAGCCGCCAGCTCGAGCGGCTCGCCCGCACGGACGTCCTGACCGGGCTCGCCAACCGTCGGGCCCTCGAGGAGGAGGTCGCCGCCCTGCTGCGCACCCCGGCGCGCGGGGGCACCCGGCCCGGGGTCGCGCTCGTCGACCTGGACCGCTTCAAGGCGGTGAACGACACGCACGGCCACCACGCGGGCGACGCCGTGCTGAGCGCCGTCGCGGCGGCCCTGCGCGGCTGCGTGGACACGACCGGCGCCGTCGGCCGGTGGGGCGGCGAGGAGTTCCTCGTCGCGGTGCCCGCCACGACCCCCGAGGCGCTCGCCGCGCTGGCCCAGCGGCTGCGGACCGCCGTCTCCGGCGCCCGGGCGATCGTGGACGGCGCCGCCCTCGCCGTCACGGCGTCGGTCGGCGCGGCGGTCCACGACGGGGGGACGCTGCAGGACCTGCTGCGGCGCGCCGACGCGGCGCTCTACCGCGCCAAGGACGCCGGCCGCGACCGGGCGACGCTGGCGGGCTGAGCCGGTCGGCGACGGTCGGTCCGCCGCGCGCGACGCGGCGCGTCCCAGGTCAGAGCGCCGCGCGTCGCCGCGCGACGACGGCCCGGCGGGGGTCGTCCGGCGGGAGGGCGGCGAGCAGGCGGTCGTGGGCGGCGACGTCGTCCCGCCCGTCCGGCGAGGCCGTCCACGCGAGCAGGACGGCCGGGTCGGTGGCGTCCGCGACGACGGCGTGCAGCTCGGCGTCCAGCACCGCGCGCACGGCGACCACGCCGGGGGCCGTCGAGCGCGGCAGCAGCGGACCGGCGTAGGCGCGCAGGGCGGCGGCGGGGTGGCCGTCCGCGAGCGCGCTGCGGACGCGCACGAGGTCGACGTCGACGTCGTCGGCCAGCCGGTACGGCCGGGTGCGGACGCGCGGCCCGACCAGCTTGCGCAGCCGCGAGACCTCGGCGCGGGCGGTGACGGCGTTGCCCCCGGGCCCGTGGAGCGCGTCGGCCAGCGCCTCGGCCGTCAGGCCCGCCGGGTGCGCGGCGAGCAGCGCCAGGATCTCGGCGTGGCGTCCGCCCAGGTCGACCGCGCCGCCCGGCCACGTGAGCCGCGGACGGTCGCCCAGCAGCGTCAGCCGGCCCCCCGCCGCGGCGCCCGGGTCGGGCGCGCCGAGGGCCGTCGGGGCGCTCGCCGCGACGGCCCGCAGCAGCACGCCCGCCTCGCCGACGGGCTCGCAGTCGGCGACGGTGCCGTCGGGCAGCGTCACGCGCGCCGCGGCGGCGGGCGGATCGATGCGCCCGGCCAGCCATCCGGCCGGCCAGCTGGCCACCACGCGGCCCGAGGGGCTCACGACGGCCGCGCGGCCGTGGCCCCGGCGCTCCAGGTCGGCGAGCAGCGCCTCGTGCAGGGCGTGGTCGGCGCGGTGCATCCGTTCGGCGAGCAGGTGCTCGGCCATCCGCGCGGCCGTCGCCACGAACCCGAGGATCATCGGGTGCGCCGTGCGCAGCGGGCCGCTCAGGTCGATGACCCCGAGGATCGCGCCGGTCTCGGGATCGTGGACGGGCGCCCCGGAGCACACCCACGGGTGGTGGGTGCGCACGAAGTGCTCGCCGGAGAGGATCTGCACCGGGTGGTCGATGGCGATCGCGGTGCCGATCGCGTTCGTGCCGACGGCCCCCTCGCTCCAGCACGCGCCCTCGAAGAAGCCCAGGTGGACGGCCGCGTCCTTGATCGCGCTGTGGCCCTCCGCCCACAGGAGCGTGCCGCCCGCGTCGGTGACCACGAGCAGGTGCCCGGCGTCCTGGGCGATCCGGCCGACGGCCTGGTGGATCGCGGCGCGGGTCGCCGCGAGCGGGTGCTCGCGGCGCGCGTCGTCGATCCGCGCCTCGTCGATCAGGACGACCGGCTCCTGCGCGTCGGGGCGCAGCCCGGCGTCGCGCGTCCGGCGCCAGGACTCCAGCACCACGGCGCGCACGTCGGCGGGCACGCGGCCGCCGTCGTGCTCGACGATCTCGGCGTGGGCGCGCTGCAGGCGCCGCGCCACGTCGACCGGATCGGCCGACGCGTCGAGCGCCACCCACGGGTTCCTGCGTGTCGTCCTCATCGTGGACGGTCCGCCGCGACCGGGCGACGGCGCCGCACCCCCTCTCCGGCGCGAGTATAGGAGCGCGTCGCCGCCGCGGGGCATCGGCTACTGCAGCACCATGCCGCCGTCGACCTGCCAGGACTGGCCGGTGACGTAGTCGGAGTCCGGCGACGCGAAGAAGCTCGCGATGCCGGCCAGGTCGTCCGCCCGCGACGGTCGCCCCACGAGGATGCCCTCGCTGAACTTCGCGAACGTCTCGCCCTCGCGCTCCGCCATCCCGTGCGCGACGAACGCGCGGTCGATCTCGGTCCACATGTCGGTGCCGACGACGCCGGGGCAGATCGCGTTGACGGTGATGCCCTCCCCCGCCAGCTCGCGCGCCGCCGCCTGGGTCAGCGCGACGACCGCGAACTTCGTCGCCGAGTACAGGCTGAGCATCGGGTAGCCCTGCTTGCCGGCGATCGACGCGGTGTTGACGATCTTCCCGCCGCCGCGGGCGCCCATCCGGCGCGCGGCCTCCTGCGTGCCGGTCAGGACGCCGCGGACGTTGATCCGCATGAGCCGCTCGAAGTCGTCCTCGTCCGTCTGCATGAGCGGCTTGGTCAGGGCGACGCCGGCGTTGTTGAAGACGACGTCCAGCCCGCCGAAGCGGTCGATCGCGTGGTCGAACGCGGCGGCGACCTGGGCGCGGTCGCTCACGTCGCACGCGACGGCGCTCGCGCGCTCCCCCAGCCCGTCCGCGGTCGCCGCGGCGGTGCCCTCGTCGACGTCCGCGATGACGACGTTCGCGCCGTCCGCGGCCAGTCGGGCGGCCATCGCGGCGCCGATCCCGCGCCCGCCGCCCGTCACCACGCACGTCCGGCCGTCCAGCCGTCCCGGGGTTGTCACCGTCTGCTGCTTCGTGCTCATCGTGCGCCTCAGCTCAGGTGGTGGACGGGCTGCAGGCCGTAGACGGGGGTGTCGAGCCCCTCGTACCGCGCCTTGAGCTGCAGGGCCAGGTACAGCGAGTAGTGGCGCGACTGGTGCAGGTTGCCGCCGTGGAACCACAGGCCCGGCTGCTGCGTGGGCTTCCACATGTTGCGCTGCTCGCCCTCCCACGGACCGGGGTCCTTCGTGGTGTCGGAGCCCAGGCCCCAGACCTTGCCGACCTTGTCCGCGACCTCCTGCGAGATCAGGTCGGCGGCCCACCCGTTCATCGAGCCGTACCCCGTCGCGTAGACGACCAGGTCGGCGGGCAGCTCCGTGCCGTCCTCGAGCACGACGGCGTCCTCCGTCAGCCGGGCGACCTGCCCGTGCGCCAGGTGGACCTCGCCGTCCGCGACGAGCTCGGCCGCGCCGACGTCGATGTAGTAGCCGGACCCGCGGCGCAGGTACTTCATGAACAGGCCGGAGCCGTCGTCGCCCCAGTCGTGGCGGAAGCCCGCGGCCTCGAGCCGCGCGTAGAAGTCGGCGTCCCGCTCCGCCATCCGCTCGTACAGGGGGATCTGGAACTCGTGCATGATCCGGTACGGCAGCGACGCGAAGATCAGGTCCGCCTTCTCCGTCGTCACGCCGGCCGCGAGGGCCCGCTCGGAGTACAGGTCGCCTAGGCCGATGTCCATGAGCGACTGCGACTTGACGATGTGCGTCGACGAGCGCTGCACCATCGTCACGTCGGCGCCGACCTCCCACAGCGCGCCGCAGATGTCGAACGCGGAGTTGTTCGAGCCGATCACCACGCACCGCTTGCCGGCGTACGCGTCGGGACCGGGGTGCGCGGACGAGTGGTGCTGGTCGCCGCGGAAGAGGTCGCGGCCGGGCAGCTCGGGCACGTTCGGCTTGCCGGACATGCCCGTGGCGAGCACGAGCTGCCGGGGCCGCAGCGTCAGCGGGCGGCCGTCGCGCTCGAGCTCGACCGTCCACTCCTCGGTCGCCTCGTCGTAGCGGGCGCTCGTCACCGTGGTGGAGCTCCAGTACGGCACCTCCATGACCCGCGTGTACATCTCGAGCCAGTCGCCGATCTTGTCCTTCGGCGCGAACACGGGCCACGTGTCGGGGAACTTCAGGTACGGCAGGTGGTCGTACCAGACGGGGTCGTGCAGGCAGAGCGACTTGTACCGGCCGCGCCACTGGTCGCCCGGGCGCGGGTGCTTGTCGACGACGATCGCGGGCACGCCGAGCTGCCGCAGGCGCGCGCCCAGGGCGATGCCGCCCTGGCCGCCGCCGACGATCAGCACCTCGGGCTGCGTCTCGTACCCCAGCTCGCGCTCCTCGCGCTCGCGCCGCTCGCTCCACGTCTCGCGGTCGCGGCGCGCGCCGTGCTCGGCGCCCATCGGGCGGCGCTCGCCGCGCGGCTCCTCGTGCCCCTTCAGCTCCTGCAGCGTGGTGAGCAGCGTCCACGCGCGGCCGTCCTTCAGCCGCAGGTGGCCCTTCCCCCGCCCCGTCGCGGTCTCGAACGCGATCCAGGCCTCCGTCACGCCGTCCGCCTCGGCCGGCGGCTCCGTCGTCCGGAAGCCGCGCGGGCGGGCGGTGGCGAGGGTCGCGTCGAGGAGGTCGGTCACCCCCTCGCGGCCCTCGACCGTCTTCAGGTTCCACGTCAGGGCGACGAGGTCGCGCCAGAAGCAGGTGGTCAGGAACAGGTCGGCGGCGGCCGCGGCGTCCTCGCGCTCGAGGGCGGCGTTGAAGGCGTCGAGCCAGTCCTGGACCTGCTCGGCGGCGGTCCGGGCTTCGGGGCGGGTCAGGGTCTCGGGCGGGTGCATCGGGTCCTCCTCGGCTGGTGTGAGGCGATGCTGCCCGCGGACCGCCGCGCCTGCAGGACGCGCCGCGCAACGTTGGTGCAACGCGCCGGCGACTTCCGCGTCCGACGCCGGTCCTCGCCCGCGAGGACGCGTCCGGGCTGGGCGACGAGCACGCGAACGCGCTCGTCGCCCGCGTGCGCCGGGAAGGGCGCTGACGGACCGTGCGGCTCAGGCCGCCCCGACGGCCTGCTCGCCGCGCCGCACCACGCGGACGACGAGCGCCAGGCAGGCGAGCGCCGTCGTGGCCCCCAGGCCCACGTCGATGCTGAGCACGCCGCGGTCGGACCAGTACACGTCGCTCAGCTCGATGAGGAGCGCCGTCTCGTCCACGACGAGCGCGGCGCCGACGCCGAACGGCACGGCCAGCCACGCGTCGAGCGTCTCGTGCCGCATCCCGATCGACGCGCCGCCCGCCAGCAGCGCGAGCAGGATGCCGGGCACGAAGTGGTGGATGTGGCGGTCGCCGACGCGGACGTTGCGCGCGGGCCCGACGCCGCGACGGATGGAGTGCGTGACCGCCCGCGCCGCCGCGAACGTGGCGCCGAACGACAGGAACAGGTGCAGGAGCGCCGTCTCGTTCGCCGTCGCGGCGCGGTGCCCGGCGACGAGCACGTGCATGGTCTCGCGGGCGGTCTCGGCGATGGCCGGCGGCGCGCCGTCCGCGGCTGCCGCCGGCGCGTCGTCGGCGCGTGCGGCCGCGCGCCACCGCGACCGCAGGTGCGCCGCCTCGGCCGCGACGACGGCGACCGTCGCGAGCCCGGCGGCGACGGCGAGCCCGCGGGTGCGGACGGACGGGCGGCGCGGACGGCGACGGAGCAGCATCGGCCCGACCGTACCCACGGCGGCCCCGGCGCATCCGGGGCGCCGCCGGATCGGAGCTGGCGGAGCGGGGCGACGGGCGCGGGCTCAGGGCGCGGACGACGCCGCTGCGGCCTCCGCGGACGGGCGGGCAGGCATCGGGACGGCCCCCGGCCGGAGGGCGACCAGGGCGACGGCGGCCACCGCGGTGCCGGCGAGCGCCACGACCGCCAGCGCGTCGCCCGTCGCGGCCGCCGGCCCGGCGTCCGCGCGCGCGCCCAGGACCGTGGCCGCCGCGGCGATCGCCACGGAGCCGCCGATCTGCCGGAGCAGGAGCAGGGCGCCGATGGCGCCCCCGACCTGCTCCGGCGGCAGCGCCATCCGCAGCCCGATCTGCAGGCCCGACAGCGTCGGTCCGATCCCGGCGCCGAGCAGCGCCATGCACGCGAGCAGCTGCCAGCGCGGCGTGCCGGCGCCGAACGTCGCGAAGCCCGCCCCGCCGACGCCCGCCACGGCGCACGCGACCAGGAGCGGGCCGCGGAGCGACCGGGCGCGCAGCATGGCGACCGGCCCGACGTTGACCGCGACGAGCAGCCCGAGCAGCAGCGGGTAGACCAGGACGCCGGAGTGGGTGGCGCTGGCTCCCTCGGCGTCCTGCAGGTACCGCGGCAGCAGCAGCACGCCGGCGAACAGCCCGAACGTCGAGGTCGCGCCGGCGATCAGCATGGCCGCCGTCCGCCGGTCCGCGAACAGCGCCGGCGGCAGGACCGGTGCCGCGGCGCGCCGCTCGACCGCCACGAAGGCCGCCGCCAGCGCGAGGCCCGCGAGCAGCAGGCCGCCGGTGCCGGGCTGCGCCCACGCCGCCCACGCGTCCTCGCCCGGGCCGGCGGTCGCGCGCTCGCTCAGCCCGACGAGCGCGAGGGCGACCGCCCCCGTGAGCAGCGCGATGCCCGCGACGTCGAGCGGCCGACGCCGGTCCTCGCTGCGCCCCACCGCGGCGGGCAGGGCGGTCGCGACGGCGGCGAGGGCGAGCAGCCCGACGGGGACGTTGACGAGGAACACCCACCGCCAGCCCACGTGGTCCGTCAGCGCCCCGCCGACGAGCGGCCCGAGCAGGAACGCCACGCCCATGAGCCCGGCGAGCGCCCCCTGCAGCGCGGCGCTGCGGCGCCCGGCGTACAGATCCGCGACGAGGATGAAGCTGAGGCTCTCGAGGGCGCCGGCGCCGAAGCCCTGCAGCGCGCGCCACGCGACGAGCTGCCCCATCGACCCCGCCGACGCGCACAGCGCCGACCCGAGCACGAACAGCGCCATCCCGACGAGCAGCAGCGCCCGGCGGCCGTGGCGGTCCGAGAGCCGGGCGTAGACGGGGATCGAGACCGTGGCGGTGACGAGGTAGGCCGTGATCGCCCAGGCGTAGAGGCCGCCGCCGTCGAGCGCGCCGACGATCGCCGGCAGCGCCGTGCCGACGACCGACTGGTCGAGCATCGCGAGCAGGAGCCCCGACATGACGGCCGCGAGCACCAGCCGTTGTCGCGCCGGGCTCAACGCGGGCGGCGATGGGTGCGGCGGAGCGGACGCGACGTTCATATATCGAACCATACATGTCGAATTGGACATGTCGAACTCGGACTACACTTGGGCGATGTCGCTCGCGCACGCGCTCCTCGGGCTGCTGGCCGATCACCCGGGCACGGGCTACGAGCTGCGGCAGCGCTTCGAGGTGTCGTTGCGCAGCGCCTGGTACGCCAGCCACTCGCAGATCTACCCCGAGCTGGCGCGGCTCGAGGCGCGCGGGCTGGTCGAGGTCGTCGCGCGGGGCGCCCGCGGCAGCAAGACCTGGGCCGTCACCGACGCCGGACGCGACGAGCTGCGACGGTGGCTCGTCGAGACCGAGCCCAACCGCGACGTCCGCAACGAGCCGGGGCTCCGCGCGTTCCTCGTCTTCCTCCTCGACGCCGCGGACCGGCGGCGCGTGCTGCAGGCGGAGCTGGAGGAGGTCCGGGGCCGCCTGGCGTCGCTCGACGAGATCGCCGCCCGCCTCGACGGCCTGGATCGCCCGGCCACGTTCGCGCCGGTCGTCGACCTGGGCCAGCGCGTGGACGCGGTGGTCGAGGCGTGGCTGCGCGAGCAGCTCGCCGCGGCGGACGAGGGCTGACGGGCTACGGCACCCAGGGCGAGTCCGTCACCCCGAACGCCGCCGCGACCTGGCGCAGCTCGTCGTCCGTGAGGCCCTCGCCGTGTCCGCCGGACATCAGGTCCAGGTGCTCGTACCGGGCGCCGGTCTCGACGTACTCGATGCGGTCCACGGCCCGGGTCACCGACAGGTCGGAGCGGGCCATGACGCCGTGCTTGCTCCAGAGGACGACCTCGAAGGCGCGCAGCCCCGCGACGTTCGCCTCCATCAGGGCGGGCGATCCGGGGACCATGAACTCCAGGACGCCGACGCCGCCCGGCACCGCGACGATCAGCTCGGGCTCCCAGCGCAGGATCCGCCGGTTCATCGCGGCGGTGTCGCGGTAGGCGGCCAGGTGGCTCAGGTACGTCAGGTGCGGCGGCTGCGCGTGGACGACGGCGTGGAAGGGCAGGTCGCGCGCCGCCACCTGGTCCTGGTGGACGGCCAGGTGCGAGTTCAGCTCGCTCGTCAGGCGCTCGAACAGCCGGCTCGGGTGGGTGTGCAGGGTGCCGGTCCGGCCCCCGTCGTGCACGCGCACGGCACCGACGTTGGCGAGCGGGTCCGCCGCGATCTGCCGCAGCCGGCGGCCGGAGCCCGTCGCCAGGACCGTGCGCCCGGCGAGCGCCGGCACGGGCACCGGCAGCGCGATCTCCTCGGTCAGCGGGAAGCGGCGCCGCAGCTCGACGTCCCAGCCGACGAAGACCGAGATGTTGCCGGCGCCGGCCTCGCTGGCGTCGATGCCGCACAGCCGGCTGCCGCCCTCCCCCATGCTGGCCAGCAGCTCGTCGAGGTCGGGGTACGGCGCCTGGATGCCCATCGTGGTCGCGACGATAGCCGCCGCGTCCCCGCCGGTCGACGCCCTCCCGGCGGGTCTGCGGGCCGCTCGCGCACGACTGCGGGAAGTCCGCGCGAGCGCCGCGGGCGGGCCCGCGTGCACGCCCGTGCCGGGCCGCACGCGGGCGCTTCCCGCGCGGTCAGCGCTCCAGGCGGAACGTGCCGACGAGCCGCTCCAGCTCGTCCGCCGTCGCGGCGAGCTCCTGCGCGGACGCGGCGATCTCCTCGGTCGACGCGCTCGTCTCCTGGGTGGACGCGGAGACCTGCTGCGCCGACGCCGCCGAGTCCTGCGCGACCGACGCGACGCCGCCGATCTCGCCCGTGGCGCGCCGCGTGCCGTCGGCCACGCGGCCGATCGCGGCGGTGATGTCGGCGACCCGGTCGGTGACGTCGCCGACGGCGACGTCGATCCGCTCGAAGGCCGCGCGGGTCTGGGCGACGACCTCCACGCCCTGCGCCGTGCGATCGACGCTGGCCCGGATGACGCCCGCCACGCGGCCGGTGTCCTGCTGCATCGTCGCGATCAGCTCCGAGATCTCCGCGGCCGCCTGCTGGGACTCCTCGGCCAGCTTGCGGACCTCGTCGGCGACGACCGCGAAGCCGCGGCCCTGCTCGCCGGCGCGGGCCGCCTCGATCGCGGCGTTGAGCGCCAGCAGGTTCGTCTGCTCCGAGATCCCGGTGATCGTCCCGACGATCCCGCCGATCCGCTCCGACTTCTCGGACAGCTCGGCCATCGCCGCGCCGACCTCCTCCGACGAGCCCGCCACCAGCCGCATCGCCTCGGTCGCCTGCTCGGCGGCCCCCACGCCCTCGCGCACGATGCCGCGGGCGTCCTGTGCGGCGGCGGACGTGTCGCGGGCCGACTCCGCGCCCTCCTCGGCGGCGCGGGCGGCCTCCCGGACGGCGGACTGCGTGGACTCCACCATGGTCACCTGGCGCTCGGCGCCCATCGCGACCTCGGTCGTGGCGGTCGCGATCTCCTCGACGGCCTTGCCCGTCTCGGTCGCCGTCGACGCCATCTGCGCCGACGCCGCCGACACGGACCCGGCGGAGCGGGAGACCTGACCGACGGTCTCGCGCAGGTCACCGACCAGCTTGCGGAACGCCCGGCCCAGCAGGTCGCGGTCGGACCGCGGCTCCACCTCGACGGTCAGGTCGCCGGCCGCCACCCGCTCGGCCGCGTCCGCCTTCTCCCGCAGGTAGTCGACCGTGTGGCCGAACGCCGTGCCCATGCGGCCGATCTCGTCCTCGCCCGCCGCGTCGAGGGCGACGTCGACATCGCCCTGCGAGACGCGCTCGGCGGCGTCGGTCAGGCGGGTGATGGGCCGCGTCAGGCGCCGCGCGAGGAGCACGACGACGCCCGCGAGCGCGAGCAGCAGCACCAGGCCGGTCAGCAGCATGGCGGTGCGCAGGCGGTGCACGGGCGCGAGCACCTCGTCCATCGGCGCGGCCGCGACGTAGGCCCAGCGCCCCGACGCCACGGGCGCCCAGCTCAGGACGGTCCGGTCGCCGGAGAACGGGTCGGTCGTCTCGGCCTGCCCGCCGCGGCCGGCGGCCACGTCGCGGGCGATGCGCGCCAGGACGGCGTCGCCCCGCTTCTGCGCGAGCGTGCCGAGCTTCGTCCCCAGCAGCTTCCGCTGCGGCGCGGCGACGAAGATGCCGGTGCGGCTGACGAGCATGCCGTAGCCCGTGTCGAGGATCTTCTCGCGGCGCACCTGTCCGTCGATCGAGGCCAGCGTGCGGTCGATGCCGGCGATGCCGACGAAGCGCCCGCCGCGGCGGATCGGCGCGGTGTAGCTCGTCATGAGCGTCTTGTTCTCGAGGTACGGCTCGATGACGGACGCCTGGCCGCTGCGCTTCGGCACCTCCCAGAACGGGTAGCCCTCGGAGTCGCCGAGCGGCTCGAGCTTCAGCTTGCCGCCGTGGACCGTGCTCCAGTAGTAGCCGAAGCGGCCCTTCTCGTCGCTGCTGCGCTCGTCGCGGTGGGCGGCGTCCGCGCCGTCGAAGCCGTTCGGGACGAACCCGATGTAGGTGCCGAGCAGCTCGGGGTTGCGCTGCTGGACGCGCAGGCCCAGGTCCACGACGCCCTCGCGGGTGCGGGCGACGTCGCTCTCCATCGCGGTCGCCATCGTGCGGGCGATCGTCAGGCCCCGCGCGGCGGACGCGTCGAAGGCGTTCGCGCGGCTCTGGGCCGTGCGGGCCATCTCGGCGAAGCGGGACTCTCGCTCCTGGCTCGTCGCCCGGGAGATCCCGAGCACGGTGAGGATCGCGACCGCGAGGACGATCGGGGGGAGCAGCAGCGCGAGCATCCTCGTGCGGAGGCTGCGGAAACGAAGACGGGGCATGGACACCTGGGGGTCGGAGGACGCGGGGGACGCACCCCGGGCCTTCGGCCGCGGCCCCCGGGCCCTTGAGCCGACCGGACGGACGGTGGGTGGAGCGGCGCCGGCGGTCTGGACGTCCGACCGACCGAAGCGCGCCCCGTCGTCCTCAGGCGGGGGCGCCCGCGCCCGCGATGCCGAGCTCGTCGGCGTGCGGCTCGAGCGCCGCGATCACCGCGGCGATCAGCGCGTCCTGCTCCACGCCGAGCTCCTCGGCACCCAGCGCGATGTCGCCGCGGTCGACGGCGGCGGCGAACGACGCCGTCTTCAGCTTCTTGCGGACGGACTTCGGCGTCAGGCCGTGGATGCCCTGCGGGCGCACCTTCGCGACGGCCATCACGAACCCGGAGAGCTCGTCGACGGCGAACAGCGACCGGGCGATGGGCGTCGCGCGCGGGACGCCCATGTACGCGGCGTGTCCCGCGATCGCGTCGCGCATCTCGACCGGCGCGTCGCGCCGCTCGAGCTCGGCGAGGAGGACGCCGGGTGGCCGGTCTCCGCGTCGGGGTGGCGCTCGTAGTCGGCGTCGTGCAGCAGGCCGGTGACGCCCCACAGCTCCTCGTCCTCGCCGGCGGCGCGCGCCTGCGCGCGCATGGACGCCTCGACCGCGAGGCAGTGGCGGCGCAACGACTCCTCCTGCACCCACGAGGTCAGCAGGTCCCAGGCTTCGTCACGGGGGATCGCACGCGGCATGCCTCATGGATACCGCATCGGGTTGCGTGCGGCCCCGGCGTCCTCGCGCCGGAGGGCCCGCCGCCCGACCCCGGTCGCGCGCCATAGTGGAGCGGTGACCGTCCCCGAGCCCGCGCGCCCCGACATCCGCGACCGCGACGACGTCGAGCGCCTCGTCCGGGCGTTCTACGAGCGCGCGCTCGTCGATCCGGTGATCGGGTTCCTGTTCGTGGACGTCGCCCGGCTGGACCTCGACGCCCACGTGCCCGTCATCACGTCCTTCTGGGCCACGATCCTGCTCGGCGAGGGCTCGTACCGCGGCGGGGCCTTCCGGCCGCACGCCGCGCTGAACGCCCAGGCGCGGCTGCGGCCGGGGCACTTCGCGCGCTGGCTGCTGCTGTGGCGTGCCACCGTCGACGAGCTCTTCGCCGGTCCGCGCGCCGAGCAGGCGAAGCACCACGCCGAGCGGGTCGCCCGCGCCTTCGACGGGCGGCTGCGCGGCATCGAGCCGCCGCTCGAGCCGGCGACGGGCCTGCAGATCAGCCTGCACCGCCCGCCGCGCGACTGACGCGGCGGCGCGCGACCCTAGGGCTCGCGCCCGTTCGGGCCGATGCGGTGCAGCGTGGCGCCCGGGTGCGCGGCGCCGTCGGGGGGCGGGCCCGTCACGGTGCCGCGGGCGCGCGCGCCGAACCGCGGATCGCCGCCGCGGCCCACGCGCTCGGGCTCCAGGTCCGGCAGGTCGCCGTACGCCTCGCGCTCGGCGGCGGCCAGCGCCTCCTGCTCCTCGCGCGCCTGCTGCTGCAGCAGCACGCCGGCGAGCAGCTCCGCGTCCTCGTCGCGGTACGGGCCCGCGAGGTCGCCCCGCAGGATCGCGAGCGCCACCTGGCACTTCGCGTCGACCATCTCGGCGTTCGGATGGTCGACCGGCAGCTCGCGGACCGACTGGTGCAGCATCACGCGGTCTGGCGAGCAGACCGCGACGACTTCTCCCTCGAGCTCGACGAAGATGACGTCGAGCGGGTTGGCGGCTGCGTCGTCGGTGTGGTTCATGAACGCGTTCCCCGAGGATCGGCGAAGTCGGCGTGTGGCCCCATTGTTACCGAGCCTGGTGGACGGACGGCGCACCGCTGTCCCGTCCCGGGCTCGGCTTCGGTGGCCGGACGGGGTTCCCTGTGCCCGTATCGCCCCACCCGAAACCCCCGACCCGCGGAGGGGCCGGCCCGCTCAGGCCCCCGGCGTGGGGCGCCCCGGCCACCAGCCCATGACGACGGAGGACCAGCGTCCGTCGCCCGTCGGGGCAGCGTAGTGCTCGCGCAGGACGCCCTCGACGACGAACCCGCGCGAGGCGTAGAGCGCGATCGCCGCCGCGTTGTGCTGCCACGCCTCGAGCGTCACCTTGGCGACGCGGTCGTCGGCCGCGGCCGCCGCGAGGACCGCGTCGAGGAGCCGGCTGCCGCCCCCGCGACCCCGGTGCGGCGCGGCGATCGCCATGCCGAGCGCGTGCGGACGGGCGCCGCCGCCGGCGGCGACGGAGGCGGTGCCGGCGATCTCCTCCCCCACCCGCAGCACGCAGGCGTGCGTGTCGTCCTCGGCGGCCTGACGCCGGAAGCGCTCCTCGAGCTGCTCGAGCGGCGTGCCGGCCGGGGTGGCGATCCAGCGCCGCTCGTCGGCGACGCTGCGCAGCACCCGCGCGCAGCCGGGCGCGTCCGCCTCGGTCAGACGGGAGACGGTCACGGGGCTGGCCATCCCGCGGTTCTACCGGTCCCGCCCGCGCCCCGGCGGCTCGAACGGCCGTCCACCGGGGACGCGTCGGGGAGGTGACGCCGGGTACGACCGCCGTCGAGCACCCTGCAGCCGCGGAGCGCGCCGGCCGATCGTCCTCGGCGACACCCATCCGCGGGCCCGCCCGCCAGACCCGAGCCCTTCATGCGCACCCTCCTCTCCCGGCTGCTGCTCGCCGCCGCGGTCCTCCTCTCCCTCGCGGCCGTCCCGGCCGTGGCCGGCGCCGCGAGCGTCGACGCCGCCGCGGCCCGCGTCGCCGCCGCCGACGACGCGCCCGACGCCGACGCCGGCCTGCGGGCCCGCACGCGGGCCTACGGGGCGCTGTGCCCGGGCGTCGCCGCCCGCCGCACGGCCGGCCGCCGCACGAGCGCCCTCGACGCGTGCACCGCGGCGATGGCCCGCATCGCCACCGGCGACGCGGACACCGCGCGCGACGCGTGCCGGAAGGTGCCGCGCAGCACCCCGGCCGCGAAGGGCGGGAAGGGCCACAAGGGCAAGCGGACGCGCAAGGCGCCGTCGCCGTACGCCGTCTGCCTGACGGGCGCCGAGGCGCTCGTCGCCGCCTACGACGCCCTCGACGCGGCGGACGACGCCGCCGACGACGAGGCCGACGACGACCTCGACGCGGTGGACGCCGGCGACGACGCCGACGTCTCCGACGACGATCCGGTCGCCGACGACGACGTGGCGGACGACCTCACGGACGACGCGCGCTGACGCGGGCCTCCGGTCGGCGACGCGCCCGCGGCGCCGACCGGGCCCTACGCGGCCTGCGGGACGTCCGCCTCGACCTGACGGTTCCAGTCCCCCTTCGACGACTGCCAGCCGTCCTCGTCGAGGGTGCGGCGCCAGTAGCCCGAGATCGACAGCCGCTCCCGCGGCACCCCGCGGTCCGCGAGCAGGTGGCGGCGGATGGCCCGCACCGCCGTCGCCTCGCCGTGGACGAACCCCTGCATCTCGCCGTCCGGGAACGCCAGGTCGCGCACGGCCGCGACGAGCCGGTCCTCGCCCTCCTGCGTGGTCACGTCGACGTGCAGCCACGTCAGGCGCAGGTCGCCGGGGGTCTCGAGCGGCTGCTCGTCCTCGGGGCCGTCGACCGCGACGATGGCGTGCACGAGCGCCCCGTCCGGCACGCGCGCGAGCGACGCGGCGATGGCCGGCAGCACGCAAGCGTCGCCGACCATCAGGTGCCAGTCGGCGGCGGGGTCGGGCGCGTACGCGCCGCCCGGGCCGAGGAGCTGGAGCACGTCGCCCGGGGCCGCCCGGGCCGCCCACGCCCCGGCGAGGCCGACGTCGCCGTGCGTGACGACGTCGAGCGTCAGCCGGCGCGCGTCCGGGTCCCAGGCGCGGACGGTGTAGGTGCGGGTCCGCGGCCACAGCGCGCGGGGATGCTCGTCGCGGACGGCGGTCATGTCGGCGTCCATGCCGTACGGCGCCTCCGCCGGCGGGAACAGGAGCTTGACGTAGTGGTCCGTGAACTCGCCGGCGACGAACCGCTCCAGCTCGGGCCCGCCGAGGACCACCCGCACCATGTGCGGCGTCAGGCGGACGACCTCCTCGACCTGGGTGCGGATGGGCCGCCGAACGGGGCGGCGGGACGGGGCGGGCGCGTCGGCCATGGGACTCCTTCGGACGGTCGGCGAGCGCCCGTCCGGACGCTCGCCGACGCGGACGTTAGGGTGACCTTACAGCAGACGGTCCCGCGGCTCGGGGGCGCGGCGGCGCGCGCCCGCGCCGCTGCGCCGATCGGCCGGCCACGCGCCGGGGCGGGCGGCGTGTGCCCGGGCGACGAACGGGTACGGGCCGCGCATGGCCCGACTGCACCTGCAAGACCGCGGCGTCCTCGTCACCGGGGCGGCCGGCGGGATCGGCTCGGCCGTCGCCCGGCGGCTCGTCGCGCTCGGCTCCCGGCCCGTCCTGATGGACCTGCCCGGCGAGCGGCTCGACCGAATCGCCGCCGAGCTCGGCGACCGGGCGGTGCCCGCCCCCGCGGACGTCCGCGACCGCCAGCAGGTCGTCGACGCGGTGGACCGGGCCGCGGACACGACGGGCGGGCTGATCGGCGGCGTGATCGGCGCGGGGCTCGTCCGGCCCGAGACCCTCGTGGCGCAGAGCGAGCAGGACGCCCGCATGGTCATCGACGTCAACTTCTACGGCACCCTCTGGTCCTTCCAGGCCGCGATGCCGCACATCGACCGCCTCGGCGGACACGCCCTGGCCATCTCCTCGATCGCCGGCATCGCGCCCATCCCGCTCTCGGGCGTGTATCCGCCCACGAAGGCGGCGATCGCCAACCTCGTCGCCACCGTGCGGACCGAGGCGATGAACCGGCCGACGAGCGCCGGGATCGTCTTCCTGGCCGCGGTCGACACGCCGATGAACCAGGACGTCAAGCGCGACCCGCGGGCGTCGCGCGCCATGGCGGGGTCGTTCCAGTTCCTGACGAAGCCGCTGACGTCGGAGGACGTCGCGCACCGCATCGTCCGCGGGCTGCAGCGCCGCGCCCGCACGATCACGGCCCCGCGCTGGCAGGCGCCGGCCGTGTGGCCCGAGACGCTCGTCCACGCCACCGCGGAGTGGTTCATGGGCCGGACGGCGCTGCGCAAGGAGCTGCCGGGCGGGTCCGAGGCCGACCGCGACATGGGCACGCGGGCGGAGCACACGCCCGCGAGCGAGAAGGGCTCGACCGAGGAGGTCGCCGCATGAGCCGCGTGGAGCTGCGGGGCAACGGCGTGCTCGTCGCCGGCGCGACGGGCGGGATCGGCAAGGTCGTCGCACGGCAGCTCGCCGAGCGCGGCGCGAAGGTCGCGCTGCTGGCGCGCCCGAGCGAGCGCCTGGAGCGGGCCGTCGCCGAGCTCGAGGGCTACGGCGCGATCGGCGTGCCGGCCGACATCACGGACCGGGGGCAGGTCGTCGACGCCGCGAACGAGGCGGCCGACCGGTTCGGCGGGCTCGTCGGCGTCGTCGCGGGCGCCGGCACGGTCATCCCCGACACGATCGGCGAGCAGCCCGAGGAGGACGCGCGCAAGGTCATCGACGTCAACCTGTACGGCACGCTCTGGACGATCCAGGCCACCCTCCCCCACGTCGACCGCACCGGCGGCCACCTGCTGGCCCTCGCCTCGATCTCGGGCATCACCCCCGTGCCCCTGACCGGCCTGTACTCCGCGTCGAAGGCGGCCGTCGGCGAGCTGATCGCGCAGCTGCGCATGGAGCTGATGCACCGCGAGACGACCGCCGGCGTGGTCTACCTGGGCATGGTCGACACGCAGATGTCGGCGGGGGTCAAGGAGGACCAGCGCGTCGACCGGGCGCTGTCGAGCACGCCGGGCGGCCTGACGAGGCCGCTGAAGGTCGAGGACGCCGCCAAGCGCGTGGTGCACGCGCTCGAACATCGGCAACGCGCGGTGGTCACGCCGGTCTGGCAGCTCCCGTTCGCGGCGCCGCAGCTCGGCATGCAGGCGCTCGTCGAGACGGGGATGCGGGCCACGGCCATCGCCCGCGAGCTGCCGGGGCGCAAGCAGCGCGCCCCCTTCGACGACGCCATCGAGCCCGACGACGACGACGGCGACCGCGACTGAGCGTCGTCGCCCTCCCTCCGCCGGAACGACGAACGCCGCCGCCCTGTCCCCGGGGCGGCGGCGTCGTTTGACTGCGGGAAGGTCTGCGTCGCCGGCGCGGACGCCGGCGACGGGGATCAGGCGCCGGTCGGGACGGAGATCTTCGCCACGCCGATGACCAGGCCGCCCTTCAGGGCGTCCGTGCCGAACGTCTGGTTCAGCAGGTCGGCGGCCTCCTGCTTGAGCTTCACCGTCGTGCCCTGCAGGATCGCGGTCTTGCCGCCCGACGCGGTGCGCAGCGGCTGCAGCGTGCGGCCGTCGAGGAAGAAGAGCGGCGCGGACTCGGCGGCGACCTCGCCGTCGACCGAGACCTTGCCGGTCAGGACGGACGCGCCCGGATCGATCTTGAAGTCCGTCAGCTCGACCTTCTTGCCGCCGCCGGTGAGCGACAGGCCGGAGCCGTCGTGGTCCAGCTCGCCCTGGACGAACGGCGAGACCGTGCCGGGCTTGTAGTAGGTCACGTTGCCGCCGGTGACGGGGAAGCTCGCGACGCCGGCGTCGCTGATCTTCGCGTCGCCGACGGGCGCCGGGGTCAGCTTCAGCGTGCCGAGCGCCTCGACGAAGCCCTTGTCGAGGGTGACCTGCGTCGTGCCGCCCGTGACGTCGTCGACCTGGGCGGCCGGCTTCGTGGCCTGCGTCTGCGTCGTGGCGGCGTCGTTCGCGGTGGACGACGTGTCGTCGTCGCTGCCGCAGGCGGTGACGCCCAGGGCCAGCACGCCGGTGACGGCGAAGGCGGGGATCGTGCGGAGGAGGCGGGTGCCGCGGGAGGTCGTCATGCCCGGTCATACGGCGCCTCTCGCGGATCGGATGCGTCGTCGCCCAAGAAGTCCTTCGTGCGCGCCCCTCCGGCCCGCAGGACGACCGGGAGGGACGTGCAGCACGGCGAACGCCGCGCCTCGCTCCCCCAGAACGGGGACGGGCCCCGGGCGCCGTGGCGCCCGGGGCCCGTCGGACCGCGGCGGCGGGCGGCGCTCCGTCGAGCGCCGCCGGTCCGTCAGTTGGTGGCGGTGCCGGCCTTCGGGCCGGACTCCGGCTTGTCGCCGGCGCCCGCGTCGGCCTTCGCCTTCGCGTCCTCCTGGGCGTTCGCCTCGGCGAGGGGCTTCGCCGGGCCGGCCTTCGGCTGGCGGTACTCGTCGCCGAACAGCGGCTGGTCCGCGAAGTCGTAGGGGATGCCCTCCTCCACGAACGTGTAGCGGCCCTTCAGGACCTTCTGGGCGAGCGCGTAGTTCGCGTCGTCCTCGTTGCCGCGCAGCTCGGCGAAGAGGTCCTTCGCGCGGCGACGGGCCTGCAGGCAGAAGAGGCCGGCGAGCTCGTCGATCTCGCGGGCCCGCTCCGGGTGCTGCTTCTTCTGCGTCTCGGCGTACGTGACGGCCGCCGCGATCGAGAAGAGCTCGGCGCCGATGTCGACGATGCGCCCCAGCACGTTGCCCTTGGCCTCGAGCTTGGCGCCGTAGCGGCCCATGGCGTAGAACGTCGTGCGGGCGAGCTTGCGCGAGTTGCGCTCGACGAAGCGCATGTGGGTCGCGAGCGCGCCGAACTCGTCGAACGAGCGCGGGTTCTGCCCCTCGCCGTGCGTCAGGTTCGGGAACCACTTCGCGTAGAACTTGCCGGCGCCGACGGCGAGCTTCGCCTTCTCGGACAGGCCGCCGTCGCCCTCGATGAGCTCGCCGGCGATCTGCAGGTGCTGGTCGACCGCCTCGCGGGCGATCTGCAGGTGCATGATCTCGGTGGAGCCCTCGAAGATGCGGTTGATGCGCATGTCGCGCAGCGCCCGCTCGACCGGGACCGGGCGCTCGCCGCGGGCCTGGAGGGACTCGGCGGTCTCGTAGCCGCGGCCGCCGCGGATCTGGACGAGCTCGTCCATGACCTTCCAGCCCAGCTCGGAGCCGACGAGCTTCGCCACCGCGGCCTCGATGCGGATGTCGGACCGCTTCGAGTCGGCCAGGCGACCCGTCACGTCGACGAGCGCCTCCAGGCCGAACGCCGTGGCGGTGATGAAGGCGACCTTCTGGGCGACCGGGTCGTGCTCGCCGACCGGCTTGCCCCACTGCACGCGCTCGGACGCGAACTCGCGGGCCATGCGGGCGGCCCACTTCGCCGAGCCGGCGCAGATCGCGGGCAGCGCCAGGCGGCCGGTGTTCAGGGTGGACAGGGCGATCTTCAGGCCCTGGCCCTCCTTGCCGATCAGGTTCTCCTTCGGGACGTAGACGTCCTCGAGGAGGGTCACCGAGTTCTCGATGCCGCGCAGGCCCATGAACTGGTTGCGGTGCTGGACCGTCACGCCCTCGGAGTCGTACTCCAGGACGAAGGCCGAGACGCCGCCGCGGTGGCCCTCGGACTTCGGCACGCGGGCCATGATCACGACGATGTCGGCGATCGCGCCGTTCGTCGCCCACAGCTTGCGGCCCGTGATGCGGTAGCCCTTGCCGTCCTCGGTCGGGACCGCGGCCGCGGCGACGCGCGCCGGGTCGGAGCCGACGTCCGGCTCGGTCAGCAGGAAGGCGGAGATGTGGTCCTTGGCGACCTTCGGCAGCCACTTCTGCTTCTGCTCCTCGGAGCCGAAGAGCATGAGCGGCTCGGCGACGCCGATGGACTGGTGCGCCGACAGGAGCGCGCCGAGGGAGCCGTGCCACGTGCCGATCATCGCCAGCGCGCGGTTGTAGTCGACCTGCGACAGGCCCAGGCCGCCGTACTTCGTCGGCACCTTCATGCCGAAGGCGCCGAGCGCCTTGAAGCCGTCGATGACCTCGTCCGGGATCTTCGCGTCCCGCTCGATCTGCATCGCGTCGACCTTCGTCTCCAGGAAGGTCTTCAGCTTCGCCAGGAAGGCCTCGCCCTTGGCGGCCTTCTCCGGGTCGTCCGCGGGCTGCGGGTGGATGAGGTCCGGGCGGAAGTCGCCCAGGTACAGCTCCTTGCCGAAGGACGGCAGGCGCCACTCGGTCTCGCGCGCCTCCTCGGCGAACTTGCGGGACTCGGCGCTGGTCGGTTCGGTGCTCACGGGTGGTGGCTCCAGGGTCCGGGGGCGGGGCTAGATTGACTGGTCAGTCAATCCGTTCTCCGGACACGGTAGCGCGCCCGGGCCCGGATGGCGAGCCCGGCCGGAGGCCGCGCACAGAGCCTCCGCGCCCGCCGTCCGTGCGGGGCGGCCCGGAGGCGCCCTCCCCCCGGCCGTCGGGGACGCCGGAACGACGACGGGCCGCCCCGGAGGGCGGCCCGTCGGTCGGACTGCGGTGCGTGCGGCGCGGGCCGCGACGGCTCAGCTCAGGCGGCGCGCGCCAAGGTAGTGCGAGCCCCAGTAGTCGTCGTCGATCTGGTGCTCCATGACGCCCTTCGTCGTCGCCGAGATCACGGTCGTCGCGCTCGTGGCGATGCCGACGTGCGACGCGCCCGGACCGGCGGTGTCGAAGAAGACGAGGTCGCCCGGCTGGATGGCGGCCTTCTCGACGGCGGTGCCCTCGCCGTACTGGTCGAAGCTCGTGCGCGGGAGCGTGATCCCGGCGGCCTTGAACGCGTAGACCATCAGGCCGGAGCAGTCGAAGCCGCTCGGCGTCGTGCCCGCGGACTGGTACGGCACGCCGATCTGGGCCCGGGCGGTGTCGATCGCGGTCTGCAGGGCGGCGGACGAGGCCGGGCCCGACGTCGTGCCGGTGCTGCCGGCCTCCTTCGCCTCGGGCGACGTGGAGCGGGCCAGCTTCTGCTCGATGGACGACGCGAACGACAGGCGCATCGCCTTCAGCGTCTGCAGGTTCGGGCGGCCCGTCGACTTCAGGGCGCGGCGCTTCTGGTACTTGCGGATGGCCCGGCGCGTCTGCAGGCCGACCTTGCCGTCGGGGCGCACGTGGACCTTGCGCTGCACGCGCTTGGTCTGCGTGCGCGTGAGCGTGACCGTCCGGGTCGGCGAGACCGCGGACGCCGCGCCCTCGCCGGTGCTGGCGGCCGCGTCGCTCGCGGGCGGCGCCGTCGTGGTGGTCGTGGCGCTCGTCGTCGAGGCGGCGGAGGTGCCGCCGGTCGGCACGTCCGCCTGGGCGGCGGACGCGGTGGCCAGCGTCAGGATCAGCGCGAGGGTTGCGCCGCGAGTGATGCGTTGCACGGGTGTCTGCTCTCTTTCGTCGGCCTGCGGGGTTAGCTGACGGGCTAGCGCGGAAAGAGCTGCGCTTCCGCCGCGTGGACGGCGAATTCGCCCCAGGTGGGGAGTGGGTCCCCCGCTCGCCGGACGGACTCCGGCGATTCGGCTCGGGGCAACCTAGCAGGGATTTCCCCGCGTGTGTCGACCCCCGGACGGGCACGGGTAACGTGGCCCCGATGCCGGTCCCGCCGCCCCCCGCCGACCTGACGACCATCGCGCACGCGCTCCAGGAGCGCCTCGGCCCGGCCCGCTGGTTCGACGCCCACACGCACATCGGCCAGCACGACCCGGACGGGATGACGGCCACGGCCGAGGAGATCCTCGCCGGCCTGGACCACGCCGGCCACGAGCGCGCGCTCACGTTCGCGATGCACGAGCCCGACGGCTACCGCCAGGCGAACGACGTCGTGCTCGAGGCGTCCCGCGCGTCGGACGGCCGCCTGCTGCCGCTCGCCCGCATCGCCCCCGGGGCCCCCGGCGCGCTCGAGGAGGCCCGCCGCTGCCTCGACGCCGGCGCCCTCGGCTTCAAGCTCCACCCGCGCAGCGACGCGTTCGCGCTCACCCACCCCGACGTCGACGCGGTCGTCGCCCTCGCCGCCGAGCGGCGCGGACCCGTCCTGTTCCACGCGGGCCGCGGCATCCCGCAGCTGTCCGAGGCCGCCGTCGCGCTCGCCGAGCGCCACCCCGGGGCGCGGCTCATCCTCGCCCACGCCGCCGTGTCGGACCTGGGGCTGCTCGCCGAGCCCGCCGCGCGGCTGCCCAACCTGTTCTTCGACACGTCCTGGTGGCACCCGTCCGACCTGCTCCAGCTGTTCGCGACGGTGCCGCCCGGCCAGATCCTCTACGCGAGCGACATGCCGTACGGCCCGGGGACGTTCAGCGCGTTCGCGTTCCTGCGCTGCTGCGCGGCGGTCGGCATCCCGGACGACGCGGTGCGCGAGATGGTCGGCGCGCAGCTGGACCGCGTCGTGACCGGCGCCGACCCCGTCGACCTGGGGCGCGCGGTCGGATCCGCGCGCCTCGGCGAGCGGTCGCTGCCGCTGGAGCGGGTCGCCTCGTACACCGCCGTGGCGATGCAGCTGGGCTACCGCGGCGTCGACGCGACGGAGGCCGTCGCGCTCGCGCGCTGCGGCGCGCAGACCACCGGGACCGGTCCCGAGGCCGAGCTGCTGCGGTACGTCGACGGCCTGCTCGCCCGCGCCGAGGAGCGCCTGGCCGCCGCGGCCGACGACGACGCCCCCGCGCGGATGGCCGCCGTCCTCGACGCCGTCGTCGCGGGCTTCCTGGCGGCGACGACGTCGGCGGGCGTGCCGCCGGTCGCCCTCTAGCCGCGCGTCGCGCACGAGGTGCGGTGGCCGGGCGCAGGCGGCGCCTGCCGTCCGGGCGCGGTCCGCGCCCCTACCGCGTCGTCGCCCGCCCGGCGCGCCGCGCCCGGCGCGTTTTCGCGGCAGGCCCGGCGGGGCAGAGGGAGCCCCGACGATGCCTCGCCTCCGCCGCGCCGACTGCTCCACCCCCGGGATCACGCGCGTGGGCGCCGGCAAGGGCTTCTTCTACCGCGACCCCGACGGCGCGAAGGTCACGGACGAGGCGACGCTCGAGCGGATCGCCGCGCTCGTCATCCCGCCGGCCTGGAAGGACGTCTGGATCTGCCCGTGGCCGAACGGCCACCTGCAGGCCACCGGCACGGACCAGGCCGGCCGCAAGCAGTACCTGTACCACGAGGCCTGGCGGGCCCAGCGCGACCGCGAGAAGTTCGAGCGCGTCCTCGAGTTCGCGGCGATGCTCCCCCGTCTGCGCGCCACCCTGCTCGAGCACCTGCGGCTGGACGGCCTGCCGCGTGAGCGCGCCCTGGCCTGCGCGGTGCGCCTGCTCGACCTCGGCTTCTTCCGCCTGGGCTCGGAGGACTACGCCGAGCAGAACGAGACCTACGGCGTGGCGACCCTGGAGCAGCGCCACGTGAAGATCGACGACGACCAGGTCGTCTTCGACTACACCGCCAAGCACGGCCAGCGCCGGATCCAGGTCATCGCCGACGACGAGGTGGTCGACGTCGTCGAGACGCTCAAGCGGCGCCGGGGCAGCAAGAACCGCCTGCTCGCCTACAAGGACGGCGGGCGCTGGCACGAGCTGCACCCCCACGACGTCAACGACTACCTGAAGGAGCACGCCGGGGAGTGCTCCGCGAAGGACTTCCGCACCTGGAACGGCACGGTCCTGGCCGCCATCGGGATCGCGGTGAAGGCCGACGACGCGGCGGGGTCCCGCAAGCGGCACGCGCAGGCGATCGTCGACACGGTGAAGGAGGTCGCGTACTTCCTCGGCAACACGCCGGCCGTCGCGCGCTCGTCCTACATCGACCCGCGCGTCTTCGACCGCTACGACTCGGGCTGGACGATCGCGGCCCGCGTGGACGAGCTCGGCGGCCCCGAGGCGTTCATCGACCCCGAGGGCCGCATCGCCCTGGAGGACGCGGTCCGCGACCTGCTGCGGGACGCCGGCGAGGAGTCGCCGGCGCTCGCGAAGGTCGAGGAGTAGCGCCTACGGCGCGGCGGGCGCGGCGGGCGCCGCCGGAGCAGGCGCCGCGCGCTTCACGACGAGCCACGTCAGCCAGATGCCGAGGGCGAAGAGCGGGATGCCCATGGCCACGCGCGCCACGCCGAGCGCGACGAGCGCGCCGGCCAGGTAGAGCGGCAGCTGCACCGCCAGGCGCAGCGCGAACAGGCCGACCCAGATCCAGCTGACGCGGGAGTACAGGCGGACCCTCGCCGGGTCCTTGCGCCAGCCGGTCGGATCGCCGGACAGGCTCTCGATCACCAGGCCCATCAGCGGCCAGCGGACGAGGATCGACACCAGGTAGGCGGCGGCGTAGGCGACGTTCGTCAGCAGCCCGGGCAGGAAGAAGTCCTCCGCCCGTCCGGTCCGCGAGACGATGAAGCCGGCCAGCGCGATGCCGACGAGCCCCGAGATCGCGAACTGCGGGGTCTGGCGCCGGAGCAGGCGCGCCGCGGTCAGGACGGCGCCCACGGCGACCGCGACGATCGCCGCGACCGTCGTGTCGCGGCCCCCGAGCGTGTAGACGCCGACGAAGAGCGCCGCCGGCAGGGCGGACTCCGCGATCCCGAGCGGCCCGCCGACGGCCTCGGCGATCGACGGCGGCGCGGCGGTCCCGTCGCGGCCGATGGCGGCGGCGGGGCCGTCGGGCGCGGCGGCGGGAGCCGCCGCGACGGCCTCGGGCTCCGGGGCGCGCGGAGGGGGGCTGGACGGCTCGGGCACGGGCGGCAAGCGTAGCGGTGCGGCCGCGGGCGCCGGGCCCGCCGGAGCGCCCGGCATACTTGCATGTCGCATCCGGTCCCCGGTCCGCCTGGGCCCGGACGCCGGCGCCCGTCCTCCCGCGGGCCGCCGCTCTCCCCTGCTCTCCCCTCCCTCCGGAGCCCCGCCCTCCATGAAGACGACGATCGCGCGCCGATCACACCCCAACCTGACCCTCGCCGTGCTCGTGCTCGGCGCGGTCTCCTACTCCCTCCTGCAGTCCCTCGTGGCGCCGGCGATGCCCGACATCGCGCGCGAGACCGGCGCGTCCGCGAGTGCGATCTCGTGGGTGCTGACCGGCTACCTGCTGGCCGCGTCGGTCGCCACGCCGATCCTCGGCCGCCTCGGCGACATCCACGGCAAGGAGCGGGTGCTGCTGGCCGTCCTGGTGGCGCTCGCCGCGGGCACCGTCGTGTGCGCGCTGGCGCCGTCCGTCGAGGTGCTCATCGTCGGCCGCGTGATCCAGGGCGCCGCCGGCGGCATCTTCCCGCTCGCCTTCGCGATCATCCGCGACGAGTTCCCGCGCGAGAAGGTCGCCGGGTCGATCGGCCTGATGTCCTCGCTGCTGGGCATCGGCGGCGGCGCCGGCGTCGTCCTGGCCGGCGTCATCGTCGACCACCTGTCCTACCACTGGCTCTTCTGGATCCCGCTGCCGGCGATCCTGCTCGCCGCGGTCGCGACGTACCGCTACATCCCCGAGTCGCCGATCACCGCGCCGGGCCGGATCAACTGGGCGGGCGGCGCCCTCCTGTCGCTCGGCCTGGTTCTCGTCCTCGTCGCCGTCAGCCAGGCGTCCGACTGGGGCTGGGGCTCGGGCCGCACGCTCGGCCTGCTGCTGGCGGGCCTCGTGGTGCTGGGCGGCTGGGTGCGCTCCGAGCTCGGGTCGAGCGACCCGCTGGTCGACATGCGGATGATGCGGATCCGCGGCGTGTGGACGACGAACGTCGCCGCGCTGCTCGTCGGCGTCGGCCTGTACACCTCGTTCATCCTGATCCCGCAGTTCGTGCAGGAGCCGGAGAGCACCGGGTACGGGTTCGGCGCGTCCGTCACCGCCGCCGGCGTGTTCCTGCTGCCCTCCACGATCACGATGCTCGCCGTCGGCCCCGCCGCGGGCTGGATCGAGCGGCGGTTCGGCGCGAAGGCGTCGCTCGTCGCCGGCTGCCTGTTCGCCGCGGCCTCGTACGCGCTGCTCGCGGTCGCGCACGGCGACCACTGGGAGGTCTACCTGGCCTCGGCGCTGCTCGGCGTCGGCATCGGGCTGTCGTTCGCGGCGCTGGCCAACCTGATCGTCGCGGCCGTCCGCCAGGACCAGACGGGCGTCGCGACGGGCATGAACACCGTCATGCGGACGGTCGGCGGCGCGGTCGGCGGCCAGGTGGCCGGCACGATGCTCGCCAGCGGCGTGGTCGCCGCCACCGGCCTGCCGAAGGAGACCGCCTTCACCGCCGCCTTCGCGATGGGGGCCGCGGCGCTCGTCGTCGGCGCCCTCGTCGCGCTGCTCATCCCGGGCCGCCCCGCCGGCGGCCGGGTGGCCGAGGCCGTCGCGCCGGAGGGCGCCGCCGCCTGAGGGCTACGGGCGCGACGCCGCGTCCAGCGCGGCCAGCTCGTCGTCGGCCAGCGTCAGGCGCACGCCCGTCAGCAGCGCGTCCAGCTGGCCGACCTCCCGCGCGCTGGCGATCGCGCCCGACACCGTCGGCTGCGCGACGAGCCAGGCGAGCGACACCGCGGTGACCGGCACGTCGTGCGCGGCGGCGACCTCGTCGAGGGCCGCCAGCACGCGCCGGCCGCGGTCGTCCAGGTACTTCGCGGCGCCCGCGGCGCGCGGGCTGGCGCCCGTGGCCTCGGCGTCGCGGTACTTGCCGGTCAGGAAGCCGCTCGCCAGGGCGTAGTACGGCAGGACCGCCAGGCCGTGGCGCTGCGCCACGTCGCGGAGGCCGCCGTCCTCGTAGCCGGCCCGCTCGACCAGGTTGAGGTGCGGCTGCAGCGCGACCCACGGCGCGAAGCCCTCGCGCTCCTGGATCGCGAGCGCCTCGGCCAGCCGCTCCGCGCTGTAGTTCGAGCCTGCGAGGTAGCGGACCTTGCCCGCCCGGACGAGCTCGTCGAACGCGCCGAGCGTCTCCTCGAGCGGGGTGTCCGGATCGTCGAAGTGCGCGTAGTACAGGTCGATGTGGTCGGAGCCCAGGCGCGCGAGCGACTCGTCGGCGGCGGCCAGCACGTTCTCGCGCGCCAGGCCTCTCCGGTCCGGCTTCGAGGACACCTTCGTCGCGATCACGACGTCGTCGCGCCGGCCGCGGCGGGCGAGCCACCGGCCGATGATCGCCTCGGACTCGCCGCCCGTGTGGCCGGGCACCCAGTGCGAGTAGCCGTCGGCCGTGTCGACGAAGTTGCCGCCGGCGTCCGCGTAGGCGTCGAGGACGGCGAAGGACGTCGCCTCGTCCGCCGTCCAGCCGAAGACGTTGCCGCCCAGGTTGAGCGGGTGGACGTCGAGATCGGTGCTGCCGAGTCGGGCCATGCGTCCGACGCTAGCAACGGCCCGTCGGCGCCCCGGACGGTCCGACGCTCGGCCGGTCCGGCCCCGCCGGCCCGCTACCGTGGCCCCATGGCCCGCCCCCGCTGCTACGTCGCGAGCCCCGCCGGGTTCTCCGAGACGACCCGGGGGTGGTACGCCGACGTGTTCCTGCCCGCGCTGGCCGGCGTGGTCGACCCGGTGGACCCGTGGGCGCTGACGAGCGCGGAGGAGATCGCGGCGGCCGCCGCGGCGGGGCGCCAGCGCGCGATGGCGCTCGAGATCGGCCGGCGCAACGCGGAGGCGATCCGCGGCTGCCGCCTGCTCGTGGCGCACCTGGACGGGCAGGAGGCAGACAGCGGCACCGTCGCCGAGCTGGGCTTCGCGGCCGGCCTGGGGCTGCGGTGCTACGGCGTTCGCAGCGACCTGCGGCAGGCCGGCGAGGACGGCGTCGCGCTCAACCTGCAGGTCGAGGCGTTCGTGGCGCTGTCCGGCGGGGCGATCCTGCCCTCGACGCCGGACCTCGTCGCGCGGTTGCGGGCCGACGCGGTCGCCTGACCGCGCCGGGCGGGCTCAGACGGCGCCGGCCGCGAGGTTGATGCCGTAGGCCAGCACCAGCGCGCCGAGGATGAAGGAGATGAAGAGCGACCAGTCGTCCATTGCGCGGGCAATCCTAGCCCGCCGGGACGACGCTCGTCCGCCGGGGGCCGGCGCGCGGCCACGCGCGCGCAGGCGACGTGGCGCCGACGGCCGCACCGGGCGCTTCGGCGACCGCTCTCAGCGCCCGGCGCCGATGCGGCGGGCGACCGCGGCGGCCGTCGGCAGCGGCAGCTCGCCGAAGGTCGTCCGGCGGCCCCGGCGGTCGGTCACGACGACCTGCGCCCGGCGGCGCCACGGCCGCGGCGGCCGCACGCGCACGTCCGTCACGTCGCCGAGCGCGAGCGTGCGGACCCGGTGGACCGGCGCGTCGTCCAGCAGCCACAGCAGCCGGCGCCCCGTCACGGCCAGCGTCGTCTGCGGGCTGGCCCACGTCGACGCCGGCACCACCAGCCCGACGTCCTCGCCGGGCTCGATGGCGCGGCGCAGCTCGGCGCCGAGCGCGCGACGGACGGCGGGCGCCAGGTCGGCGCGGCGCACGGCGGCCGCGGGCGCGGCGGCCGGGTCGGGGCGCGGCGGCGGCTCGGGGGCCGGCGCGGGCGCCCGCAGCGCCGCGTAGGCCGCGTTCAGCAGCGCCATCCGGTCGTTCGTCGCGGCGTCGGCGGCGTGGTCGGGGTGCCAGCGCTTGGCCAGGCGGCGGAACGCGGCGGTGATCTCGGCGGCCTCGGCGTCCGGGCCGACGCCGAGCACCTCGCGCGGATCGACTCCGGAGGACACGGCCACGCCCTCATCGTGGCACGCACCGGGCAGGACCGGGGCGCAGCGCGCCGAACGCCCGGCGCAGGCCCGGCCGCCCGGCCGGTCCGCACCGTCCGAGACCGGAGACCCTCGTGCTGCAGGACCTCAGGAAGTTCCTCTTCAAGGAGAGCCTCGTCGACGTCGCCGTGGCGTTCATCCTCGCCACGGCGTTCGCCGCCGTCGTCAAGTCGCTCGTGAACGACGTGATGATGCCGCTCATCGCGGCGATCGTCGGCAAGCCGAGCTTCGACGAGATCGTCGTGATGCTCGGCGACACGCCGATCAAGGTCGGCACGTTCCTGACCGCCCTCGTCAACTTCCTGCTCATCGGCACCGTCCTCTTCTTCGTCGTGCGCACGATCGTGCGGGTGACGCAGCTGCGCGGCGGCGCGAAGGTCGACGACGAGAAGGTCGTGGCGGACGAGGTCGTGATCCTGCGGCAGATCCGCGACGCGCTGATGGCGCGGCCCGGATCCTGAGCCCCGGCGGCAGGCCCGGCCGGCGCCGCGCGCGGGGTCGGGCTCAGGTCCGGTCGGACGGCTCCGGCGCGGGCAGCGGCGGGCGCAGGTCGTCGAGCGCGACGTCGTCCAGGAGCCGCTGCACCTGCGGCGTGCGGTCGTCGACGAGCAGCAGCGCGCCACCCGGCCAGTACGGGCTCATCGTCTCGCCCGGCCGGACGAGGAGCGGCTCGTAGACCCACGACCCCGAGTTCCACAGCCAGGGGCCGTCCGGATCGGGGCGCCAGGCGCCGAGCGCCTCGTCGGCGGTCAGCGGCCCCAGCCGGTGCACGTGGCCGAAGAGCACGTGCCGCGCGCGCGGCAGCACGCCCAGGTCGTCGGCGACCCGGCGCAGGCTGGAGAGGCCGGCGCGCTCGAGCCGCCGGTCGAGCCACACCGAGCTCACCGCCGCGATCCGCTCGTTGCGCGCCTGGGCCCCCGCCGTCTGCGCGCCGTCCCGGCCCAGCACGGCCTTGCCGATGGACCGGGCGATGCCGCTCAGACGCTCCACGCCCTCCTCGAAGCCGTCCGGCAGGTCGCGCACCACGAGCGACGCGGCGGCCACGGACGGCGCCCGTCCCACCTCGTAGACGTCGGCGGGGCCCAGGCCGGCCTCCTCGGCGGTGCGGGCCAGGCGCGCGAGCGGCCCGCCCGCCAGCCGCTGGTCCAGGTAGTGGCCGTGGTGGGCGTACACGTGCTCGCCCAGCCACGCGCCCGGGTAGTGCACCCGCACCCGCGCGCCCGGGTCGTGCAGCGCGGCGGTGACCTCCTCGAGCGGCTCCGTGGCGTCGCGCGGCACCCGCGTCGACGCGCCCAGGTGCTGGTCGGCGGCGCGCCGTCGGCGCAGCCACGCACGCACGAGCAGGTGGTCGTGGTTGCCCGGCACGACGACGACCTCGCCGCCGGCCATCGCGCCGCCGATCGCCCGCAGGACGGGGCGCGCGTCGGCGAGCGCGCCGGCCACCCGGCCCTCCAGCAGCTCGACGACGTCGCCCAGCAGCACCAGGCGGTCGATCCCGTCGAGGGCCTCGAGCAGCGCCCGGAGCGCCACCGGCCGCCGCAGCACGTCCCGTCCGCCCCGTCCTCCGAGGTGCAGGTCCGAGATGACGAGGGTGCGCATCCACCCCAGAGCATGCCGGACGGCCACCGCGCGCGGCTAGTACCATCGCCCGCGGATGGCGAAGCAGCAGCAGCGGCAGATGCGGATCGAGCAGCGGGGCGGCATGGCCGCCATGCAGGCGCTCGAGCAGCGCTCGGACGAGGACCTGCTGCGCGAGACGCGCAACCGGTCCGCCGCCCGCGCGATCCTCGGCAGCCGCGCGGCGGAGCGCTACGACGGCGCCGCCGCCCGCAAGTACTTCCAGGAGGCGATCGCGGCGGCTCGTCCGCAGGAGCGCCCCCAGATCCGCCGGATGGCCGAGGCCGCGCTCGCGCTCGCCGACCGCCGCTCGGGCGACCTGCGCGCCGCCGCCCAGCGCCTGGGCCAGGAGGCGCCGTCGGGCCGCCAGCTGTTCCTGCTGCGCCTGTCCGGGCTGCTCGTCCCGCCCCCCGGCGCCGGCGGGCTCGCCCGCGCCCGCGGCGTGCTGCTCATCCTCCTGATCATCGTCCTGCTCGTCGCCGTCGGCACGGGCATCGTCGCGCTGATCTCGCTGCCCTTCGGCGGCCTGGCGCTCGACGCGTCGATCCTGCTCGGCCTGCTCCTGGCGGTCGGCGCGATCGTGGCGCTCGTGCTCTTCGGGCGCCGCCGCCAGGCGCGCGCGGCCGCGTCGCGGCAGGAGCAGGCCGCGGCGCAGCGGCAGCCGACGAATCGCGCCGCCCGCCGCCGCGGCTGAGCGGCGCGGCGGCGGTCCGGCCGGCAAGAAACCCCCTGGGCGTCCCCGGGGGCCGCTAGCCTCGGGGCGTGACGGACGCCGACGGCAGCCTGCGCACCGACCGCCTGCGGGTGCGTCCGATGGCGGACGGCGACTTCGACGCCCTCCTCCAGGGCCTCCAGGATCCGGACCGCCCGTGGGCGGACGGGTACCCGCTCGACGAGAGCCTCGTCTCCGCCGCGATGGTGCAGGCGCGGCGGGCCGACGCCGGCGGCTGCGACGTGGCCCCCTGGACGCAGTACCAGGTGATCCTCGAGGGCGAGGACGTCGTCGTGGGCGACCTGACGTTCCTGGAGCCGCCCGACGACGACCGCGTCGCGCTCGTCACGTTCGGCATCGCGCCGAGCCGCCGCCGCCAGGGCTTCGCGACGGAGATGCTCGACGCGCTCGTGCGCTGGGCGCGCGAGCGGCCGGACATCCGCGGCCTGCGCGCCGACACGGACCTGGTCAACCCCGCCAGCCACGGGGTGCTGCGCGCCGCGGGCCTGCGCGTCGTGCAGGACGACGGCGACCGGCAGCTGTACGAGCTGCGCTGGGAGCGGCCGGAGCGCGTGCCCCGGGCCGCGGTCGGCGGCGCCTGAGCGCCGCCGGGCTCAGCCCGCGGACGCGATGGCCTTCTGGATGACGATCGGCGTCGCCGGCGGCCCGTCGGCCCCGGTGCCCTGCTCGGCGATCCGGTCGACCGCGTCCATCCCGCGGGTCACCTTGCCGACGATCGCGTAGTCGGGCGGCAGGCCCGCGTCCTCGCCGGTGACGACGAAGAACTGGCTGCCGGACGTGCCGGCCTTCTCCGCGCCCGTCTTCGCCATCGCGACGACCCCGCGCGTGTAGGCGGCGTCCTTCGGCGGGGTCTCGCGCACGGAGTACCCCGGACCGCCGGTGCCGTCGCCGGCCGGGTCGCCGCCCTGGATGACGAACCCGGGCGAGATCCGGTGGAAGGTCAGGCCGTCGAAGAAGCCGGCCTTCGTCAGCGAGACGAACGACGCGCTCGTCCGCGGCTGGCGCTTCGTGTCCAGCCGGATGGTGAACGACCCGCAGTTCGTCGCCATCCGCACCGTCCACCGGCCGGACAGGCGCGCGGGCTTCGGCCGTGGGGCGTCGGGCTCGCCCGACCGGGGCTCGGGCGCCGCGACCTCGCGGCAGCCGGCGTCCGTCGCGTCGGTGGTCGTCGTGGCGGTGGACGCCGTGGTGGCGGTCGTCGTCGCGGTGGTCTTCCCCGCGTCGGACGAGGCGTCGTCGTCGCCCCCGCAGGCGGCCAGGCCGGTCGCCAGGGCGGCGGCGGTGAGCAGGACGGGAAGGCGGCGGGCCGCACGGGACGAGAGGGGCACGCGCGCAGGATAGTCGGCCCGCCGCGACCGGGGGCACGGCGTCCGCGCCCGACGCGACGGCGCGGGCGACGGATGCGGGATGATCCGCGGCGTGCGCGGCCGCTCCTCCGACGCGCGTCCCGTCGTGGACGCGCCCGTCACCCCCGCCCCCGTCCGGAGCTTCGTCCTCCTCGTCAACCCGACCGCCGGCGGCGGGCGCGGCCGGCACGCCGGCGACGCCGCGGCCGCCCGCCTGCGCGCCCGCGGCGCCCGGTTCCGCACGATCGTCGCCGCCAGCGCCGAGGCCGCGACCGCCGCGGCGATCGCGGCGATCGACGCCGGCGACGTGCCGGTGGCCGTCGGGGGCGACGGCACCCTGCGGCTGGTCGCGGACGCGGCGCTCGGGCGCCCGGGCGCGGTCGTCGGCCTGGTGCCCGGCGGACGCGGCAACGACGTGGCCCGCCACCTGGGCCTGCCCGCCGACCCCGCCGCGGCCGCCGACGCGCTGGTCGACGGCGACGCCGTGCCCGTCGACGCCGGCGTCGCGGTCGCCGGCGACGGCACCCGCCGCAGCTTCCTCTCCGTCGCGTGCGTCGGCTTCGACGCCGAGGCCAACCGCATAGCCGACGCCGCGCCGGCACGGCTGGGGCGCTTCGCGTACGTGTGGGGTGCCCTCGGCGCCCTCGCCGGCCTGCGCCCGACGGACTTCGCGATCGAGGTCGACGGCACGCCCGTGGCCCAGCGCGCGCTGCTCGTCGCGGTCGGGAACGCCGGCTCGTACGGTGGAGGGATGCGCATCGCGCCCCACTCGTCCGTCGCGGACGGCGTCTTCGACGTCGTGGCCGTGGGCCACACGGGCCGTCGCCCCGACGCCTGCGGCTGGCGCGACCGCCTGCGCATCGTCCACCTGCTGCCGGCGGTGTTCCGCGGCAGCCACGTCCGCATGCCGTCCGTCAGCGTCCGCCGTGCGGCCCAGGTCCGCATCGCGGCGGACGCGCCGCTGCTCGCCTACGCCGACGGCGACCCGATCGGCCCCCTCCCCATGACCCTCTCCACCGTCCCCGCCGCGCTGTCGCTCCTCGTCCCGCCCGGACACCGCGCCCCGGCGCTGGAGGTCGGCCGATGAGCGCGCCCGCGCGCACCCGCGGAGTGCCGCTGCCCGCCGCGCTCGCCGCGGCCCGCGCCGCCGGCCGGGTCGCCCGCGCCGCCGGCAAGGGCGGCACGAGCCTGCCGGGCAAGGTGCTGACCACGCTGCGCCCGGACGCGATCGGTCGGATGGCGGACCGCCTCGACGAGGGCTGCGTCGTCCTGTCCGCGACGAACGGCAAGACGACGACCGCCGCCCTGGTGGCGTCGATCCTCGAGCACCACGGCACGACCCTCGTCCACAACCGCCAGGGCGCCAACATGGCCGGCGGGATCGCCGCCACGCTCATGGGCTCCTGGCGCCGCGGGCGGCCGGACGGGCGGCTGGGCCTGTTCGAGGTCGACGAGTTCTGGCTCGGCGGGCTCGTGCGGCAGCTGCGCCCGCGCGTCGTCCTGCTCGCCAACCTCTTCCGCGACCAGCTCGACCGCTACGGCGAGCTCGAGGCGATCGCGGACCGCTGGCACGACATGGTCGCCGCCGACGGCGCGGACGGGTTCCGCCTGGTGCTCGGCGCCGACGACCCGGCCGTGGCGGACCTGGGCCTGGAGCGCGACGACGTCCTGTACTTCGGCGTCCAGGACGTCTCCGTCGCGCTCGCCACCGTCGACCACGCGGCCGACGCCACGACCTGCCGGGTGTGCGGGACCGCCTACGACTACACCGCGTCCTTCGTCGGGCATCTCGGCCACTACGCGTGCCCGCAGTGCGGACACCGCCGGCCCGACCCGCAGGTCACGGCCGAGCAAGTCGCGCTCGACGGCACCCGCGGATCGCGGATCGCGCTCCGGCTGCCCGACGCGCTGGTGCACGTCCACCTGCGCCTGCCCGGGCTCTACAACGTCTACAACGCCCTGGCCGCCGCGGCGCTCGCCCACGCCCTCGGCGTGCCGACCGCCGCGATCGCCGCGGGCCTCGAGGCGACGGCCGCCGCGTTCGGCCGCGCCGAGACGGTGCGCGTCGACGGGCGCGAGCTGCAGCTGCTGCTCGTGAAGAACCCGGCCGGCGCGAACGAGGTGGCGCGCACCCTGACGCTCGCGGACGGCGAGCTGGACCTGCTGGCGATCCTCAACGACCGCATCGCCGACGGCCGCGACGTCTCGTGGATCTGGGACGCCGACCTGGAGCAGCTCGCGCCGCGCGTCCGGCGCGTGACGTGCGGCGGGACCCGGGCGGGCGAGATGGCCGTCCGCTGGAAGTACGCGGGCGTGCCGCCCGAGCGGATCGTCGTCGCCGAGGGCGTCGGACCCGCGCTCGACGCCGCCCTCGCGGGCGCCCCGGACGACCTCGCCGTCCCGCTCCACGCCATCCCGACCTACACCGCGATGCTCGAGCTGCGCGAGGAGCTCGTCCGTCGCGGCGCCGCCAAGGGGTCCTTCGCATGAGCACCGCCACGCGTCCGCGCGACCCCGATCTGGACCACGTCCGCTGGCACGACCTGGAGTGCGGCGGCTACGACGCCGACCTGCCGCTGTGGCGCGAGCTCGCCGCCGCCGCGCCGGGCGTCGCGGCCGGCGACGCGCGCGTCCTCGACCTGGGGGCCGGGACGGGTCGCGTCGCCCTGTGGCTCGCCGCCGCCGGCCACCCCGTCCTGGGCGCCGACGTCGACCCCGTGTTCTGCGCCGAGCTGCGCCGGCGGGCGGGCGTGCGCGACGTCCCGGCCTCGGCCGTCGTCAGCGACGCGCGCGAGCTGCGCCTGGCGGAGCGGTTCCCGCTCGTCCTGGCGCCGATGCAGACGGTGCAGCTGCTCGGCGGGGCGGCGGCCCGCGAGGCGATGCTCGTCGGGATCCGGGAGCACCTGACCCCCGGCGGCGTGGCGGCGATCGCGATCGTCGAGGACGTCGAGCCGTTCGACGTCGCCGACGCCGAGGCCGTGGCGCCCGACATGCGCGACCACGACGGGACCGTCTACGCCAGCCGCCCGGTCGGGGTGACGGTGGCGGACGGGCAGATCGTCCTGGACCGCATCCGCGAGATCGTCGAGCCGTCCGGCGAGCGGCACGTCTCCTCGGACCGGACGGTCCTCGACGTGCTGGACGCGGACACGCTCGAGGACGAGGCGCGCCACGCCGGCCTCCGCGTCCTGCCCCGTCGCGCGATCGGCGCGACGGACGATCACGTCGGCAGCCAGGTGGTGATGCTCGGTGCCTGAGCGCACGCTGCGCGTCGGGGCGCTCTACCCCGACCTCCTGAACATCTACGCGGACCGCGGCAACCTGCTCATGCTCGAGCGGCGCTGCGCGTGGCGGGGGATCGGCTTCGAGCTCGTCCGCTCGTCCCTGGGCGACGAGCTCGATCCCGACGCCCACGACCTGCTGTACCTGGGCGGCGGACAGGACCGGGACCAGAAGCTCTGCGCGCTGGACCTGTCCACGGTGAAGCGCGACGCGGTGCACGCCCACGCGGCGCGCGGCGGCGCGGTGCTGGCCGTCTGCGGCGGCTACCAGCTGCTCGGCCACGAGTACGCGCTGCAGCCCGGCGAGCACCTGCCCGGCGTCGGGTTGCTCGACCTGCGCACGGAGCGCGGCGACGGACGCCTGATCGGCAACGTGGCCATCGAGGTCGACGGACGCACCCTCGCGGGCTTCGAGAACCACGGCGGACGGACGATCCTCGCGGAGGGCCAGGAGCCGCTCGGTCGCGTGCTCGCCGGCCACGGCAACACCGGGACGTCGGGCTACGAGGGCGCGCGGCGCGGCAACGTCGTCGGCACGTACCTGCACGGGCCGCTCCTGCCGAAGAACGCGTGGTTCGCCGACTGGCTCATCGCGGCCGCCCTCGGACTGGACGCCGCGGAGCTGGCGCCGCTCGACGACCGCTTCGAGGACGCCGCGCACGGCGAGGCGCGTCGCGCGGCCGGCGTCTGAGCGGGCTCCGGGGCGCCCGTGGCGGGGTGAGGCGACGCACCGGCGCAAGATCGCCGGATGCGCGTGGCGCGCCCTGGGTACCCGCTTCCGCGGGGCCCATGCGCGCTCCGTGAACCTGGTTTCCCGATCGGGTTTTCTGAATTTACTCGAGGGTCGGCCCGGAGTCGCTGTTAGCATCCGCTCGCGGCGGGGCCAGGCCGGTCCCGATCCGCGAGGAGCCCCATGGACGCCAGCCCCCAGCCCCCGACGACGACCCCGCCGGCGGGCCTGCGCTTCGAGGACGTGACGAAGCGCTACCCCGGCGCGGACGCCCCCACGATCGACGGGCTGACGCTCGAGGTCCCCGCGGGCGAGATCTGCGTGCTCGTCGGGCCGTCCGGCTGCGGGAAGACCACCGCGATGCGGATGGTCAACCGGATGATCGAGCCGACCTCCGGCCGGATCCTCATCGGGGGGCGGCCGAACACCGACCGTCCCGCTGCCGACGTGCGCCGCGAGATCGGGTACGTCATCCAGCAGACCGGGCTCTTCCCGCACCGCACCGTCGCGGACAACGTCGCCACGGTGCCGCGTCTGCTCGACTGGCCGAAGGACCGCATCGCCGCCCGCACCGCCGAGCTGCTCGAGCTCGTCGGCCTCGACCCCGCCCTCGGCGGTCGGTACCCGGCCCAGCTCTCCGGCGGCCAGCGCCAGCGCGTCGGCGTCGCCCGCGCGCTCGCGGTCGACCCGCCGGTGATGCTCATGGACGAGCCCTTCGGGGCGATCGACCCGATCACGCGCGAGCGGCTGCAGAACGAGTTCCTGCGGCTGCAGGCGCGCCACGGGCGCACCGTCGTCTTCGTCACCCACGACATCGACGAGGCGATCAAGATGGGCGACCGCATCGCCGTGATGCGGCCCGGCGGCCACCTGGCGCAGTACGCCACGCCCGCCGAGCTGCTGCTCGAGCCCGCCGACGACTTCGTCGAGCAGTTCGTCGGCGCCGACCGGGCGCTGAAGCGCCTGGCGCTCGGCCGCGTGCGCGACCTGCGGCTGGAGCCCGTGGTGCTCGTGCGGCGCGACGACCCCGTCGCCGGCATCCGCGACCGGCTCGCCGGCGCGGCCGTCCCCTACCCCCTCGTGATCGACGCCGACGGCCGGCCGCTCGCGTGGCTCGACGACGACGACCTGCGCGGCGAGCGCCTGGCCGACGGCGCGGGCTCCGAGGTGGCGGTCGTCGAGCGGGACGACGTCCTGCGCGACGCCTTCTCCGACCTGCTCCAGCACCGGGTGCAGTTCGCCGCGGTCGTCGACGAGCGCGGGGCGGTCGTCGGCGTGCTCAGCGCGGACGCCGTGGCGCGCGAGCTGGCCCCCGGTCCCGCGCCCCGCGAGCCGGCGGAGGCCGCGGGATGAGCGCCGGCCTGCTCCCCGCCGTCCTGGCGCAGGGCTTCGTCACCGACCGCTCGTCGGACGCCTCCGGCCAGGCCGGGTGCGTCGCGCGCAACGGCGTCTGCCCGAGCTGGATCGCCGAGAACCTGGACCGCTACGTCGATCCGCTCGTCCGCCACGTCCTGCTTACGGTCGTCGCGCTCGCGGTCGGCTTCGCGATCTCGTTCGCGCTCGCCCTGCTCGCGCACCGCCGCCGCTGGCTCGTCGCGCCGATCACGCAGGTCACCGGCATCCTCTACACGATCCCCAGCCTGGCGCTGTTCTTCCTGCTGCTGCCCATCACCGGCCGCGGGTTCCTGACCGCGGAGATCGCGCTCGTCTCGTACACGCTGCTGATCATCTTCCGCAACGTCGTGGCCGGCTTGGACAACGTCCCGGACGACGTGATCGACGCCGCGCGCGGGATGGGCCTGACCGAGCGGCAGGTCCTCTGGACCGTCGAGCTGCCGCTCGCGCTGCCCGAGATCACCGCCGGCCTGCGGATCGCCGCGACCACGACGGTCGGCCTGGCCACCCTGGCGTTCTTCGCCGGCGCCGGTGGCCTGGGCGACCCGATATACGCCGACCTGACGTTCAAGAGCAACGTCCTCGTGGCCGGCGGCCTGTGCGTGCTGCTGGCGGTCGTCCTGGACCTGCTCGTGCTGCTCGCGCAGCGGCTGCTGACCCCGTGGACGCGGGCGGTGCCGGCATGAGCGTCCTCGCCGCGCTCGGCCTGTTCGGCGACGCGATCGACTTCCTCCTGCACGCCCAGGAGTCCCGCACCGGCGGCGAGCAGGTGGGCGGGCTCGCCGACTTCGGGCAGCTCACGCTCGAGCACCTCGCCGTCGTCGGGGCGTCCGTCGCGCTCGCCGCGCTGATCGCCCTGCCCCTCGGGCTGACCCTCGGGCACCTGCGGCGCGGCGGCTTCCTCGCCGTGACCGTCGCCAACGTCGGCCGCGCGGTGCCCAGCCTGGCGCTCATCGCCGTCTTCGTCGCTTTCCTCGGCGTCGGCTTCGGCAACGTCACGCTCGCGCTGACCCTCCTGGCGATCCCGCCGATCCTGACGAACGCGTACGTCGGCGTGACGCAGGTCGACCGCGAGGTCGTCGACGCCGCCGTGGGCCAGGGCATGACCGGGGCGCAGGTGCTGCGCGAGATCGAGCTGCCCCTCGCCCTGCCGCTGATCTTCGGCGGCCTGCGCACGTCGGTCGTCAACGTCATCGCGACGGCGACGATCGCGCCGCTCGCCGGCGTCGTGACGCTCGGCGACCCCATCATCTCGACGAGCGTCTACGGCGACGCCGGCAAGCTCGCGGCCGCGATCGTCGTGGCGCTGCTCGCGGTCGTCGCCGAGGTCGGCCTGGCCGCCGCCCAGCGCGCCGTCACCCCCCGTCCCCTCCGCGGCACGCCCGCCCTCGCGGCGCGCGGCCGGTTCCTCCCTCGACGCCGAAAGGGCGCGATCACATGAGCCTGACCCTCCCACGGACCCTGCGGTCCCCGCTGCTGCTCGCCCTGCTGGCGTGCCTGGCCCTCGTGCTCGCCGCGTGCGGCGGCGACGACGGCGACGACGCCACGACGTCGACCGCCGGCGGCGGCGCGTCCTCGACCGCCGCCGAGGCCCCGCAGGGTCAGGCGATCCAGCGCAACGCCGACAACGCCAAGGTGACGCTGACGATCGGCTCGAAGAACTTCACGGAGCAGAAGGTGCTCGGTGAGGTCTACGCCCAGGCGCTGCAGGCCGCCGGCTACACGGTGAAGAAGCAGCTCAACCTCGGCGACGAGCAGACGGCGCTGAAGGCGGTCAAGGGCGGCCAGGTCGACGCGTACCCCGAGTACACCGGCACGGCCCTGCTGTCGTTCTTCGGCGTGAAGACGAAGGACCTGCCGACCGACCCGGGCAAGGCGTTCGAGGAGACGAAGGCCGGCTTCGCGAAGGAGGGCCTCGTCGCCCTGCCGCCGACGCCGTTCACGAGCTCGAACGAGGTCGCCGTGACGCAGGAGACCGCGAAGAAGTACGGCCTGCAGAAGATCTCCGACCTGTCGAAGGTCGCGGGCCAGCTGACGCTCTACGGCTCGCCCGAGTGCCGGCAGCGCCTCGACTGCCTGCTCGGCCTGGAGCAGACGTACGGCCTGAAGTTCAAGAAGTTCACGCCCGTCGACGTCAGCCAGCGCTCCTCCGTGCTGACGGGCGGCCAGGCCGACGTGTCGATCGTCTTCACGACCGACCCGCAGAACGCCCGCGACAAGTTCGTCCTGCTCAAGGACGACAAGGGCATCTTCCCGCCGTACAACTCGACGCTCGTGGTGCGCAAGGCCGTCGCCGAGAAGGCCGGTCCCGACCTGGAGAAGACGATCGAGGCCGTCAACGCGCAGCTGACGAACCAGAACGTCCAGGAGCTCAACGCCCGCGTCGACCTGGACAAGAAGACGCCGGAGGAGGCCGCCGCGGCCTACCTGCAGAGCTTCGGGTTCGTCCCGAAGAGCTGACGCGCGGGGCGGGGCGCCGCGCGCGCCCCGCCCCGCCCCGCCCCGGCCGGCGAGGCCTCGTCGGCCGGGGCCGCCGGCCGATCAGCGGCCGGTCGGTCAGCGGCCGGTCGAGCCGAACCCGCCGACCCCGCGCGCCGTCGCATCCAGGTCGTCCGTCTCGACGACCGCCGGCAGCGCCACGGGGACGACGAGCAGCTGGGCGATCCGCTCGCCGGCGGCCGCGCGGAACGTCTCCGTGCGATCCGTGTTCAGCAGCAGGACGCGCAGCTCGCCGCGGTAACCCGCGTCGATCACGCCCGGCGCGTTGACGAGCGCGACGCCGTGCCGGGCCGCCAGCCCCGAGCGGGGCGTCACGAGGCCCGCGTGCCCGGCCGGCAGCGCGACCGCCAGCCCGGTCGGGACCGAGGCCCGCTCCCCCGGCGCCAGCTCGACGGGCTCGACGGCGTGCAGGTCCAGCCCGGCGTCGTCGGCGTGCTGGCGCAGCGGCAGGACGGCATCGGGGCGCAGCCGGCGGACGGCGAGGGCGGGCGCGGCGGGCTCGGGCGGCACGCCGCGGAGCATGCCACGCCCGGCCCGGGCGCCGGGGTCTACGCCTCCGCGACGCCGCGGCCGGCCGGCTGGACGCGGAAGCGGTCGTAGCGGCCGGCGAGCGACCGCGGCACGCGGGCGTGCACGAGGACGCCGTCGGCGCGGTGCTCCTGCTCCAGGTCGCCGGCCAGCCGGTGCAGCTCGTCGAGCGTCTTGCCGTCGGCGTAGGGCAGCAGCAGCTCGACGGGCTGGAGCGTCGCCTCGAACTCCTCCTCGATCCGCGCCGCCAGGCCGTCGAGCCCGACGCCGGCGCCCGCCGCGACCTGCACGGCGTCGGGGAAGCGCACGCGCAGGTCCTCGCGCCGGGCCTCGTCGACCAGGTCGATCTTGTTCAGGACGAGGACGTGGACGTTCTCCGTCGCGCCGATGTCCTTCAGGACGTCGTCGACGGCGCCCATGACCTCGGCGAGCGCCTCGTCGGTCTGGCTGGCGTCGACGACGTGCAGCAGCAGGTCGGCGAGCACCGTCTCCTCGAGCGTGGCACCGAACGCCTCGACCAGGTCGTGCGGCAGCTTGCGGATGAACCCGACGGTGTCGGTGAGCAGGTACGTGCGGCCGTTGTGGCGCAGCTCGCGCGTCGTCGGGTCGAGCGTGTGGAACAGGCGGTCCTGGACCCCGACCTCGGCGCCGGTGAGCGCGTTCAGCAGGGTCGACTTGCCGGCGTTCGTGTAGCCCGCGAGCGCGACGTTGGGGATGTGCGAGGAGCGCTCGCGCTCCTGCCGCATGACGGCGCGGGTGCCCTTGACCTCGTTGAGCCGGCGGCGGAGCTTCGAGATGCGGTCGCGCGCCAGGCGGCGGTCCGTCTCGATCTGCGTCTCGCCGGGACCGCGGGTGCCGACGCCGCCGACGCCGAGACGGTCGAGGTGGGTCCACAGGCCCCGCATGCGGGCGAGGTTGTACTGGAGCTGCGCCAGCTCGACCTGCAGCTTGCCCTCGGACGAGTTGGCGTGCACGGCGAAGATGTCGAGGATCAGCGCGGTGCGGTCGAGGACCGGCAGCCCCAGCGCGGACTCGAGGTTGCGCTCCTGGCGGGGCGAGAGCTCGTCGTCGGTCACCACCATCGTGGCGCCGAGCTCGTGGCAGCGGGCCTTCAGCTCCTGGAGCTTGCCCTCGCCGACGTAGGTGTTGGGGTGCGGCTCGTCGCGGTGCTGCACCATCTGGTCGAGCACCTCGACCTCGGCGGTGCGCAGCAGCTCGCGGAGCTCGGTCAGGTCCTCGCCCTCGGGCAGGACGCCGACGATGACCGCGCGCTGGTCGCGGGCGGCGCGCTGCTGCTCGAGGTCCTGGGCGTGGGTCGTCTCGAACTGGCGTGCGGTGTACGGGTGCTGGTTCTCTCGGCGTTCGGGCACTGTCTTCGATTCTACGCCCCCGGTCGAGGGCCCCGGCGGCGCTACGGTTGCGCCGTGACCTCTCCCCTGCCCGCCCGCCTGGCCGCGCGAACCCTCGAGCTCGTCGACTGCCCCTCGGAGTCGCGCGACGAGGGAGCCGCCGTCGCGCTGGCGGCGCGCCGGCTGGAAGAGGCCGGCGTGCCCGTCCGCGACGCCGGCGACACCTGCCTGCTCGCGGGCACGACCGAGCGCGGCGAGCGACCCCTCGTGCTGCTCGCCGGGCACCTGGACACCGTCCCCGTGCAGGGCAACCGGCCGGGATGGCTCGACGGCGGCGTGGTCCACGGCCTGGGCGCCTGCGACATGAAGGGCGCGTGCGCCGTGATGATCGAGCTGCTGCGCGACGGCCTGCACGCGCAGGACGGCCGGGCGTGCGACGTCGGCGTCGTGCTCTTCGGCCGCGAGGAGCTGCCGTTCCGCGACAGCGCGCTGACGCCCCTGCTGGAGCGCGAGGAGGGGCTGCGCACCGCCGACCTGGCCGTCGTGATGGAGCCGACCGCCGGCGGGGTGCAGGGCGGGTGCCTGGGCAACATCAACGCGACGTGGACCTTCCGCGGCACCGCGGCCCACTCCGCGCGGCCGTGGCTGGGCGAGAACGCGATCCACCGCGCCGCGGACGGCATCCGGCGCCTGGCGCACGTGCCGGTGTCCCGCCACGAGTTCGACGGGCTCGAGTACGCCGAGTGCGTGTCGGTGACGAAAGTCGCCGGCGGCGTCGCGGACAACGTCGTGCCCGACCACGCCGCCGCGCACGTGAACTACCGCTACCCGCCGGGGATGGCGCCCGCGGACGCCGAGGCGCAGCTGCGCGCGTGGTGCGACGTCGAGCACGCCGAGCTGGAGATCGTCGGCCACGCGCCGTCGGGCGCCGTGGCGATCGACGGCCCGCTCGCCCAGGCGCTCGTCGCCCGCACGGGCCGTCCGGTGACGCCGAAGCAGGCGTGGACCCCGGTGGCGGAGCTCGGGCTGGCCGGCGTGCCGGCCGTCAACTACGGCCCCGGCGATCCGGTCTACGCGCACAAGCGCGACGAGCAGGTCGCCGTCCCCGCGCTCGTCGAGGCGTACGAGACGCTCGCGGCGCTCGTGCGCACCGGCGCCTGAGGGCGGCGGTCGCGTAGCGTCCCCCGGCGAGATGCCGCCCGCCTTCGCCCGCAACCCGGTCCTCGCGCGCACGGGGAGCTACCCGTTCCAGCGGTTGAGCGACGCGCGGACCGTCGTGGCGGCGCGTCCGGACGCCCCGCGGCTGCTCGACTTCGGCACCGGCGAGCCGCGCGAGCCGACGCCCGCGTTCATCCGCGAGGCGCTCGTCGCCGCCGTGCAGGAGGAGACCGTCTCCGCGTACCCCCTCGCCGCGGGCCTGCCCGAGCTGCGCCGCGCGGTGGCGGACTGGATCGCGCGGCGGTTCGGCGTGGCGGTCCACGCCGACCGGCACGTGCTGCCGACGCTCGGTTCGAAGGAGCTCGTCTTCTCGCTCCCCCAGGTGCTCGTCGACCGCGAGGGCGGCCGCGACCTGGTGGGCGTCCCGCAGCCGGCGTATCCGGTGTACGAGCGCGGCGCGCGGTACGCCGGCGCCGACGTGCTCGACCTGCCGCTCGTCGAGGAGCGCGGCTTCCTGCCCGACCTGGACGCGATCCCCGCCGAGGCGTGGGCGCGGCTGGCCCTGCTCTGGACGAACTACCCGAACAACCCGACGGCGGCCGTCGCCGACCGCGGCTGGTACCGCGAGGCCGCCGCGGCGTGCCGCGAGCACGGGGTCGTGCTGGCGAGCGACGAGGCCTACAGCGAGCTGTGGTTCCGCGGCGAGGCACCCGACTCCGCGCTGCAGATCGGCGAGAGCGGCGACGAGCTGACCGGCGTCCTGGTCGTCAACACGCTGTCGAAGCGCTCCTCCATGCCGGGGTACCGCTCGGGCTTCGTCGCCGGCGACGCCGACCTGATCGCCGCGCTCCGGCGCTTCCGCCCCAGCGTCGGCGTGGCACCCCAGCGGTTCGTGCAGCACGCCGCGGTGGCCGCGTGGGGCGACGAGGACCACGTCGCCGCCGTCCGCGAGGTCTACCGCGAGAAGCTCCGCGTCCTGCAGCCCGGCCTCGACGCCCTCGGCCTGCAGACCGCCGGCGGCGACGCGTCCTTCTTCCGCTGGCTGCGCCTGCCGGCGGACTGGGCGGCGGCGCGCTGGGCGGCGGCGGCGCTGGACGACGCCGGCACGGCCCAGCTCGTCGCGCTGCTGACGGACGGCGACGCCGCCGACCGCGGGAGCGCGGCGTTCGCGGCCTGCCTGCTGCACGCGGGCGTCGTCGCGGCGCCGGGCGCCTTCTTCGGGCCCGCCGGCGAAGGCTACGTCCGGATGGCCCTGGTGCCGACGCTCGAGGACTGCCGGGCCGCGGCGGAGCGGCTGGCGGCGCTCGCCGCGGCGTGAACGCGACGCACGAGACGCGGGCCGGCCTGGCCGGCGGCCGGGCGACCGTGCGCGTCGACGGCCCGCGCCGACCCGGGTTCGCGCGTCGCCGCGCCGACGCGTCGTGGGACACGGCGTGACCGGGCGGCCGTCCGCGCCCATCTCGTACGCTGGCGGGCGATGAGCGATCAGCAGCAGGGAGCCTGGGGCCTCGGCCTCGCCACGATCTCCGAGGCCGACGGGCGCACGCTCGACGTCTTCTTCCCCGCGCCCGCGCTCGGCGTCGACGCGGCCGCCGTGCAGGCCGCGGGGCACGCCGGCGGGGCCGGGACGAGCGAGGTGCCGTTCGCGAAGGCCACCGTCGTCGGCGGCGGGGCGCTCGCCGCGTCGATCGGCCGCGACGACGCGCGTGGCGTGCGGACCGTCGCCGTCGTGACGGTGATCGAGGACCTGGCCGCCGCGCCGGTCGACGCCGCGGACGCGTACCTGCGGCTGCACCTGCTCTCGCACCGGCTCGTCCGTCCCCACGGCGTCTCGCTCGACGGCGTCTTCGGGCTGCTCGCCAACGTCGTCTGGACCACGCAGGGCCCGTGCGCCGTCGAGGGCTTCGAGCAGGTGCGCCTGCGCCTGCACGCGGCGGGCCGCCCCGTCGCCGTCACGTCGGTCGACAAGTTCCCGCGGATGACCGACTACGTCGTGCCGTCCGGCGTCCGCATCGGCGACGCCGACCGCGTGCGCCTGGGCGCGCACCTCGCCGAGGGCACGACGGTCATGCACGAGGGCTTCGTCAACTTCAACGCCGGCACGCTCGGCGCGTCGATGGTCGAGGGGCGGATCTCGGCGGGCGTCGTCGTCGGCGACGGCACCGACATCGGCGGCGGAGCGTCGATCATGGGCACGCTGTCGGGCGGCGGCACCGAGGTCATCGCGCTCGGCGAGGGCTGCCTGCTCGGCGCGAACGCCGGGGTCGGGATCTCGCTCGGCGACGGCTGCGTCGTCGAGGCCGGCCTGTACGTCACGGGCGGCACCGTCGTCGCGCTGCCCGACGGCACGACGGTCAAGGCGCGCGAGCTGTCCGGCAAGAGCGGCCTGCTCTTCCGCCGCGACAGCCAGAGCGGCGCCGTCGTGGCGCTGGAGCGCCAGGGCTCCTGGGGCAGCCTCAACGCCCAGCTGCACGCGAACGACTGAGGCCCGTCCGCTCCGGGGCGCGGGCGGACGACGGTCCCGTCCGCTCCCGGCGCGGGCTCACTCCCGCTCGCGGAGGGCGGCGACGAGCTCGGCCGACGCCTCCGCGACGTACACCGGGACCGCCCACCCGGTCAGGTCGACGTGCAGGTCGTCCGCCACGTCGACCGTCAGCTCGCCGCCGTCCAGGCGGACGGTGACGGACTCCCCGCCGTCGTCGTCCCCGCCGCTGCCCCCGCCCGCCAGGACGTACGCGACGGCGGCGCCGGACGCGCCGGTGCCCGAGGACATCGTCTCGCCCACGCCGCGCTCGAAGATCCGCGCCCGGATCACGCCGGGCTCGACCTCGGCGTACCACGAGACGTTCGTGCGTTGCGGGAACAGCGGGTGGTGCTCGATGCCCGGCCCGATCGCGGGCAGGTCGAGGCCCTCGAGCGTCGCGAGGTCGTCGACGCGGATCGCGCACTGCGGGTTGCCGATCTTCACGTGCTGGTACCGCCACGTGCTCGGCTCGCCGCTGCCGGCACCGGCGGCGAGCGTCTCGGCGGTGTCCAGGTGGCCGCGGCCCGACGGGTCGTCGCCCGCGTGGTCGTCGCTGACCGTGCGGGCCCGCCCCATGTCGACGCGGCACGTCGTCTCGGACAGGATCGTCGGCCGGATCTCGCCGGCGACCGTCGTGATGGAGAACTGGCGCCGGTCGGTCCAGCCGCGGCGGACGAGGTACATGATCGCCTCGCGCGCGCCGTTGCCGGAGAGCTCGGCCTCGGAGCCGTCCGGGTTCATGATCCGCAGCGCGGCGACCGTCCCCGGCTCGGTCGGCGGGGACAGCTCGAGCACGCCGTCGGCGCCCGGCCCCAGGTGCGGGTCGCAGAGCAGCCGCGCCCGCGCCGGCGTGAGCGGCACGGGGAGCCGGTCGCGCTCGACGATCAGGTAGTCGTTGCCGAGCGCCTGCCACTTCTCGAACCGCATGCGGCGGGAGTCTAGGGCGACGCGCCGTGCGGACGGTGCGCGCGGCGCCCGTCCCGGAGCCGCTGCCGGCGGGCTCAGTCCGGCGCCAGCAGCGGCGCGACGATCCGCGCGGCGACCGCGTCGGGGTCGGGGTCGCCGGTCAGGTCCACGACCTCGACGCCCGGCAGCTTCCGCATCCACGTCAGCTGCCGCTTGACGTAGCGGCGCGTGTCGCGGCGCATCCGGTCCTCGTCGTCGGCCAGCAGCGGCTCGAACCCGTGGGCCTTGCGGGCGGTGGCGGAGACGCCCGCGGCCGCGGCGGCGCGGACCTCGTCGGCGGCCCCGGCGGCGAGCATCGCGTCGATCCGCAGGTCGATGCGGCGGCGGATCTCGTCGCGGTCGCGGACGAGCCCGACGAGCCGGGTCGGGTGCCGCGTCTCGTCCGTCCACAGGCGGTTGGGGCCCGCGGGCGGGCGCAGCTCGCCCAGCTCGTGCAGCTCGAGCCAGCGCACCACGCGCGAGCGGTCGCGCGGCGACACCCGCTCGGCGGCCCACGGGGCGACGGCGGCGAGGCGGGCGTGCAGCGCCTCGGGGCCGGCGGCGGCCAGCTCGGCCTCCAGGCGGGCGCGCAGCTCCGGCGGGGCCGGCGGCCGCAGCTCGAGCGCGGTCAGCGCGGCGCGCAGGTAGAGGCCCGTGCCGCCCACCACCACCGGGGTGCGTCCGGCGACGAGCGCCGCGTCGATCTCGGCGTGGGCCATGCGCGCGAAGCGCCCGGCCGAGCAGGTCTCGGTGATCGGGAGGACGGAGACGAGCCGGTGCTCGAGCTCGTCCTGGTCGAGCGCGTCGCGGGCGCCCGTCAGCGTCTCGATGCCCCGGTACACCTGCATCGCGTCGGCCGAGACCGCCACCGGATCGCGCCCGGCGGCGCGCAGCGCGCGGCCGACGGCGACGGCGATCGCGGTCTTCCCCACGGCGGTGGGGCCGAAGAGCGCGATGACGGTCGGCCGGGTCACGCCCTGAGTATGGTGACCCGATGCCCGTCGTCGTCGGTACCGGCTTCTCCGCGTCCTCGGACGTGGTCACCGGCGTGGACGGCGCGGCGCGCGAGGCGCTCGACGGGCTGGGCGGCGCGCCCTGCGACGTCGCGGTCGTCTTCGTCGCCGGCGAGCTGGTGACGCAGCCCGAGGCGGTGCTCGGCCGGGTGCGCGGCGTGCTGGACCCCGGCGAGCTCGTCGGCGCGACGGCCGGCGGCCTGGTCGCGGGAGGGCGCGAGTACGAGCAGGGCGAGGGCGTCGTCGTCTGGGCGATCTCGCTCGGCGAGGACGCGGCCGCCGAGGTCTTCGAGCTGCACACCACCGAGGTCGAGGGCGGCCTGGCGCTCAGCGGCATCCCGGCCGTCGAGATCGGCACGACCTCCGCCGTGCTCCTGCTGGCGGACACGTCGCGCCTGCCGATCGAGCCGACGCTGCAGGCCTTCGAGGAGCACCTGCCGGGCGTGCCGATCGTCGGCGGCGTGCCGTCCCTCGTCCCGCCCGACGGGCGGCCGCTGCTCCGCGACGTCGGTCCGAGCGAAGCCGCCGCGCTGGGCGTGCGGTTCGAGGGCGTCGAGGTGCTGCCCCTCGTCTCGCAGGGCGCCCGCCCGATCGGCCCGGAGCTGGCCGTCACCGCCGGCGAGGGCGGCATCATCCACCAGCTCGCCGGGCGTCCGGCCATCGACGCCCTGCGCGACGCGATCGACGGGCTGACCGGCGAGGACCGCGAGCAGATCCGCCACGGGCTGCTGCTCGGCCTCGTCGTGCAGACCGGGCAGCCGGAGTACGGCAGCGGCGACTTCGTCGTGCGGGGCCTGGCGGGCGCCGACCCGGAGACGGGGGCCGTGGCGATCGGCGCTCCGGTCACCGTCGGGCAGATCGCGCGCCTGCACGTACGCGACCCCGCGTCGGCCACCGCGGAGCTGGAGGAGGCGCTGCGCATCCGCCGCGCCGCGACCGGCTCGGGCGACATCGCCGGCGCGCTGGCGTTCACCTGCAACGGGCGCGGGCAGGACATGTTCGGCGTCGAGGACCACGACGCCGCGATCATCCAGCGCGAGCTCGGCCCGCTGCCGCTCGCGGGCATGATCGCCGCCGGCGAGATCGGCCCCGTCGGCGGTCACGCGTTCGCGCACGGCTTCACGGCCACGCTCGCCGTCTTCCTGGCGTAGGGCGTCCGCGCGTGCCGTCGCGACCGCGGGTAGGGTGGCGCCCATGCAGCTGTCCGGCACGAAGGTCCTGCTCACCGGCGCCACCGGCGGCCTCGGTCACGCGATGGCCCGCGCGCTCGCGGCCCGCGGCGCGTCGCTCGTCCTGACGGGCCGCCGCGCCGAGGTGCTCGAGCCGCTGGCGGCCGAGCTCGGCGCCGTCGCGGTCGGCGCCGACCTGTCCGACGTCGCGGACGTCGAGCGTCTCGGGACCGAGCACGCCGGCGTCGACGCGGTGGTCCACAACGCCGCGGTCCCCGCGAGCGGCCCGCTGGCGGAGTACACGCCCGAGCAGATCGACCGGGCCGTCCAGGTCAACCTGCGGGCCCCGATCGTGCTCACCCGGATGCTGCTGCCGTCCTGGCAGGAGCGCCGACGCGGCCACGTCGTCTTCATCTCGTCGATGTCGGCGAAGGCGCCGACGGCGGACGCCAGCCTGTACGCCGCGACGAAGCTGGGCCTGCGCGGCTTCTCGCAGGGGCTGCGCCCCGAGCTGCGCCCGCAGGGCATCGGCGTCAGCACGGTCTTCCCGGGGTTCATCCGCGGTGCCGGCATGTTCGCCGACACCGGCGTCGAACTGCCGCGCGGCGTGGGGACGAACACGCCCGAGGAGGTCGCCGCGGGCGTCGTGAAGGCGATCGAGCACGACCGCGGCGAGGTCGACGTCGCGCCGCTCTCCATCCGCGTCAGCGGCCGCGCGAACGGCCTCTTCCCCGGGATCGCGGGCGCCGTCGCCGCCCGGTTCGGGGGCGACGTCGGCACCCAGATGGCCGACGCGCAGCGCACCAAGCGCTGAGGGCCAGGGCGTCCGCACGGGCCCCGGTCCGCCGTCGCACGCGGCGACGGCGGCAGCCTACGGGGCCTAGGCGCCGAGGCGCGCGAGCAGCGACATCTCGCCCGTCAGCGTCTGCGAGGTGGCGGCGGTGATCTCGACGGGCACGGTCTCCCCCGGCTCGCCGAAGCCGGTGAAGTTGACCACCTTGTTGTGGCTCGTGCGGCCGCGCAGGACGTCGGGGTCGTTGCGGGACGGGCCCTCGATCAGGACGTCGAGCGTGCGGCCGACGAACCGCTGCGTGCGGGCCTTCGCGTGGCGCTGGACCGCCTCGACCAGCCGCTCCATCCGCTCCACCTTCACCGGGTGCGGGACGAAGTCGTCCGTCATCTCGGCGGCCTCGGTGCCGCGGCGGGGCGAGAAGATGAACGTGAACGCCCCGTCGAAGCCGACGCGCTCGACGACGTCGAGCGTGTCCTGGAACTCCTCCTCGGTCTCGCCCGGGAAGCCGACGATGATGTCCGTGGTCAGCGCGATGTCGGGGCACTGCGCGCGGATCATCTCGACGCGGTCCAGGAAGCGCTGCTTGTCGTACGTGCGGCGCATCCGCTTGAGGATGCGCGTGTTGCCCGACTGCAGCGGCAGGTGGATGTGCTGGCAGACCTCGGGGACCGTGGCGTGCACGGCGACGACGTCCTCGCGGATGTCCTTCGGGTGCGGCGAGGTGTAGCGGACGCGCTCGATGCCCGGCACGGCGGAGACCGCCATCAGCAGCTCGGCGAACGTGCGCGGCCGGGGCCGCGCCGCGGCGGCCTCGTCGTCGACGCCCGCGATGCGCCCGGTGGGGCGCTTCGCGGCGGCGTGGAAGGGCAGCAGCGCCTCGGGCAGCGGGTCCGTGGTCCGCAGGTCGCGACCGTAGGCGTTGACGTTCTGCCCCAGCAGCGTGACCTCGCGGACGCCGTCGGCGGCGAGCCGCTCGACCTCGTCGAGCAGCTGCTCGAACGGCCGCGACGCCTCGCGTCCGCGCGTGGAGGGCACGATGCAGTACGAGCACTTCAGGTTGCAGCCGACGGCGATCTGCACCCACGCCTGGAAGGGCCGGTCGCGCTTGGTCGGCAGGTGCGCGGGGAAGCCCTCGAACTCGAAGTAGCCCTGGGCCGACAGGTCGTCCGACGTCAGGAACTCGGCCAGGCGGTTGATCTGGCCGGGACCGAAGGCGACGTCCACGAACGGGAAGCGCTCGAACACCTCGTCCTTGACCGACTGCGCCCAGCACCCGCCGACCCCGACCACGACGCCGGGACGCTCCTTCTTCATCCGCTTGGCGTGCCCGAGGTGCGCGACGAAGCGCGAGTCGGCCGACTCCCGGATCGAGCACGTGTTGAAGAGGATCAGGTCGGCGTCGTCGGCGGACGGCGCCTCGTCGTAGCCGAGCGACTCGAGCATGCCGCGCATGCGCTCCGAGTCGTGCTCGTTCATCTGGCACCCGAACGTCGTGACGTGGTACCGCTTCGTGGACTCCAGGGTGCTCATACGCGACCACGGAGGGTAGCGCGGCGTCCGGGCACCTCCAGGGTCCCTCCCCCCGTCCGCCGGCTCAGCCGTCGTCGCGGTCGGCGCAGCGCCGCTCGTACGCGCGGATCGCCGCGTACGCGGTGTCGAGCGGGAAGCCCTTCGTCGCGAGCGTGCGCAGGCCCTTCTGCCGCTCGCGGTCGTCGGCGAGCGCCCGGCCGGCGAAGCGGCGGTCGAGGGCCTCGACCGCCAGCTCGTGCTCGTCGTCGGCGTGCGGGTCGGCGGCCAGGGCGCGCTCGACGAGCGGCCGCGGCAGGCCGGTGCGGCGCAGGCCGTCGGCGATCCGCAGGTGCCCCCACCCCTCGAGGCGGCGGCGGTCCTCGACGTACCGCTGGGCGTAGCGCTCGTCGTCGAGGTACTCGAGCTCGAGCAGCTCGCCGACGGCGGCGTCGACCGACGCGGCGTCCACCCCGCGCTTCTCCAGGTGCGCGCGGACCTCGGCCTCCGTCCGGTCGCGCTTGGCGAGGTGGCGATACGCGAGCTTCAGCGCGTGGGCCAGGCGCTCCTCGGCGCTGGGCGGCTCCTGCGGAGGCGCCTCCCGCGCCTCCGTCAGGTCGTCCGCCCCGGGATCGGGATCCCGGTCGGGGCTCACGCCACCCCGGCGGGCTCCGCGTCCTTGGCGGCCGGCGTCGCGCCCGGCTGCACCATGTCGAGCTTCTCGTAGATGAGCCGCTCGATCTCGCCGGCGATCTCCTGGTGCTCGTCCAGGTACGCCTTCGCGTTCGTGCGGCCCTGCGCCAGGCGCTCGCCGTTGAACGAGAAGAACGAGCCGGACTTCTGCACCACGCCGTGCTCGATGCCGAGGTCGATCAGGCAGCCCGAGGTCGAGATGCCCTTGCCGAACTCGATGTCGAACTCGGCCTGCTTGAAGGGCGGCGCGACCTTGTTCTTCACGACCTTGACGCGCACGCGGTTGGCGACCGCGTCCGTGCCGTCCTTGATCGTCTCGATGCGGCGGATGTCCAGGCGCTGCGAGCTGTAGAACTTCAGCGCGCGACCGCCCGGCTGCGTCTCCGGCGAGCCGAACATCACGCCGACCTTCTCGCGGATCTGGTTCGTGAAGATGCAGAGCGTGTTCGTGCGGTTCAGGTTGCCGGTGAGCTTGCGCATCGCCTGGCTCATCATCCGCGCCTGCAGGCCGACGGTCGTGTCGCCCATCTGCCCCTCGAGCTCGGCCCGCGGCGTCAGCGCCGCGACGGAGTCGACCGCGACGACGTCGACGGCGCCGGAGCGCACGAGCATGTCGGCGATCTCGAGCGCCTGCTCGCCGTAGTCGGGCTGCGAGACGAGCAGCTCGTCGATGTCCAGGCCGATCTTCTGGGCGTAGACCGGGTCCATCGCGTGCTCGACGTCGATGAACGCGCAGACCCCGCCCTTCTTCTGGGCCTCGGCCATGATGTGGTACACGAGCGTCGTCTTGCCCGACGACTCCGGTCCGTAGATCTCGACGACGCGGCCGCGCGGCACGCCGCCGACGCCGAGGGCGAGGTCGAGCGAGAGCGCGCCCGTCGGGACGACGTCGACGCGCGAGTGCGCGCCCTCCTCGCCCATGCGCATCACGGTGCCCTTGCCGTACTGCCGTTCGATCTGCTGCAGGGCTCCCTGCAGGGCGGCGTCGCGGGCCTTCGCCGTCGCCTCGGTCTCCTTGGCGGCCATCCTCAAAACACCTCGTCTAGAAAGCGGAGTTGCATTGTCCGCCAGGGTGCGGACGGAACCGAACCGTACGCATGTTCGTGTGTCGGCACGACGGCCGGACCGTGCCGGAAGCGTGCCGGACCGGTGCCGGTGCCGGCGCCGCGCGGCGCCGCGACGCCCGGCGGCAGCGGCCCGGCGCTCCGCGAGCGGCCCGGCGCGTCAGAGCCCTCTCGCCCGCGGGGCCACGGCGCCCCACGGCGCGCAGGCGTCAGGCGGGGTCGGACTCGCCGAGCAGGACGCGGCGCAGCAGGTGGAGCGCGGCCGTCGTCGTGCGGTCGCGTACGGCGGCGCGGTCGCCCGGCAGGCGCAGGCGGCGCACCAGGCCGCCGCCGTCCGCGGTCCGCACCGCGACGAAGACGGTCCCGACCGGCTTCTCGTCCGTGCCGCCGCCGGGCCCGGCGACGCCGGTCGTCGAGACGGCGACGTCCGCCCCGACCGCCCGGAGCGCGCCGACCGCCATCGCGTCGGCGACGGGCGCGGAGACGGCGCCGTGCTCGCGCAGCAGCGCGGCGTCGACGCCGAGCGCGCGCTCCTTGACCGCGTTCGCGTAGGCGACGATCCCGCCCGCGACGACGCGCGAGGAGCCCGCGCGGTCGGTCAGGCGTCCGGCGAGCAGGCCGCCCGTGCACGACTCGGCGGTGGCGGCGAGCCAGCCGCGCTCGACGAGCAGGTCCGTGACGAGCTCGTCGACGCTGCGCCCGTCCGCCGAGAAGAGGGTGTCGGCGTGGCGGTCCGCGACGAAGGCGGCGAACGCCCGCGCGTCGTCCTCGCGCTCCGGGGTCCAGCGCGTGACGACCTCGAGCTCGCCGCGTCGCGCGCACGTCGTGATCTCGAGCCGGTCGACGCCGACGCCCTCCTCGCGGGCGGCGCGCATCGTGTTCGCCAGCTCGGACTCCGGGATCCCGTACAGGCGCAGGGTCTGCTCGCGGAAGTCGACGGCGCCGCGGATCGCGTCGCGGAAGGCCGGCAGGTCCTCCGTGGCGGCCCACATCGCCTGGAGCTCCGGCGGCGGCCCGGGCATGACGACGACGGTGGGCGTGCGGTGGCGCGCCGGATCGTCGTCCGTCGGAGGCACGACGAGCCCGGGCGCGGTGCCCACGGGCTCGAGCACGGTCGCGCCGGCGGGCACGAGCGCCTGCTTGCGGTTCGCGGCCCGGACGGCGTCCTCGCTGATGCCCGTCCAGCGCCGCGACATCGGCTCGAGGATCGCCCAGATGCGGGCCTCGAGCTCCGCGTCGAGCGCCAGCGGACGGCCGCTGAACTCGGCGACGATCTGCGCGGTCAGGTCGTCCTCGGTCGGCCCCAGGCCGCCGGACGTCACGACCAGGTCGATCCCGCGGTCGCGGGCGTGCTCGAGCTCGGCGCGCAGGTCCTCCGGCCGATCGCCGACCACGGTCGTGGCGACGTGCTCGACGCCCAGGGCGCCGAGGCGGCCGGCGAGCCACGGGCCGTTGCGGTCGGAGATCCAGCCGCCGAGCACCTCGGTGCCGGTGACGAGGACGACGGCGCGCGGCGCGGTCATCGCGTGCACGAGGGCCGGCGGCCCTCCGGGAGCCGCCGCGCCCGCCCCTTCGTGATCTCGTACGCCACGACGCCGCGCGCGTCGGCCTTCAGCGACAGGCGCTTGCCGCCGTCCGTGACCCGGGCGCCGGCGGTGTTCAGCGCGATCTGGAAGCGCTGCGAGTCGTAGGTGCGCGTGCGCTCCCCGGCCTCGAGCGTCCGGGCGTTGACGACCGCGCGGCCCCGGGCGTCGCGCACGCAGACGTAGACGGAACGGCTGCGCGGCGCGGCGACCCGCAGCCGGACGACCTTGCGGGCCTTCGCCCGTGCGGCGCGGCGCGCCTCGGCGTCGGCCTCGGACGCGGGCTGCTTCGCGGGCGTCGTGGCCGCGGGCGCGGACGAGGACGGCGGGGCGTCCTCCTTCTTCGACACGCGGTACACGGCGTAGACCGCGCCCGCGATCAGGACGATCAGGAGCAGCAGCGGCAGGAGGTTCGTGCGCTTGGGCGGCCCGAACGCGCCGCCCCCGCGGCGACCGCCGCGACCCCCGCGCCGGACCCCGCGCGAGGTCGGACCGCCGGCGCCGGCGCGGCGACGGGCGGGCGCGCCGGCGCTCTCGTACGGCTCGTGGCGGAACTTGTACTCCTCGACGAGCAGCTTGGCGTCGAGCCCGAGCGTCTCCGCGTAGGTGCGGAGGAAGCTCTTGACGAACGTCGGGCCGGGCAGCAGGCTCCACTCCTCGTTCTCGAGCGCCCGCAGGTACTTCGCGCGGATCTTCGTCCGCGACTCGACCTCCGCGATGTCGATCCCCGCGCGCATTCGCGCCTCGCGCAGGGTGGCGCCGATCTCTGCCATACGCGCGGAAGGCTAGCGGCCGAGGGCCCGGGGACGACGGCGCGGGGTCACTCGCCGCCCGACCCGATCGCGGCGTGCTCGCCCGTGCGGTCGTCCGTGTCGTCCCCGGTCGGCGGGGCGTGCGGGGCCTCGGGCGCGGCCGCAGCGTCGGCGGCGGGGTCGCCGGCGCCATCCGATCCGCCGCCGCCGCGCAGCGCCTGCAGGATCCGCGGCAGGTCCATGGGCGACACGAGCACCTGGCGCGCCTTCGAGCCCTCGAAGCCCGAGACGATCCCGCGGCGCTCCATCATGTCCACCAGGCGGCCGGCGCGGGTGTACCCCACGCGCAGTCGGCGCTGCAGGCCCGACGTGGACGCGGCGCCCATCTCGACGACCAGCTCGATGGCGTCGGCCAGCAGCGGATCCTCGTCCGCGTCCATGCCGTCGCCGTCCCCGTCGTCCTGCGGCTCCTCGTCGTCCGTGGCCTCGAGCAGGTCCTCGCGCAGGTCCGGCTCGCCCTGACGCGCCCAGTGCTCGGTCAGCGCGGCGATCTCGCTCTCGTCGATGTACGCGCCCTGGATGCGGGTCAGCTTCGACGAGCCGACCGGGTTGAAGAGCATGTCGCCGCGGCCCAGGAGCGACTCGGCGCCGTTCTGGTCGAGGATGACGCGCGAGTCCGTCTGCGAGGAGACGGAGAACGCGATCCGCGACGGCACGTTCGCCTTGATCATGCCCGTGATGACGTCCACGCGCGGGGACTGCGTGGCGAGCACGAGGTGGATGCCGACCGCGCGCGCCTTCTGGGCGATGCGGATGATCGCGTCCTCGACGTCGGCCGGCGCGACCATCATCAGGTCGGCGAGCTCGTCGATCACGCACAGGACGTACGGCAGCGGCTCGTCGCCCTCCTCGACGCGCACGCGGTTGAGCTCGGGCAGGTTGCGCGTCTTCTTCACGGACATGACGCCGTAGCGCCACTCCATCTCGCGCACGAGGTTCTGCAGCGCGTTCGCCGCCATCTTCGGGCTGGTGATGACCGGCGTCAGCAGGTGCGGCACGGCCTCGTAGTGGTTGAGCTCGACCTGCTTGGGGTCGACGAGCACCAGGCGCACGTCGTCCGGCGTGGCGTGCAGCAGGATCGACGAGAGCATCGCGTTGACGCAGCCCGACTTGCCCGCGCCGGTCGTGCCGGCCACGAGCATGTGCGGCATCTTCGCCAGGTCCGCGTAGACCGGGGCGCCCGAGACGTCCTTGCCGAGCCACACGGTGAGCGGGCTCGCGTCGCCGGGCGGATCGCCGTAGACGTCGCCCAGGTGGACGATGCGCCGGCGCTTGTTCGGCACCTCGACGCCGACGGCGGTCTTGCCGGGCACCGGGGCCAGGATGCGGATGTCGGTCGCGGCGAGCGCGTACGCCAGGTCGTCCTTGAGCTGGGCGACCTTCGACATCTTGATGCCGGGCGCCAGGCGCAGCTCGTAGCGGGTGATGTGCGGGCCGGCGATCGTGCCGATGACCTGCGCGTCGACCTTGAAGTTCGCCAGCGCCTCGACGAGCGCGGCGGCGGTCTCGGCCTGCCCCGCCGTGTCCGGGCGCAGCTGGTCGGGTGCCGAGTGCTTCAGGACGGCGGGGTCGGGCAGGACGTAGCCCTCCTCGGGCGCGTCGTGCTCGCCGGGCATGGGCTGGCGCTCGCGCAGCTCCTGCAGGCTGGGGCGCTCGTCCGCGTCGCCGTCGGGGGCCTCGTCCGCCGGGGCCGGCGGGCGGGACGCCCGCGCGGGCGGCGTGACGACGGTCGGCGGCTCGACGGTCGGCTCCCCCGTCGTGTCGTCGAAGGGGTGGTCGCCCGCGGGCTCCTCGGGCGGCGGGACGTGGCCGGCGTCGGACGGCGGCGGCGTCGCGCCGGCCGGGGGCGCGGCGGCCCCGCCGGCCCGCGTCGCCGGGGCCGGGGTCGGCAGGTCGAGGCGGGCGGGGCCGTCCTCGCCGAACAGGTCGGGGTAGCGCAGCGCGCCGTCGAGCTCGGGCGTCGGGCGGCCAGGGCCGCGGCTGGCTCGCACGCCCTCGCCGCGCGAGGCCACGACCTCGTCCCCGCGCGAGGCGGCGATCTCCTCGCCCGTCGTGGGCTCGGGCGGTCCCGCGGGCCGGCGGCGCCGCGGCGGCAGGGCGAACTCGGGCGCCTCGGCCTCGTCGGCGTCGTCGTCCCCGTCCGCGGCCTTCGGCGGCGTGGGACGGCGGCGGGCGGGGACGGCGTCCTCCTCCGCCGTGGCGGGCCGGGCGGCGGCGCGGCGGCGCGGCGCGACGGGGATCTCGAGCACGTCGTCGTCCGGGCCGGGCTGGCGGCGGAACGCGGTCGTGGTCTGCTTGAGCCCCTCGCCGGTGCGCGCCACGAGCGACGCGATGGACGCGCCGGTCAGCAGCAGCACGCCGGCCAGCAGCATCGTGACGCCGACGACGTGGGCGCCGATCGCGCCGAGCAGGCTCGAGATCGCCCAGTACATCGCGTCGCCCAGGACGCCGCCGCGGGGGCGCACGACGTCGGCGCTCCACAGCGCGTCGCGGCCCCCGCCGCCGCCCAGGCCGAACGTGCCGCTGGCGAGCATGAGCAGCATCGCGAGCACGAGCAGCACGCCGCCCAGGCGGAACGGGCGCAGCGCCGGGAGCAGCGGGCGCAGGATGAGCATCAGCCCGGTCGCCGCGACGAGCGGCGGGGTCAGGTACGCGACCTGGCCGAAGAGGGTGCGCAGGCCGTCGACGAGGGCGTCGCCGACCGCGCCGCCCCACGACCCCAGGTACATCAGGAAGACGAGGAAGACGGCCAGGGCGACGAGCCCCAGGCCGATCTGGTCGAACTGCCGCTGCTCGAGCGGGCCGCGCGGCGAGAACGCCCCGGCCCCGCCCTTCCCGCCGGGCGCCGCCCCGCGTGGGGACGCGCCCTTGCCGCCCTTCGGGGCCTTCGGGGACGGGGCGCTGCGGGCAGGGGTGCGGGTGCGGCTGCTCATGCTCACCCGGCCGCTTCGCCGCCGGCCGGCCGGATCCTCCCCGGGCCGGCTCAGGGCAGCGGCGCGTCGACCCACGCGGTCCCGGCGGCCGCGGACGCCAGGCGGTGCTCGGCGCACCAGGCGGCCAGCCGGTCCTGCGCGCTCGGGGCGTCGTCGACCGCGACGGTCAGGGTGACGCCCTCCGCCCCGTAGGCGACGTCGGTGACGACCGCGTCCGTGCCGCGCAGCGCGTGCTCGGCGGCGCCGGCGCGCTCGTGCCCGACCGGGATCCGCACGAGGGCCCGCGGCCGGCGGACGGCGAGCGGCGCGCCGTCGAGCGCCGCCTGCACGGCGTCGCCGTACGCGCGCACCAGCCCGCCGGCGCCGAGCAGCGTGCCGCCGAACCAGCGCACGACGACGGCCGTCACGTCGGAGAGCGCCAGGTCCTCCCCCGCGACGTCGCGCACGGCCCCGTCGAGCACCGCCAGCATCGGGGCGCCGGCGGTGCCGGACGGCTCGCCGTCGTCGTTCGAGCGCCGGCGCTGCCGGTCCGCGCCCAGGATCCAGGCGGAGCAGTGGTGGCGCGCCGCGTGGTGCGCGCGGCGCAGCTCGGCGACGAGGGCGCGGGCGGCCTCCTCGTCCTCCGTGCGGCGCAGGACGGCGAGGAAGCGGCTGCGCTTGACCTCGATCTCCGCGGTCACGTCGCCGTCGCCGGCGAGCACGAGGTGGGCGCCGCTCACCTGCCCGACCCTAGTCCGGGGGCCGTCCGGGCGGTCGCGCGCCTCCCGTCGCGCGGCCGCCCGACGGTCCTCAGCCCGCCGCGGTGGCGAGCTCCGCGCGCGTGCGCGCCTCCAGGCCCTTCAGGAACGCGAGGCCGTCGCGGACGAGCTCGTCCGAGCTCGGCGCCAGGTCGCGCCAGATGCAGGTGCCGCTGCGCATGGCGTCCGAGATCTCCTCGAACGCCTCCAGGCCGACGTAGCCGCGGTAGCCGCCGGCGACGAGCGCGCGCATGATGCCCGCCCAGTCGACGGTGCCCGTGCCCGGCGTGCCGCGGTGGCTCTCGGACAGGTGGTAGTGGCAGAGGCGGTCGACGACCGACGCCGTGGCGGTCTCGAAGCTCGTCTCCTCCAGGTTCATGTGGTAGGCGTCGAGGTGCACCGCCGCGGCGGGACGGTCGATCAGCTCGACGAGCTCGAGCGCCTGCGCGGCGGTGTTGACGAGGTACGTCTCGTAGCGGTTGACCGCCTCGATCCCGAGGACCACGCCGAGCTCCTGCGCACGCTCCGCGACCCCGCGCAGCACCTCGGCGCTGCGGGCCATGTCGTCGCGCGTCGGGCGGCGGTCCAGCCGTCCGCCCATCGCCGAGTAGATCACGCCGGTCATGACCGGCGCGCCCATCGCGGCGGCCGCCTCGACGCACGCGAGCAGGTAGTCCCGGCCGGCGGCGCGCACCGCGGCGTCCTCCGCGCTGGGGTCGTGCGCGGCGTCCACCACCGTCGACGTGACGACGCCGATGCCGGCGGCCCGGCAGCGGTCGGCGATGGCCGCCGGGTCGACCTTCTCGAGCTCCATGAGCGGGATCTCGATCGCGTCGAGGCCGAGCTCGGCCGCGTGGTCGACGAGCGGCAGGTCGTCGCTGCTCCAGCTCGACGTCCACGCGTAGGCGTGCACGGCGTAGGACAGGCCGTCGGTCATGGTCATGCTCCTCGGTCGGGGGACGCGGCGCCCACGGGCGCCGGGCGGGCGAAGTCGGCGGCGTCGGCCAGGCGGTCGATCGTCGCCGCGTCGATCGGCACGGCGAAGACCTCCTCGATGACGGACGTCCAGCCGAAGATGAAGTACCGCCAGCCGTCGTGCACGGTCAGCCCGCGGGCCTGCTCCTGGGCGCGGGCCTGGCGCAGGAAGTCGAGCTCGCCGCGGTAGTTCAGCTCCCAGACGATGCCGCGCTCGGGGAAGACGGCGTCGTCGGTGAGGGGGCTGCCCGGGCGGTCCTTGCCCATGCCGGTGGCGTTGACGACGAGCGAGCCGGCCGGCAGCGCGGCCAGCAGGCGGTCGGCGGCGCCGTCGGCCGCGTCGGCGTAGAGCACGTCGGCGCCGGGGTGCTGCGCCTCCTGCAGGCGCCGCAGCGCGTCCAGGCGGCCGCCGTCGCGGTCGACGACGGTGATGCGGGCGGGCCGCTCGGCCGCGGCCGACGGCCGCAGCAGGTGCAGCACGATCGCCACCCCCGCGCCGCCGGCGCCGAGCACGAGCGCCTCGGCGTCCCCGCCGGCCCAGTGGCGAGCGGGCAGCACGTCCTCGAGCGCCCGGCCCGCGGTGATCGGATCCTTGGCCGCGCCGTGGAGGGCCCCGTCGCGCTTGAAGACGCACGAGACCTCGCCGTACGTGCGCGCGTTCGCGTCGAGCTCGTCGAAGAGGTCGTGCGCCGCCTCGTACAGGTCGATCTTGTGCGTCGTCACCAGCGCGCCCAGGTTGTCCGGGTCGTCGCGCAGCATCGCGACGGTGTCCCGGTAGCGCTCGCGCGGCGCGCCGATCGGCAGGTCGCACGGCAGCATCTCGACGTCGTCGCCCAGGCCCAGGACGTCGCGCCAGCGCGGGAAGATCCGCATGATCGACGACGACCCGGTCGTGACGCCGACGAACGTGAACCGCCGCGGCATCTCAGGCCTCCACCGGCGCGCGCGCCGCGCGGGCGGCCTCGGCGAACGTGCGGGCGCGGGCGGTCAGCTCGTCCCAGCGCCCGTCCGCGACGAGCGCCGACGGCGTCAGCTCGCTCCCCGCCCCCACCGCGAGCGCGCCGGCGGCCAGCCACGCCGCGATGTCGGGCGCGTCGATGCCGCCGGTCGGCACGACCCGCAGCTCGGGGAACGGTCCGCGCAGGGCGCGCAGGTGCCGGGGGCCGCCGAGCGACGCGGGGAAGAGCTTGACGACGTCGGCGCCGGCGTCGAGCGCGCGCGCCACCTCGCTCGGCGTGAACGTCCCCGGCAGCACGAGGCGGCCGCTGCCCTGCATCGCCGCGAACAGCTCGGGGTCGAAGTGCGGCGTGACGAGGAAGTCGGCGCCCGCGTCGAGCGCCGCGGCCAGCTGCGCCGGGGTGCGGACCGTGCCGGCGCCGAGCAGCAGCTCGTCGCCGTGCTCGGCGCGCACGCGGGCGAGGGCGTCCTCGGCCCCGGGCGTGGTGAACGTCAGCTCGATGGCGGTGATGCCGCCCGCGAGCAGCGCGGCGGACAGCCGGACGGCCTCCTCGGCGCCCGGCGCGCGGACGACGGCGACGACGGCCGCGTCGGCGAGCCGCGCGAGGGCGGCGGTGTGGTCGGTGGTCATGCTCGGTCTCCGGTCGGAGGGACGGGGAAGCGGGGCGTGCCGTCCTCGAGGACGGTCAGCAGCTCCTGCACCGCGGTCAGGCCCATGGCGGTGACGGCCTCGCGGGTGTGCGGCGCGGCGTGCGGCGTGACGATCACGTCGGGGCGGCCGAGCAGCGGGTGGTCGGGGGCGGGCGGCTCGTCGCGCAGCGTGTCGAGCGCCGCGCCCGCCAGGTGGCCGGCGTCGAGCGCCGCGACGAGGTCCTCCTCGACGACGAGCTCGCCGCGCGCGGTGTTGACGAGCAGCGCGCCGCGCGGCATCCGCGCCAGCAGCGCCGCGTCGACCATGTCGCGCGTCGCGGGCAGCGCCGGCAGGTGCAGCGACAGGACGTCCGCCTGCGCGACCACCTCGTCGCGGGGCAGCAGCAGCACGCCCTGCGGCGCCTCGCGGACCGCCGGGTCGAACGCCACGACGCGGGCGCCGAGCGCCACCAGGCGCCGGGCGGTCGCCGCGCCGATGCGGCCCAGGCCCAGCAGGCCGACCGTGCTGCCGGCCAGCTCGCGGCCGCGCTGCACCGCCCAAGCGCCGTCGCGGACCGTCCGGTCGCCCGCGGCGATCCGACGCAGCCCGGCGAGGATCAGCCCGAGCGCGAACTCGGCGACGGCCTCGGCGTTCGCGCCCGGCGTGTTGGTCACGACGACGCCGTGCTCGGCGGCCGCGCGCAGGTCGATGCGGTCGACGCCCGCGCCGTAGCGGGCGATCACGCGCAAGCGCGGCGCCGCGGCGAAGACGGAGGCGTCGATCTCGTCCAGTCCGGCCAGGAGCGCGTCGACGTCGCCGACCCGCTCGCGCAGCTCGCCCGCGGTCATCGGCCGGCCCAGGTCGTTGCCGCGCACCTCCCCCACGGCCGCCTCCAGGCGCGTCCGCGGAGCCGGGTCCACGCTGGCGAACGAGCGCGGCGTGACGAGCACGGTGGCGTCGGCGGCCCTCATGCCGTCACCGCCGGGGCGTCCGCGGTGGCCAGGAGCGTCGCGGCCGTGCGGCCGCGCAGCCCCGCGAGCGCGTCGGCGGGCACGCCGGCGGCCTCCAGGCGCGGCAGCACCGTCGCGGGCAGCGCCCGCAGGCCCGGGCCGCCGCCCGTCCGCCACGCGGCGGCGTCGACGAGGTCGAGCCCCAGCGTGATGCGGCCGGCGTGGCCGTCCTCGACCATCCCGAGCAGCAGCGGCCACACGCGCTCCTCCGGCCGCCACTTCGCTCGGACGAACGTGTCGTAGCCCAGCACGAAGCCGGCGGCGACGAGCTCGGCGTGCAGCCCGCGGTCGGGCCGCTTGTCCACGTGCGAGAGCTGCACCGCGCCCGGCGCCACGCCGGCGTCCGCGACGGCGGCGAGCAGGCCGTCGAGCGGCCCCTCGGCCTCGGTGTGGACGATCGTGCCCACGCCCGCCTCCGCGGCGGCCCGCAGCGCGGCCCGCAGCAGCGCGGCCTCGCCGGGATCGCTCCCCGTCCAGGCGGCCTTCACGACGCCCGCGCGGACGTCCGGCGCCTCGGCCAGGCCGCCCTGCAGCTCGGCGGCGAAGCGGGCGTGCGCCGCGTCCTCGTCCTGCGCCCACGGACCGGTGCCCGGCGCGTAGTGGCGGCGCAGGTGGAAGCCCGTCGCGGCGACGACGGCCACGCCCGTGGCCCGCGAGAGCCGCGCCAGGACCGCGCCGTCGCGGCCGCAGCCGCCGGGCTGGCAGTCGACGACGAGCTCGCCGCCCGCCGCCGCCAGGCCCCGCAGCTCCGCCTCGGCGGCGGCCTCGTCCGCGAGCACCGGCGACCCCGGGGGCCCCGGGGCGATGTGGAGGTGCGCGTGCGCGTCGACCGTCCGCACGTCGGACGGGTCGACGGGGCCGCGCACCGTGCGGATGGCGCTCACGGCTCGAGCACCACCCGCAGCGCCTCGCCGGCGCGTGCGGCCGCGAAGCCCTGCAGCGCGTCCTCGAGCGGCAGCCGCTCGCTGACGAGCGCGGGCGTGTCGATGCGGCCCGCGAGCACCAGGTCGAGCGCCTCGCGGCAGTCGTCCCGCGTGCACGCGGTGGTGCCGGTGACGACGAGCTCCTTGTAGTGGATGAGGTTCGTGTCGAGCACGACCTCGGAGCGCCCGCGCGGCAGGCCGCCGAAGAAGTTGATCCGGCCGCCGGTCGCGGCCAGCTCGAGCGCCTGCGCCTGCGTCGCCGCGATCGGCGCCGCCGTGATGACGACGTCGACGCCGCGCCCCTCGGTCTGCTCGGCGACGAGCGCCGCGACGTCCTGGCTCGTCGGGTCGACGGTGACGTCGGCCCCGAAGGCCTCGGCCTGGGCGCGCCGCCGCTCGCTCGGCTCGCTGACGACCACCCGCGCGGCGCCCTTCGCCCGGGCGACGAGCACGTGCATCAGGCCGATCGGCCCGGCGCCGACCACCAGGACGACGTCGCCCGGGCCCACCGAGCACGCCCGCGCGCCGCGCAGCACGCACGCCAGGGGCTCGACGAGCGCGATCGGCGCGGGGTCCAGCTCGTCCGGCACCGGCATGACGCTGCCGTGGGCGATGACGTCCTCGCCCAGCAGCACGTACTCCGCGAAGCCGCCGTCGCGCGTGATGCCGATGGCGTTCGGCGACGCGCAGATGTTCTCGCGGCCCGCGAGGCACTGCGGGCAGCGGCCGCAGCCCAGGTTGGGCGCGACGAACGCGCGGCCGAGCGCCAGATCCGTGCCGTCGCCGAGCGCGACGACGTCGCCGGCGATCTCGTGCCCGGGCACGCGGACGGTGCCGGGGCCGTAGGCGCGGTGGTGGCCGGCCTGGATGCGCAGGTCGGTGCCGCAGACGCCGCAGGAGCGCACCCGCAGCAGCGCCTCGCCGGGACCGGGCTCGGGGTCGGCCCGGTCCTCCAGGCGCAGGTCGTCGGGCCCGTGGTAGGCGAGGACGCGCATCAGGCGGTCACCTCGCCCGCGGTCACCTCGTCGAGGCGCACGGGCCGCTCCTCCTGCCACGAGCGGTTGGCGGCCAGGACGGCCGCGACGGCGTGGCGGCCGTCCTCGGCGGTGACCGGCACGGGCGCGCCGTCGAGGATCGCCGCCACGAAGGCGTCGAGCTCGGCGACGTAGCCGGGCGCGAAGCGCTGCGGCCAGCCGTGGTGGATCGGGGTGATCGCGCCGACGGTGCGGTCGCGCACCTCGATGAGCGCGGTCCCGCGGACGTCGCCGATGATCAGCACGCCCTCCGTGCCGAGCACCTCGACGCGGCCGTCGTAGCCGTAGTCGGCCGGGCACGTGCCGTCGATCGTGCCGAGCGCCTCGTTCGCGAAGCGCAGCGAGACGACGGCGTTGTCGTAGAACTGGTCGGCGGTGACGCCGCGCGCGGCGCCCTTGCGGTTCGTCACCTCGGCGTAGACGCGCTCGATCGGCGCGCCCGCGAGCCAGCGCACGCAGTCGAAGTCGTGCGAGTTGACCTCGGCGAGCATGCCGTTGGACCGCGACAGGTCGTGCGCCCACGCCGGCGGCAGGCCGGGACCGCGGGTCAGCGACTTCACGATCATCGGCTCGCCGATCTGCCCCGCCTCGATCCGGGCCTTCGCCTCGGCGAACTCGGGCTGGAAGCGCCGCATGAAGCCCAGCTGCAGCACGACGCCGGCGCGCGCGGCGGCGGCCTCGACGTCGTCGCACTCCTGCAGCGAGATCGCCATCGGCTTCTCGAGGAAGACGTGCAGACCGGCCTCGGCGGCCTCCACCGCCAGGTCGCGGTGGGTGTGCGTCGGCGTCGCGATGAAGACGGCGTCGAGCGGGCCGGCGGCCAGCGCCTCCTCCAGCGACGGGTAGGTCGGCGGCGCGCCGACCTCGGCCGCGAACCGCTGCGCGGCCTCGGCGTTCTGGTCGATCACCGCGACGAGGTCGGCGCGGGCGTGACGCGCGATGTTGCGCGCGTGGACGAGGCCGGCGCGGCCGGCGCCGATCGAGGCGACGCACAGGCGGCTCATGCCCGGGCCTCCGTCGCGACGGCGGCCCGGTGGGCGGCGAGGCGGTCGAACGGCTCGTCGAGCCGGGCCACGACGTCGCGGTAGACGTCGAAGAGGTCGCGGTACACGCTGGTGTCCTTCGGTCGGGGTGAGGTGCGGTCGGCCACGGGCGCGGCGCGCTCCGCGGCGTCGGCGAGGTCGTCGACGAGGCCGACGGCGGTGCCGGCGATCAGCGCGGCGCCCCAGCAGGACACGTCGCCGACCGTCGCCGTCGCGTACGGGACGCCCAGGACGGACGCCTTGATCTGGTTCCAGACGGCGCTGCGCGCGCCGCCGCCGATCACCCGGGCCTCCGTGAGCTCGAGCGTCGGGTTCAGGGTGCGGAGGCGCTCGAGGTAGAGCGCGTACTCGTAGGCGACGCCCTCGAGCATCGCCTTCGCCAGGTGCCGGCGGCCGTGGCCGCGTCGCAGCCCGACCCAGGCGCCGCCCATGTCGGGGCTGCTCGGCAGGATGCGCCCGTCGAGGTGCGGGACGAAGACGAGCCCGTCCGCGCCCGCCGGCAGGTCCTCCAGCCCGGCGACGAGGTCGGCGAAGCCGGGGCGTGGGATCCGCTCGTCGCCGTCGTGCAGCAGGTCGCAGAACCAGTCCACGAGCGAGCCGCCCGACAGGTACGCGAGCGGGATCCACAGCCCCTCGACGGCGCCGCGCATCAGGATGAGCGTGCGGCCGTCCACGTCGGGGCGGTACTCCGCCGTGGCGCCCGCGAGGATCGCCGCGGTCCCGGCGGTGTCGAGCAGGCGGCCGGGACGCACGAGGCCGGCGCCGAGGGCGCCCGCCGCCGTGTCGCCCAGGCCCGCGGCCACGGGGGTGCCGGGCCGCAGGCCGCAGTGGCCCGCCGCCGCGGCCGTCAGGGTGCCGACGACGGTCGTCGACGGGACGATCCGCGGCAGCTGGTCGGGCCGGATGCCGACCGCGTCGACCAGGCGCGGGGACCACTCCCCCGCCCGCGCGTCGACGAGGCCGGTGAAGTGCAGGTAGCTCGGGTCGATGAACGCGTCGTCGCCCGCCAGGCCGCACAGCCGCCCGGCGACGTACGCGCCGGGCATGACGAACGCCCGCATCCGCGCCAGCTCCTCCGGCCGGTTGCGGGCCCACCAGCGCAGCTTCGGGCCGTGGTTGACCATCGGCGGGCAGCCGGTCAGGCGGGTCAGCTCGTCGCCGAGCTCGCGGTCGAGGGCGTCCCGCTCGTCGCGGCAGCGGGTGTCGAGCCACGAGTCGTACGGCAGCGCGGGGCGCCAGTCGCGGTCGACGCCGAGCATCCCCGCCATCTGGCCCGTGACCGCCAGGCCCGCCACGCGCGCCGGATCGGCGCCCGCGGCCTCCATCGCCCGGCGGATCGTGTCCGTCGCCGCGGCGTAGAACGCGTCGGGGTCCTGGTCGACCTCGCCGGGGCCGTGCCAGCGCAGCTCGGTCGGCGCGGTGGCCGCGCCGAGCTGCGTGCCGTCGGCCGTGAAGACGGCGGCCTTCGTGGCCGTCGTCCCCAGGTCGACGCCGATGAGCAGGTCGTCCGTCACGGCCTCAGCGGCGGTAGCGCGGGTTGGGCTCGACGGCGACGCCGCCCTCGTCGTCCTGCACGAGCACGACGGGGAAGCCCTGCTCCTCGATCGTGCCGTAGTCGTAGCCGGCGTCGCCGATGTAGACCGCGTAGAAGACGAGCGGCTCGTCGCCGACGTTGACGCTGCGGTGCGCCCAGCCGCCCGGCACGTAGTTGACGGTGCCCGGGCGCATCGGCTCGACGGCGACCTCGCCGTCCTCCGTCGCCATGAGCAGGCGCCCCTCGCCGGACAGGCCGACGTAGATCTCGGCGCGCTCCCGGATCGCGTGGAAGTGCCCCTTCGTCATGTGGAACTCGCGCCCCACGCGGCCCGGCTCGATGATCGTCGTCGACGACGGCAGGTTGGAGTTGTCGTTCGCCGGCGCCGGGATCTCCAGCACGCGGTAGATCAGCTGGTCCTCGGCCGTGCCGGCCTCGTCCTGGTACAGGCCGCGCATGTGGCCGAGGGTGCGGACGGTCGGCTCGGGCGCCGGGTCGATCGCGCCGCTGGCCAGGTCGATGGTGGCGGTGAACGGGGTCGTCTGGGTGGTGCTCACGGGGTGCTCCTGCGGGGGATGGACGGGGCGGGGCGCGCTCACGCGGCCTTCTCGAGCTGCCGGCGGCGCCACTGGTCGATCGCGACGACGGCGACGATGATCAGGCCGTTGACGACGCGCTGCCAGAAGTCGGAGACGCCGACGATCGTGAGGCCGTTGGCGAGGACGCCGATGACGAGGACGCCGATCAGCGTGCCGCTGACGCGTCCCTCGCCGCCGAACAGGTTGGTGCCGCCGATGACGACGGCCGCGATGGCCTGCAGCTCCATGCCGTCGCCCATGAGGGCGTTGGCGCTGTCCTGGCGGCCGACGAGCATGAAGCCCGCGATCGCGGCGAACAGGCCGGAGAGCCCGTAGACCGCCATCTTCGTGCGGTTGACCTTGATGCCCGAGACCTCGGCGGCTTCGGGGTTGCCGCCCACGGCGTAGGCCGAGCGGCCGAGCGTCGTGCGGGACAGCAGGACGCCTCCGACGATCGCGCAGCCGAGGGCCACGAGGGCGATCGCCGGGATGCCGAGCAGCGAGTCGCCGCCCAGCGTCGTGACCGGGGACGGGATGCCGCGCTGCTCGCCGCCGCCGTCGTAGGACGGGACGGGGACGCCGTCCGTCAGGAGCAGGGCGACGCCGCGGGCGGCGGTCAGCATGCCGAGCGTGGCGACGAAGTCGGGCACGCGGAAGCGGGTGATCGCGAAGCCGTTGAAGAGGCCCGCGCCGACGCCGGCCGCCAGGCCCAGCAGCAGCGCCACGCCCATCGGCAGGCCCCACTCGCTGTAGCCGACGGTCATCAGGCAGCCGGCCATCGCCGCGACGGACGCGACCGACAGGTCGATGCCGCGCGTGACGATGACGAGCGTCTGCCCGACCGCCAGCATCAGCGGCACGGAGTACTGCCGCAGGACGTTGAGCAGGTTCTCCTGGGTGAAGAAGTCGGGGGTGGCGACCGCGAACGCGACCGTCAGCACCACGAGGATGATCAGGGCGCCGGCGCGCCCGCCGGCGAGCCCGGCCAGGCGGCGCGCGCCGGGCCGGGGTGACCGCTCGACGAGCCGCGGTGCGGCGTCGGGCTGGACAACGTCACTCTGCATGAACCACGCCTCCTGCGGCCATCATGATCTGGTCGTCGCTGGCCTCGGCCGTCAGGGTCGCGGTGATCGCGCCCCCCGCCATGACCAGCACGCGGTCGCCGAACGTCCGCGCTTCCTTGAGCTCCGAGGTGAGGTAGAGCACCGCCACCCCGTCGGCGGCGAGCCGCCGGAGCAGGTCGAAGACCTCCTCCTTCGCGCCCACGTCGATCCCCTTCGTGGGGTCGTCGAGGACGAGGACGCGGGCGCCCGAGCACATCCACCGCGCCAGCAGCACCTTCTGCTGGTTGCCGCCCGAGAGCGAGCCGACGGGCTGCTCGACGGACGCGCAGCGGATCGAGAGCTCCCGCTGGTACTGCTCCGCGGCCCGCCGCTCCTCGCCGAAGCGCAGGAAGCTGCCGCGGCTGACCCGCTCGTGCGAGGCCATCGTGATGTTCGCGGCGATCGACAGGCCCTTGACGAGCCCGGCGCCGCGATCCTCGCCGACGAACCCCATGCGCGCCGAGATCGCGTCCCGCGGGGAGCGGATCCGCACCCGGTCGCCGAGCACCTCGACGGTGCCCTCCGTGGCCTGGTCCAGGCCGAAGAGCGTGCGCGCCAGGCGGGTGCGTCCCGCGCCGACGAGCCCGAAGACCGTGACGATCTCGCCCGCCCGCAGCTGCAGGTCGGTGGGCTTCAGCCGCGGGGCGCACGCCAGGCCTTCGGCGCGCAGCACGACCTCGCGGTCGTCCTCCTCGCGCACCGTCGACGCGGCCGGCGCGTCGTCCAGGCGGCGCCCGACCATCATCTCGGCCAGGTGGTGCTCGTCGACGTCGGCCGTGCGGACGGTCTCGACGAGCCGGCCGTCGCGGAGCACGCTGATGCGGTCCGTGATCTGGACGAGCTCCTTCAGCCGGTGGCTGACGTAGATGACCGCCACGCCGTCGGCCGTGATCGAGCGGATGATCTCGAACAGCCGGTGCGCCTCGCGGTCGGACAGCGCCGACGTCGGCTCGTCCAGGAGCAGGACGCGCGGGTCGGTCGAGAGCGCCTTCGCGATCTCGACGAGCTGGCGCGAGGCCATGCCCAGGCGCGAGACCGGCGTGCGCGGGTCCAGGTCCAGGCCCACGCGGCGCAGGACCTCGCCCGCCCGGCGCTCCATCGCGCGGCCGTCGACGAGGCCGGCGCGCGTCGGCCAGCGGCCGCTCAGGACGTTCTCGGCGATCGAGCGCTGCGGGACGAGGCTGAGCTCCTGGTAGACGATGCCGATGCCCGCCCGCCGGGCGGCCAGCGGCGAGCCGAGCGGCACGGGCTGCCCGTCCAGGGCGACCGTGCCGGTGTCGGGCCGCACGGAGCCGGCGATCGACCGCATCAGCGTCGACTTGCCGGCGCCGTTCTGGCCCAGGACCGCGTGCACCTCTCCGGCGTCGACCCGCAGGTCGACGCCGTCGAGCGCGCGCGTGCCGGGGTACTGCTTGCTGACCCCTTCGACGGCGAGCAGCGTCATGGCTACTTGCACTCCGCCTTGATCGCGGCCCAGTCGATCGCCGGCTGCTCCGGCGTCGGGAAGTACTGGTCGACGTTGCCCGGGTAGACCGTGCGCGGGCCGATGTTGTTCTTCTTCTCGACCGGCAGGCCGCACACCAGGCGGACCGCGGTCTGGGCGCCGATCCAGCCCCAGTCGGCGAAGCCGTGGGTCGTCTCGGCGGCGATCTTGCCCTGCTTGACGAGCGACGCCGTCTCGGGGGTCACGTCGTTGGAGAAGACGGCGATCTTGCCCTTCTCGGGCTTGCCGCTGGCGTCGAGCAGGCCGCGCCGCTCCAGGACGTTGGCGGCGCCGATCGACATCTCGCTCGACGAGCCCCAGACGAACTGCATCTGGTCCTTGAAGCGCGAGACGAGGTCCTCGGTGGCGCCGACGGCCTTCTGGCGCTCCCAGTCGGCGGCGATCGGCTGGCCCAGGGTCTTCGCGTTCGGGAACTGGTCGAAGACCGTCTTGAACCCCTTGAGCCGCTCGACGGCGAACAGGGTGCCGGCCACGCCCTGCAGCTGCCCGCCGCGCGCCGTGATCGACGCCTTGTCGACGTCCTTGTACAGGTCGCGCCAGAACGCCAGGTCCAGCTTCTTGTCCTTCGGCACGTCGACCTTCTCGCCGTCGCCGAGCACGCCCGGGCCGCCGAAGTAGTCGAGCACGGAGTAGGCGGTGACCTCGGCGGCCTCCGCGTTGTCGAAGCCGATGTAGCTCGCGACGTCGACGCCCGGCTGGTCCTCGAGCAGGTTGACCATGATGACCGGGATGCCGGCCTCGTTCGCGCGGCGCAGCGCCGGCTTGATGGCCTGCGTGTCGGACGGCGAGACGACGATCGCGTCGACCTTCTTCGTGATGAAGTCCTCGACGATCGACACCTGCGCCTGCGGGTCCGTCTCCGCCGCGGGCGACCGGGTCGTCAGCTCGACGTCCATGCCGGCGGCGCGGGCGCCCGCGAGCGCCTTGTCGAAGTAGTTGGTCGCGGTCTTGAAGACGCCGGTGGCGCTCGGCGGCGCCCAGCCGATGACGATCTTCTCGCCGCCCCCGCCGCCGGACGAGCCGCCGTCCGAGCTGCCCCCGCACGCCGTCGCGCCGAACGCGAGCGTGCCCGCGGCGGCCGCGGCGAGCGCCGCCCGCCGGATCGTGCCGAATCTGCTGGTCATGATGGATCTCTCCCCTCTCCTGTGGTCCGGGCGTCCGCGAGCGCGGCGCCCCCTGCCGGCGCGATGGCCGGCCCCTCCGTCGGCGCCCCGGGGGCGCGCCCCTCGCGGCCCCCGTGCTCCCGTGCGGGTGCCGACGGCGCGATGTCGGCCGGCGGCGGACCGCCGACCATCTCGACGTGCACGCGCGCCCGGTCCGTCAGGTGCCAGGCGCGGTAGGTCTCGAACGGCACGCGGCCGGGCCCCCACGAGACGGCCTCGACCGCGAGCAGCGGCGTGCCGGGCGCGACCTCGAGGTGCCCCGCGATCTCGGCCGTGGCGGCCGTCGCGTGCATCACGCGCGAGCCGCCGGCGGCGGCCACGCCGCCCGCCTGCAGCGCGCGGTAGAGCGACCCCTGCTCGAGCGTGCGGGCGTCGAGCAGCCCGGCGAGCTCCGGCACGAGGTGGCTCGTGACGACCATGACGGGGCGCCCGTCGAGCAGGCGCACGCGCTCCAGCGTCACCCCGGCCGCGTCGTCGGGCAGCTCGAGCGCGGCCGTGGCCCAGCGCGGCAGCGGGCCGTGCGTCATCCGCAGGACGCGCGAGCGCACCGTGCGGCCGGCGCGCTGCGCCTCCTCGTGGAAGCCGTAGGTCGACTGGAGGAAGACGCTCGACGCCGGCGGCTCGTCGACGAAGGTGCCGCGGCCGCGCTCCTTCCGCAACAGCCCCTGCTGCACGAGCTCGGCGAGCGCCTGGCGGACGGTCGTGCGCGACACGCCGAAGGTCGCGCACAGCTCGGCCTCGGACGCGATGCGCTCGCCGCGGGGCCACCGGCCGTTGGCGATCTCGGCGGCCATGGCCTCCGCGAGCTGCGCGTAGAACGGCACGGGCGAGCTGCGGTCGATGTCGAACGCGCTCCAACTCATGCCGACGTCATGTTGTAATGACATTCTGCGGCGCACCCGCGCAGGGTCGCCCCCGGCGCGTCCGTGTCGCCCGCCGGCGGCAGAGCCGCGGCGGCCGATGACCTCTCCCCTGTCATCCTGTCCGTACAATATGCGGGCGCCGTGTCGTCTGTCAAGCTCTCGTTTCCGACGCCGGGTCGCAAGCGCCTCCCGGCCCGGTCCCGTCCCGATGAACCAGATCTCGCTGACCGGCCTGCCCTCGATCGACCGGGCCTCCCCCGTGCCGTTCTACTTCCAGCTCAAGTCGGCGATCGAGCGCGAGATCGCCGACGGGCGCTGGCCGCCGGGCGAGCGCATCCCGCCCGAGATGCAGATGTGCGAGCACTTCGAGGTCTCGCGCACCACCGTGCGGCAGGCCCTGACCGAGCTGACCCGGGACGGGCTGCTCGTGCGCGAGCGCGGATCGGGCACGTTCGTGGCGGAGCCGTCGCGGCGCGCGGGCGGCTGGGAGCTGCAGCTCGCGCAGGGCTTCTGGGACGAGGCGCGGCGCGGCGACCACGTCGTCGTCTCGCGGGTGCTCGAGCGCGTCATCGAGCCGCTCCCGGGCGACGTCGCCCGCGACCTCGGCACCGAGCCGGGGGCCTCCGGCGTGCGCCTGGAGCGCCTGCGCTGGGTCGACGGCGCCCTCACGATGCACGTGGTCAGCCACCTGCGGGCCGACCTGGCCGACGCGGTGCTGGGCGCGGACCTGGAGCAGGGCTCCCTGTACGCGGCGCTCGCGGAGCGCGCCGGCGTCGTCGTCGGCGGCGGCTGGCGCGACGTCGAGGCGGTCGGCGCCGACGCCCGCCGCGCCGAGCTGCTCGAGGTGCCGACGGGCACGCCGCTCCTGCGCGTCGACTCCGTGTCGCTCGACGCCGACGGCCGGCCGTTCGAGCGCTACCGCGCCTGGCACCGGGGCGATCGCACCCGGCTGCACATCCACGTGCTGCCCGAGAACGAGATCGCGGAGCGCCGGGCGGGGGCCTGAGCGCCCGCCGGTCGCGCCCTCCTCCCCCGCGGCGCGCCGCGGGCGCCGGCCCGCGCCGTCTCCTCGGCGCGGTCCGACGCCCGCGGGGGCCGGTGCGCCGGGGCCGCCCGGCCGGGCCGCCGCGCGGGCGGCCCGGTGCGTCCTCGTCCCTAGCGGGAGTACGCCGCCGGCACGCCGCCGTCGACGTTGAGGATGTTGCCGGTGGACTTGCCCGACCGCGCCTCGGAGGCGAAGTGCAGGGTCGCCTCGGCGATGTCCTCGGGCAGGATCAGCACCTTCAGCGTGTTGCGCTGGCGGTAGTGCTCCTCGAGCTCGTCGGGGCTCAGGCCGTAGTTCGCGGCCCGCTCCTCGCGCCAGTTGCCCTGCCAGATCTTCGAGCCGCGCAGGACCGCGTCCGGGTTGACCGTGTTGACGCGGATGCCGTCGGCGCCGCCCTCCTCGGCCAGGCAGCGGGCCAGGTGCAGCTCGGCGGCCTTCGCCGAGCTGTACGCCGACGCGTTCTTGCCGGCGACGAGCGCGTTCTTCGACGAGATGAACACGATCGAGCCGCCGGTGGCCTGCTCGCGCAGGATGCGGAACGCCTCGCGCGAGACGAGGAAGTAGCCCGTGCCGAGGATGCGGTGGTTGCGCTCCCACTCCTCCAGGGTGGTGTCCTCGATCGCCGAGCTCGACGCGATGCCGGCGTTGCTGACGAGGATGTCCACGCCGCCGAACCGGCGGACGGCGTCGCGGTACGCGGCGCGCACCGACTCCTCGGACGTGACGTCGCCGCCGATGCCGATGCCGTCGGGGCCGACCGCCTCCTGGGCGCCGTCGGCGTCCAGGTCGAAGCCGGCGACGACCGCGCCGGCCGCGCGCAGGCGGGCCGAGATCGCGCGGCCGATGCCGCCGCCCGCGCCGGTCACGAACGCGACCTTGCCCTGCAGCTCGCCGGGCGCCGGGGCCAGGGAGAGCTTGTAGAGCTCGAGGGGCCAGTACTCGACGGCGAACGACTCCTCGGCCGTCAGCGAGACGAACTCGTCGACGGCGTCGGCGCCGGCCATCACCTCGATGGCGCGGTGGTACAGGTCGCGCGACATCGACGCGTTCTTCGGCGTCGTGCCGACGCCGACCAGGCCGACGCCCTGGATCAGGACGACGCGCGGGTCGGGGTCGCTGATCGGGACGGCGCCCGCGGTCTGGCCCGGCATGCGGACGTCCGGGTTCTCCGCGTTCGCCGCGTGGTAGGCGCGGTACGCCTCGCGGTAGGCCGCGGCGCGCTCCTTCACGCGCTCGACGAGCACCGACGCGTCCTCGGAGGACGGGTCGAAGGGCACCCACATCGGGAGCATCTTCGTGTGGACCAGGTGGTCCGGGCACGCGGCGCCGATCGTCACCAGCTCGGGGGCGCGCTCCGAGGTGACGAACTCGATCGCCGGGGCGGACTGGTCGACGAGCAGCACCTTCGCGCGCTCGCTCGACACCGCGCCGCGCAGGGACGGCAGGATCTGGTCCAGGACGGCCAGGCGGCCCTCCTCGTCCAGCGTCGAGGCGGCGTCGGACGGGCCGCCGAAGCGGCGCGCGTCGCCGGCGCGCTCGTTCATGAACGTCGCGGCCTCGTTGATGATCGAGATCGTGCGGCGGTACGTGTCCTCCGCCGAGTCGCCCCAGACCACCAGCCCGTGCTTGGCCAGGACGACGAGCTCGGCGTCCGGGTTGTCGCGGACCGCCTCGCCGATCTGCTTCGCGAGCCCGAACCCGGGGCGGATGTAGGGGATCCACAGCGCGCGGTCGCCGAAGCACTCGCGGATGAGCGCCTCGCCGTTCTTCGCGCCGGCGATGACGTTGATCCCGTCCGGGTGCGTGTGGTGGACGTGGTCCGCCGGGATGAACGCGTGCAGCAGCGTCTCGATCGAGCCGCGCGGCATCGTCGGGTCGAGCATGGAGCGCCCGACGTACGCGACCATCTCCTCGTCGCTCATGTCCGGGCGGTCCATCAGCGGCAGGAGCTCGTCGAGCTTCAGGCCGGTGAAGTTCTTCTCGGTCATCGTGGCGAGGTCGGAGCCCGAGCCCTTCACCCACATCGCGCGGACCTCGCGGCCCGTGTGATCCGTCGTGACGCCCTTGGCGGACGTGTTGCCGCCGCCGATGTTCGCGACCGCGCGGTTGGCGCCGAGCAGGTGCGAGGCCAGCACGACCTGCCCGAGCGGGTCGGAGGGGACGCCGTCGGCGGGCCAGAGGTCGTCGGCCAGGTTGACGAGGGGGACGGTGGTGCTCATCGCTGCTCCTCCTGCCGGGTGCGGCAGGTCGTGGTGCTGGAAGGGGTGTGGGTGCCGCGGGGCGTCGGGGCGTGGAGGGGGCTCATCGGCCCCAGCCCCCGGCGACGCCCGCCTGGGAGCCGCGCTCGGCGTACAGCTTCTCCATGTAGCCGCCCGACCGCAGGTCGCCGACCGGGTCGACGGACGCGCCGAGGCTCTCGCGCACGGCCGCGGTCAGCGGTCGCACGTCGGTGGCGAACGCGTCGGCCAGCAGGCCGTAGGCGCCGTTGACGTCGCCGGCCTGCTGGGCGGCGCGCAGCTTCGTGCGGTCCACGAGCAGCGCCTTGGCGTACGCGTCCTGGATGTTCAGGACCGAGCGCAGGATCGCCTCGACCTTCGACTCGACGTTGTGCGACTGGTCGAGCGTGACCCGCGGCAGCTGCGGCAGGGCCGCGAGCTCGACGAAGATGCAGAACAGCGCGAACGGGTTGACGGACCCCGTGATGAGGTCGTCGTCGGCGTAGCGGCGGTCGTTCGTGTGGAAGCCGCCGAGCAGGCCGTAGGAGGCCAGGACGGCGACGATCTGCTCGATGTTGACGCCCTGGGCGTGGTGCCCCAGGTCGACCAGGACCTTCGCGCGCTCGCCGATCTCGCGGCAGAGCAGGGCGGCCGAGCCCCAGTCGGGCAGGTCGGTGGCGTAGAACGCCGGCTCGAACAGCTTGTACTCGACGAGCAGCTCGGTGCCGTGCTGCTCCGTGGCCCGATCGAGCTCCTGCAGGCAGGCGAGCATCCGCTGGCGGCGCTCGAGCAGGTCGTCCTGGCCGGCGTAGTTCGTGCCGTCCGCGAACCACAGCGACAGGGCGCCCGAGCCCGTGGCGGCGGCGATCTCGCCGCACTCGAGCAGGTGCTCCGTCGCCTTCGCGCGGATGCCGGCGTCGGGGTTCGTGACGCTGCCGAGCTTGTAGTCGGGGTCCTGGAACAGGTTGGGGTTGATCGGCCCGGTCTTCAGGCCCTTCCCCTGGATGTAGGCGCCGAGCTCGGCGGGGTCCTCGACCGCGTCCCACGGGATGTGGAGCGCGACGGTCGACGACGTGCCGGACAGGCGGTGGACCTCGGCGGCGTCGTCGATGCGCTCGAAGACGTCGCGCGGGCGGCCCGGCTGCTGGAACACGGCGAAGCGGGTGCCGGCGTCGCCGAAGCCCCAGGACGGGACCTCGACGGTGAGGGCGCCGAGCTGCTTCTGGACGGCGTCGACGTCGACGCCCGCGTCCTGCAGGCGGCCGGCGAGGTGCTCGTAGTCGGTCACGGTTCTCTTCTTCGGGTCGGGGATCAAGCGGGGGTGGCGGCGGCGTCCAGGCCGGCGACGGCCAGGAAGCGGCGGTACAGCTGGTCGGCGGCCGCGCGGTCGGGCGCGGGCTCGTAGACCCTCGGGTCGGCGGAGGCCGCCGCGAGCTGGCGCAGCTCGGACAGCGAGCCCAGCTCGCCGGCGGCGCGCAGCTGCATCAGGACGTTGCCCATGCCGGTGCCCTCGACGGGCCCGGCCAGGACGGTGCGCCCGGTGACGTCCGCGGTCAGGCGGCAGAGGAGCTGGTTGCGCACGCCGCCGCCCACGACGTGGATCGTGCGGATCTCGCGGCCGGAGACCGCCTCGAGCTGCTCGAGCACCCAGCGGTAGCGCGCGGCGAGGGACACGAAGACGGTGCGGACCGTCTCCCCCTTCGTGGCGGGCGGGCGCTGGTCGGTGCGCCGGCAGCGGTCGGCGATGAGGGCCGGCAGGTCCTGCGGCGCCAGGAACGCCGGGTCGTCGATGTCGAGCACCGGGACATCCGGGTCGGCCTCGGCGGCCAGGCGCTGCAGCTCGGCGGCGTGCAGGTGCCACGTGCGCGAGAGCTCCTGCTCCAGCCACAGGCCCATGACGTTCTTCAGCAGGCGGATCGTGCCGTCGACGCCCCGCTCGTTCGTCAGGTTCGCCTCGCGGGCGGCCGCGGTCAGCACGGGCGCGTCGAGCTCCAGGCCGAGCAGCGACCACGTGCCCGAGGACAGGATCGCCGACGTGGACGCCCCGCCCTCCCCCGTGACCGGCGCGGCGGCGAACGCCGACGCGGTGTCGTGGCTGCCGACGGCGTGGACCGCGGCGTCGCCGAGGCCGAGCCCCGGGCGCAGGCGGCCGATCGTCGTGCCGGCCTCGACCGTCGGCCCGAACAGGTCGGCGGGCAGGCCCAGCCGCTCGATCAGCGCGTGCGACCAGCGGCCGGTGCGGGCGTCGAGCAGCCCGGTCGACGAGGCGTTCGTGGCCTCGTTGACGAGCTCGCCGCCGAGCCAGTGCGCGAGCAGGTCGGGGATCAGGGCGATGCGCTCGGCGGCCTCCAGCGCGGCGGATCCGCGCTCGGCCTCGAGCTGGAAGACGGTGTTGATCGGCATCGTCTGGATGCCGGCGACCGCGTACTGGTCCTCGCGGGACACCCGGGCGAAGCTGCGCTCCACCATCCCGTCGGTGCGGGCGTCGCGGTAGTGGTACGGCAGGCCCAGCAGGCGGCCGTCGCGGTCGAGCAGGCCGTAGTCGACGGCCCACGTGTCGACGCCGACGCCGGCGAGCGGGCCGGCGGCGTGCAGCCCCTCGAGCGCCTGGGCGTACAGGCCGAGCAGGTCCCAGTGGCGGCCGTCGGGCAGGTCGACGGGCCGGTTGACGAACCGGGCCGCCTCCGTGAGCGTGACGACGCCGTCGACCAGGCGGCCGGCGAGGACGCGGCCGCTCGAGGCGCCGAAGTCGATCGCGGCGTAGGTGGGGGCGCTGGCGCTAGGCAAGGTGGAAGACCTCCTGCAGACGCAGCAGGCCGGTGTCGGGGCGTGCCCCGTCGGGAAGGGTCATGAAGTCGGCCATCTCGGCCTGCCAGCGGGCGTTGACGTCGGTCGCCTGCATCGCGGCGTCCGCGGCGGCGTAGTCGTCGCACTCGAAGTAGCCGACGAGCAGCCCGTCGGGCCGCAGGAAGATGGAGTAGTTGCGGTAGCCGGACGCCGTGAGGGCCTCGAGCATCTCGGGCCACACGCGGGCGTGGCGCTCCTGGTACTCGTCGAGGCGCTCCGGCTTGACCTGGAGCAGGAAGCAGACGCGTTCCACGTCAGGCCCTCCGTGCGGTTGTGGGGTGTCGCCCGATGGTCATGCGGTCGGGTGGTGCGGGAGGACGCGGGGACGGGCCGCAGCCCGCCCCCGCATCGGTCGAGGACGCGACGACCGTCCGCGCCGTGAGGGCGCGGACGGCCTAGGCCAGGGGCCTAGAAGTCGAAGTCGTCGATGTTCTCCTTGGTGAACGTCGTCGGCGGCCCGAGGACGATCTCGCCGTTCGCGCCGATCGTCTTGTCGCCGAGCTTGCCGGCCTTGAAGGTCTCGCCCTCCTTGCCGGTGATCTGGCCCGAGGCGAGCGCCGCCGCGGCGTAGCCGCCGAGGTAGCCGACGTCCTCGGGGTTCCACAGGGCGAACTGCTCGACCGTGCCGTCCTTGACGAACTTGCGCATCTGGTTCGGCGTGCCGAGGCCGGTGATGCCGACCTTGCCCTTGTACTGCGCGTTGGCGGACACGTAGCGCGCCGCGGCCGCGATGCCGACCGTCGTCGGCGAGACGATCGCCTTCAGGTTCGGGTAGGCGCGCAGGAGGCCCTGCGCCTGCTGGAACGACTTCTGGTCGTCGTCGTCGCCGTACGCGACCTTGACGAGCTTGATGCCGGAGTACTCGGGCTTCTTGAGCTCCTCCTTCATGATCTTGATCCAGGCGTTCTGGTTCGGCGCGTTCGCCGTGGCCGAGAGGACCGCGACCTCGCCCTCGCCGCCGACCTCCTTGGCCTGCTTCGCGAGCTGCTCGCCGATCGACTGCGTCGTCGCCTGGTTGATGAAGATCTGACGGGCGTCGGCCGCCGCGTCGGAGTCCTGCGTCACGACCTTGACGCCGCGCTGCATGGCCTGCTTGAGGACCGGCGCGATGGCGTTCGGGTCGTTCGCCGCGAGCACGATGGCGTCGGGCTTCTGCTGCGTGATCGAGCGCAGCAGCGAGACCTGCGACGACGCGGAGGCGTCGGTCGGGCCCTGGATCTTGGCGGTGCCGCCCGTCTCCTCGATGGCCGCGACGGTGCCCTTGTCCTCGAGCTCCTCGTACGGGTTGCCGAGCTGCTTCGGCATCACGACGACCTTCAGGCCCTTCTTGATCTGGGCGTTGGCGTTCGCCGACGCGCCGTCGTCGGACGCCGCGGCGCCGCCGGACGACCCGGAGCCCTCGGAGTCGTCCTTCGTCGAGCCGCAGCCCGTCACGATGGCGGCACCCAGCACCACTGCGAACAGCAGCGCCAGGAACCGCGCGAAGCGTGAGTCACGCATTCGTAGTCCCCTCTCCTCCCGACCCGGTCGTGGAGACCGCGGGGCGACCGGGCCGGGAGGGCCGTCCACCGCGGGTGTTGCTGACCCGCCGCGCCTCGCGGACGCGAGCGGCGATGTTCGGCACCAGGACGGAGCCGACGAGCAAGATGCCCGTGACGATCTGCACCCAGTAGGTGCTGATGTCCGGGTTGAGGTTGAGGGCCTTCTGGATGCCGCCGAGCAGGATCAGGCCCAGGATGACGCCGCCGACGGTGCCGGTGCCGCCGAAGATCGACACGCCGCCGAGCACGACCGCGGCGATGGCGGTGAGCTCGAAGCCCTGGCCGACGTTGGCGGCCGCCGTCGAGTTGCGCAGCGTCAGGATGATCCCCGCGAGCGCCGCGATGACGCCGCTGAGGACGAACAGCCGCAGCTGGATCCGGTCCACGCGGATGCCGGAGAACCGCGCGGCCTGCTTGTTCGCGCCGATCGCGAACACCGAGCGACCGAACGGCGTGCGGTGCAGCAGCAGGGCGAAGACGATCGCCAGCACGATGAACAGCACGATCGGGTTCGGGACCACCGTGCCGGCGAACGTGCCGAACGCCCAGTCCGTGTAGTCCGTCGGGAACGACGTCACGGACTCGTCGCCGAGGATGACGTACGCCAGGCCGCGGAACAGCGCCATCGTGCCGATGGTCACCGCCAGGCTCGGCAGGCCGAGGCCCGTCACGAGCCAGCCGTTGAGCAGGCCGCAGACCGCGCCGGCGACGAGGCAGATCGGGATGATCGCCTCCATCGGCAGGCCGTCGTTCCACAGCGAGCCCATGAGCGCCGACGACAGCGCCAGGATCGACGCGACCGACAGGTCGATCTCGCCGGTGGCGATGATCAGCGTCAGCGGCAGCGCGAGCAGCGCGTACTCGGTGAAGTCGCTCGAGCCGGTCGTCAGCGAGTCCCCGGTCAGGAACTCGGACGAGATCATCGCGCCGATGATGAAGACGACGACGATGAGGCCCAGGATGAGCGTCTCCCAGCGGCCGAGGACGGCCTTCAGCGGGGAGTCCGCGGGCTTCGCGGCGTCCGGCGCACGGTCGGGCGCCGGCGCGGTGGGCGAGATGGTGCTCATGCGGTCTTCCTCCGGCGGGCGGACCGCTGACGCAGTCGCGCCTCGCTCTGGTTGGCGACGAAGCGGTCGAGGGCGATGGCGACGAGGATCAGCGCGCCGACGGCGGCCTGCTGCCAGAAGTCGTCGATCTTCAGGACGATGAGGGCGGTCTGGATCGTGCCCATGACCACCGCGCCGATCGCGGCGCCGATGACGGAGCCCGAGCCGCCGGCGATGGCGACGCCGCCGACGACGGCCGCGCCGATGACGCGCAGCTCGTAGCCGTCGCCCGCGGTGGCGTCGACCGTGCCGTAGCGGGCCGCGTAGAGCGCGCCGCCGAGGCCGGCGAGGGCGCCGGAGATGACGAACGCCTGCGTCACGCGGCGGTCGGACTTGAGGCCCGCGAGGCGGGCGGCGTTGCCGCCGGAGCGCCCGGACGAGCCGATCGCGTACAGCTGGCGGCCCCACGCGAAGTCGCGGGTGACGAACCAGAACAGCAGGATCACCACGATCGCGATGAGGATCATGGTCGGGATCCCGGCGATCTCGCCCGAGCCGACGTTCAGGAACGAGTCGGGCAGCGTCTCCGCGTTGATCTGCCGGCCGCCGGTGACGAGGAACGCCACGCCGCGCAGCGCGTACATCGTGCCGAGGGTCACCACGAGCGCCGGCACCCGGCCCCAGGTGACGAGCACGCCGTTGAGCAGGCCGCACGCGGCGCCGATGACGATCGCCAGCAGCACGCCGAAGATCCACGGCAGGTCGGGGTTCTTCGTCAGCAGGTCGCCGCAGAGGAACGCGCTCAGGCCCAGGATCGAGCCGACCGACAGGTCGATGTTGCGCGTGACGATCACGAGCGTCATGCCCGCGGTCATCACGGCGATGATCGCGACGTTGAGGATCGTCTCCTTCAGGTTCCCCCAGTCGAGGAAGTCGGAGTTGATCGCGCCGGTGATGCCGACGATCGCGATCAGCACGACGATCAGGCCGAGCTCGCGGACGCGGATCAGCGTCTCGGCGAAGCGCTTGGCGCCCGACTGCGCCTCGGCGGTCTCGTGCGCCGGCGTGCCGGGGGTGGGTGCGCCGGCCGGGGCCGGGGCGCTGACGGGGGTGCTCATGCGACTTCCTCCATGGCGGGCCGGCCGCTGGCGGCGCGCACGACCCGCTCCTCCGTGGCCTCCGCACGGGACAGCTCGGCGGTGATCTGGCCCTCGTACATCACGAGGACGCGGTCGGCCATCCCGAGGACCTCGGGCAGCTCGCTCGACACCATCAGGACGCCGAGGCCCTCCTGGGCGAGCTCGTCGATCAGGCGGTGGACCTCGGACTTCGTGCCGACGTCGATGCCGCGGGTCGGCTCGTCGATGATCAGCAGGCGGGGCTTCGTGCCGAGCCACTTGGCCAGGACGACCTTCTGCTGGTTGCCGCCCGACAGCGTCGAGACGGGGTCGCTCATGCGGCCGTACTTCAGCTGCAGGCGCGTCGCCCAGTTCGCGGCCTCCTCGCGCTCCTTCTTCGGGGAGAGCAGGCCGTTCCTGCGCATCTCGTTCAGGCGCGCGAGCGTGGCGTTGTCGCCGATCGACATCTCCATGACGAGGCCCTGCTGCCGGCGGTCCTCGGGCACGAGGGCCATGCCCGCGGCGACCGACGCGGTCGGCTTGCCGAGCGGCAGGTCCGTGCCGTTGACGCGGACGCGCCCCTCCGTCGCCTGGTCGACGCCGAAGATCGCCTGGACGACCTCGGACCGCCCGGCGCCCACGAGGCCGGCCAGGGCGACGATCTCGCCGGCCTTCACCTCGAAGCTGACGTCGTAGAAGACGCCCTCGCGCGAGAGCCCCTCGACCTCGAGGATCGTCTCGCCGATCGTCGCCTCGGTCTTCGGGAACAGCTCCGAGATGTCGCGGCCGACCATCCGGCGGACGAGCTCGTCCTCCGGCATCGCGGACAGCGGGCCGTCGTGGACGACCTCGCCGTCGCGCATGATCGTCACGACGTCGCAGATCTCGTAGACCTCCTCCAGCCGGTGGCTGATGAAGAGGATCGCCGCGCCGCGCTCCTGCAGGGCGCGGACGACGCGGAACAGGCGCTCGACCTCGCGGCCGGACAGCGCGGCCGTCGGCTCGTCCATGATCAGCACGCGCGCGTCGAAGCTCATCGCCTTCGCGATCTCGACGATCTGCTGGTCGGCGATGGACAGGCCCTCGACGGGACGGTCGGGGTCGAGCTCGACGCCCAGGCGGTCGAGGGCGTCGCGCACGGTCTTGCGCATGGCGCCGCGGTCGATCCGCCCGAAGGCGCCCTTCGGGTGCCGGCCCATGACGACGTTCTCCGCGACGGACAGGTCGGGGAAGAGCGTCGGCTCCTGCAGGATCACCGCGACGCCGGCGTCGCGGGCGTCCGCGGTCGAGGTGAACGTGACGGGCTCCCCGTCGACGAGCACGCGGCCGGAGTTCGGACGCTCGACGCCCGTGAGCATCTTCACGAGCGTCGACTTGCCGGCGCCGTTCTCGCCCATCAGGGCGCGGACCTCGCCGGAGCGCAGCTCGATCGTGGCGTCACGGAGCGCGTGGACCGCACCGTAGGAGCGGCTCGCGCCGTCCAGCGCGATGTACGCCGCCGTCGTCTGGGCGCCGGTCATCGCCGGCTCCCCTCGGGGGTGGGTCGGGTGGTGCAGCTCATGCGCTGGCCTCCGCGGTCGGGTCGTCCTCGCGATCGAGGCGGCGCACGGTCACGCCGGGCACGTCGATCGCGGCAAGCAGGTCCTCGTTCTCCGTCGCCAGGCCGGCGACGAGCACGTCGGTGCAGTCGGTGACCGGACCGATGACGCTCAGGCCGCGGCGGTCGAGCTTGCCGCCGTCGACCAGCAGGGTCGCGTGGCCGGCCTGCGCGATCATCGTCCGCTTGACCTCGGCCTCGAGCGGGTCGGCGTCGGTGAGGGTGCCGTCGGGCGCGATGCCCTTGACGGACAGGAAGGCGCGGTCCGTCCAGTGGCGGCGGAGCGACTCGACGGCGACCGGGCCGACGAAGGAGCGCGAGATGCGGCGCAGCTGGCCGCCGGCCACGATCAGCTCGATCGTCTCGCGGGCGTTGCTCGCGATCAGGTCGACGATCGGCAGCGAGTTCGTCACGACGGTGACGGGGCGGTCCTCGCGGATCAGCAGCTCGGCCAGGTGGTAGGCCGTCGTCGAGGAGTCGAGGAAGAGCGCCTCGCCGTCCTCGACCGTCGCGGCGGCCGCGGTGGCGAGCAGGCGCTTCGCCGCGGTGGCGGTCGCCATGCGGGCGGTGAAGGAGTCCTCGTGGCTGCTCGTGCTGGGCAGCACCGCGCCGCCGTGCGTGCGGCGCGCCTGGCCCTGACGCTCGAGCTCGGCGAGGTCGCGACGGGCCGTCATCGGCGAGACGCCGAAGCGCTCCTCGATCTCGCCGACCGTCACCGCGCGCTGCGCCTGCAGCAGCTCGGTGATCGCCTCACGGCGACCCTCCGCGAGCCGCAGACGGTCGTCTGGTGCTTTGCGATTGCTTTTCGGCATTTCTGCGATCCCTCTCCCCCTCGGTGCGCTGATTCGCGCAAAAACGATCAGATCAGACCAGGAAGTCTGTGTCAAGCGGCACAGACGCCCCGCTCGTGCGTACTGCGACAACCCACGGTAGCCACAGGCGATACGAGCTCGACGAACGACCGAGCGCCGGCGTCCGCGAACGGTGATCGCCCGACGTTCGGACGTGTGCGAAGCCGTGCGGTCAGCCCGGGACCGGCGCCGCGACCAGCACCACCACGAGCGTGCGCGGCCCGTGGACGCCCTCGACCCGCTGCAGCTCGATGTCGCTGGTCGCGGAGGGGCCCGAGACGAACGTCATCGGGGGGACGGGCCGCCCCGGCTCGGCCGGGCGCAGCACCGCGAAGGCGTCGTCGACGTCGGCCACGACCTGGTCCGTGCGCACGACGCAGACGTGCCGGTCGGGGACGAGCGTCAGTCGCCGTGGGCCCTGGTCCGCGTCGTGGTCCAGGACGATGGTGCCCGTCTCGGCGATGGCCGTCCGGCAGGCCGTCACGACGGCCTGCACGGTCTGCAGCTCGTCGTGCGAGGCGGCGGTGCCGTCGCGCCAGCCGTGCGACCGCCACGCGTCGGGCAGCCCGGGCGGCGCGGCGACGTCGCCCGGGTCGAGGTCGGCGAGCGCGTCGGCGACGGCCGCGGCCACGCCGGCCTCGTCCGTGCGCACGACGGTGGCGCGGTAGTCCTCGACCCGCTCGGCGAGCAGGTCGACCAGCTCGGCGTGGGTGCGGTCCGGACGCTGCGCGTCGCTCCGGGGTGGCTGCGGCGGTCCGGGGTGGTCGCTCGCGTGCATCGCCGCGCGCTCGGCCGCGCGCAGGCTCGCGCGTACGCGCGCGAGAACCTGGTCCCGTCCGTTCGTGCTCACGCGTCCTCCCCCGGTCCGTGCGGGGCGGCGCCGGGCGGCGCGTCGCCGTCGGCGCGGCCGGCCTCGCGCTGTCGCCACCAGTCGCGGAACGACCCCTCGGGCTGGGGCAGGTCGCGGGACTGCGTCCAGCCGCTCAGGCCCGGCAGGGCCCCGCGCGCGCCCCGGCCGCCCTGGACGAAGGTCAAGCCCAGGCGCCCCGCCTTCTGCGCCGCCTCGTAGGCGCGGCGACTGCTCATCACGCGTCCGGCGGCGCGCATGCTCAGCCGCTCGGCGCCGGCGTGGTGCCCCTTGCCGGACGCGTCCGTCTCCTCCGTCACCCGCCCGCGCAGGTGGACCAGGATCCGCGGGATGTCGATCTTGACGGGGCACACCTCGTAGCAGGCGCCGCACAGGCTGGACGCCCACGGCAGCGTCGGCGCGGTGTCCAGCCCCTGCAGCTGCGGGGTGAGGATCGCGCCGATCGGCCCGGGGTAGATCGACTCGTACGCCTGGCCGCCGGTGCGCTCGTAGACCGGGCAGACGTTCAGGCACGCCGAGCAGCGGATGCAGCGCAGCGCATCGCGGCCGACGGGATCGGCCAGGACCGTCGTTCGCCCCGCGTCGACGAGGACCAGGTGGAACTCCTCCGGGCCGTCGCCGGGGGTCACGCCGGTCCACAGCGACGTGTAGGGGTTCATGCGCTCACCCGTGGACGAGCGCGGCAGCAGGCGCAGGATGGTGCCGAGGTCCTCCCAGGTGGGCAGGACCTTCTCGATGCCCATCACCGTGATCAGGGTCTTCGGCATCGTCAGGCACATCCGCCCGTTGCCCTCGGACTCGACGACGGCGACCGTCCCGGTCTCGGCGACGGCGGCGTTCGCGCCCGAGATCGCGACGGGCACGCGCAGGAACTGCTCGCGCAGGTGCACCCGCGCGGCCTCGGCCAGGTCGGCCGGATCGTCGGAGACGTCCTCGGCGTTCGGCAGCGTCTCGCGGAAGATGTCGCGGATCTCGCGCCGGTTGCGGTGGATGGCGGGGACGAGGATGTGGCTCTGGCGGTCGCCGCCCAGCTGGACGATCAGCTCGGCCAGGTCGGTCTCCTGCGCGGTGATGCCGGCGTCGCCGAGCGCGGGGTTCAGCTCGAGCTCGTCCGTCAGGAGCGACTTGACCTTGATGACCTCGTCGGACCCCGTGCCGCGGACCAGGTCGACGACGATCCGCTGCGCCGTCTCCTTGTCGGGCGCCCAGTGGACGTGGCCGCCGAGGGCGGTGACGCGCTCCTCCAGCAGGACGAGGTGCTCGTCCAGGCGCCGCAGCGCGCGGTCCCGGGCGGCGGCGCCCTCGTCGCGCAGCGCCTCCCAGTCCGGCACCTCGCCGACGACGCCCGCGCGCTTCGCCCGGATGGCCGTGGTGGCGTGCCCCAGGTTGGACCGCAGCTGACTGTCCTGCAGCGTCCGCGCCGCGGCCTTCGGGAAGTCCTCGGGCACCGTGGGCCAGCGCGCGCTCATCGGGCGCTCCCGGCCAGGATCTCGACGTAGTGCATCGGCCGCACCCCGGCGCGCTGGCGCGAGAGCCCGCCGCCCATGTGCATCAGGCACGAGGAGTCCGCCGCGGTGAGGACCTCGGCCCCGGTGCCCTCGACGTGGCGCAGCTTGTCGGTGAGCATCGCCGTCGACACGTCGGCGTTCGTGACGGCGAAGGTGCCGCCGAAGCCGCAGCAGCTCGTCGCCTGCGGCAGCTCGCGCAGGTCGATGCCCGGCACGCGGCGCAGCAGGCGCTGCGGGCGGTCGCCGATGTGCAGCATGCGCAGGCCGTGGCACGTCGGGTGGTACGTGACGCTGTGGGGGAACGCCGGCGCCTGCACGTCCTCGATCCCGAGGTCCTCGATCAGGTAGGTCGACAGGTCCTTCGTGCGGTCGGCCAGCGCGCGGGCCTCGCGCAGCAGGCCGGCGTCGCCGCTGGCCTCGGCCAGGTGCGGGTAGTGCACCACGACCTGCGCGGCGCACGACGGCGACGGCGAGACGACGACGTCCGCGTCGGCGAAGGCGTCGATCGTGCGGCGCATCAGGCGCGTGGCGTCCTTGGGGTGCCCGGCGTTCTGGTGCATCTGGCCGCAGCACGTCTGCTCGAGCGGGACGTCGACCTGCACGCCCACGCGCTCGAGCACGGCCACGGACGCGCGCCCCACGTCCGGGAAGAGCGTGTCCACCAGACAGGTGATCAGCAGCGACGCCCGGGTCCCCATCGCGGGCAGCCTACGCCTCCTGGCGACTTCGTGCGTTTTCTTGTGTGCTCTTGATCGAACGTGGGCGTTTTTTCCGCGGTTCCCGGGGTCGCGGCTCGACGGCCGTACGATCACGGCCGGAGCCGGTCGCCGCCCGTGGTCGCCTCGCGGACCCGCGGCGGGCATCGGAGCCGGCGATCCGGGCCCGCCGAGCGTACACCGCCGACGTCCTCCGTCGGCGCGCTTGACCGCACGTTGAGGCGTCCGGGATACGATCGCCGCATGGACGGCTCTGGGCGGACCGCACGCGTGCTGATCGTCGAGGACGACGAGGAGATCGCCGGGGTCCTCGGTCGCACCCTGCGCCTGGAGGACTACGAGACGCGCGTGGCCCGCGACGGCCGCTCCGCGCTCGCCGAGGCGCGCACGTTCATGCCCGACCTGGTCGTCCTCGACCTGGGGCTGCCGGACATGGACGGCCTGAGCGTCGCCGGCCACCTGCGCGAGTCCGACGACGTGCCGATCCTCATCCTGACGGCGCGCGACGCGGTCGAGCACCGCGTCGCCGGCCTGGACGGCGGCGCGGACGACTACCTCGTCAAGCCGTTCGAGCGCGACGAGCTGCTGGCCCGCATCCGCGCGCTGCTGCGCCGCCGGCCGCCGCGCGGCGAGGCGGCGCTCGTCTGCGCCGACCTGACGCTCAACCCCGCGACGCACGAGGTCTTCCGCGGCGAGCGGCCGATCGAGCTGACCCAGCGCGAGTTCGAGCTGCTCGAGTACCTCATGCGCAACGAGAAGCTCGTCGTGCCGCGCCAGCGGCTGCTCGAGGAGGTCTGGGGCTACGACCCCCTGGCCTCGACGAACACGATCGAGGTCTTCATCTCGAACGTGCGCCGCAAGCTCGAGGAGGGCGGCGAGGACCGCCTGGTCCACACGATCCGCGGCGCCGGCTACGTGCTGCGCGCCGCCCGCTGAGGGGGGCCGTGCCGCCGCGCCGCACCGCCCCCAAGCGCGGCCTGCTGCTGCGGTGGCTCGACCGGCTGCCGATCCGCTGGCGCATCGCCACGATCACCGCCACGCTCGTCGGCGGCATCCTGCTGGTCTTCGCCGTGGCGATCGGCGGCTTCGTCGCGGACCGCGTGCAGAACGACTTCCGCACCCAGACGGCCGCCCGCTTCGACACGCTGCAGCAACGGCTGCGGATCCGTGGCGTCGACTCGCTGGGCCGGATCGCCCTCGAGCCGCGCCTGGGGAGCATCAACAGCGAGCCGGGCACCGTCATGACCGCCTGGGCCCGCAACGGGCAGGACTGGACGCTCCTGCAGAGCACGGACCCGCGCGTGGACCTCGGGCGGCCCGGCGATCCCGACGACGAGATCGGGGACTATCGCGTCGAGTCCCGGCGCTTCGAGCTGCCGCTCCGCGACGCCTCCGGGCGGCCGATCAGCGAGGCGACGGGGCAGCTCCAGACCGGCCTCGGGCCGTCGACGTTCAGCTTCCAGGACTCGCGCCTGCGCTTCACCTCGACGGTCGAGGTCCGCATCGGCCGCTCGTACGCCGCGGTGGAGCGCACGACGCACCGCATCTGGACGGCGCTCGCGCTCGGCGTCCTCGGCGGCACGCTGCTCGCGCTCGTGGGCGGCCTGGCGCTCGGCACCCGCGCGATGCGGCCGGTGCGCCGGATGACCGGGACGGCCCGCCACATCGCGCGCACCCGCAACCTGGGCGCGAAGATGCCGACGTCGAAGGTCCACGACGAGATCGCCGAGCTCGGCGGCACGCTGCAGGACATGCTCGACGAGCTCGCGGCCGCGCAGGCCCGCGTGGACGGCACGCTGCAGCGCCAGCGCGAGTTCGTCGCCGACGCCTCGCACGAGCTGCGCACGCCGCTGACCGCGGTCCAGGCCAACCTGGAGCTGCTGGCGCTGTCGACCGAGGGCGACGACCGCGAGGCCGCCGAGTCGGCCCTGCGCTCGGCCCGCCGGATGCGGCGTCTCGTCGCCGACCTGCTGCTGCTCGCACGCATGGACGCCGCCCGCGACGCCACCCGCGAGCCCGTCGACCTGGACCGTGCGATCCTCGAGGCCGTCGACGAGCTCGAGCCCCAGATGGGCGAGCACGAGGTCGAGCTGGACCTGGAGCCCGTGACGATCGACGGGGCCCGCGACGAGCTCGTGCGGATGGTCGCCAACCTCGTCGGCAACGCGCTGCGGCACACGCCGGCGGGGACCGAGATCCGCGTCCGCCTGCGGCCGGCGGGCCGGCACACGGAGTTCGTCGTCGAGGACGACGGGCCGGGCATCCCGGCGGACCTGCGCGCCCGGGTCTTCGAGCGCTTCGTCCGCCGCGGCGGAGAGGCCGCCGGCTCGACCGGCATCGGCCTGGCGATCGTCCGCGCGGCCGCCCAGCGGCACGGCGGCGACGTCCGCGTGGAGCCGACCGACCCCGCCACGGGTCGCGGCGCGCGCTTCGTCGTCACGCTCGCGCCCCCGCTGCCCCGCGCCGACGCGCCGGACGGCGCGGGGCCCGAGGACGCCGCCGCGGCGACCGCCCCGGCCGGCGCCGCCGCCGGCCGGCCGCCCCTGCGCGTGGGCGGGCGGATCCGGCGTCGGCTGCGCGGCGACGGCGACGACCGGCCGGCCGACGGGTGAGCCGCGCCGTTTCGTCCCGCGGCCGCGGGGGTAGGCGGGCGGCGACGCCGTACCGGCCCGCCCCGCCCCGCCCCGACCCGAGGACCGACCGTGACGCACGAGACCACCACCCTGTCCCAGTACCTGCGCGAGGCGCACGCCACCGAGGTGGCGCTCGTCCGTGTCCTGCAGGAGCAGATCGCCGTCGCCCCGCGGGGCGCGCACCGCACGCTGCTCGAGGAGCACCTCGAGGAGACCCGCTCCCACGCCACCCGCGTGCGGGAGCGCCTGGGCGCCGTCGAGGCCGCGGCGGCCGGCGGCAGCGTCGTCCGCGCCGGGATGGCGCTCGCCCAGGGCGTCGCCGGCCAGGCCCTCGCGCTGGGCAAGACGCCGCTCGACCTGCTCCGCGGCCACGGCGGCGAGGAGAAGGTGCTGAAGAACGCGAAGGACGCGTGCGCCACGGAGGCGCTCGAGATCGCGACCTACGCGGCGCTCGAGCGGCTGGCCGAGGCTCTCGGCGACGAGGAGACCGCCGCCCTGGCGCGGAGCATCCGGGCGGACGAGGAGCGCATGCTGGAGCGCCTGACGCAGGGCATCCCCGCGCTGACGGACGCCGTCGTCGACACCCGCGTCGCCGGGGAGCCGTCGTACGACCCGGCGGCGACCGGCGCCGCCGACGCGGCGCGCGCCGCGGCCGCCTAGGCCGCCGCGCGGCGGGCGCTCGCGGATCGCGGCGCCCCGCCGAGCAGCGCGGGCACCCGTCCCCCCGGACGGCCGCCCGCGGGCCGTCAGACGGCGACGACGACCGGGAGCACCACCGGGCGGCGGCGCATCCGCTCCCAGACGAGCTGGGCGATGTCGTCGTGGATGATCTGCTGGATCTCGTCGAGATCGTGGATGTTGTCGGCCGCGGCGCGGTCGACGGACGCGTCGACCTGATCGCGGACGGCGCTCAGGAACTTCTCGTCGTGCTCGAACGGCACGCCGCGGAAGAGCAGCTCGGGCTCGGCGACGGACTTGCCGTCGTCGTCGCCGATCGTCGCCACGACCACGAAGAGGCCGTCGGCGGACAGGTTGCGGCGGTCGCGCAGCGCCGCGTCGGCGGTCGCACCGATGTCCGTGCCGTCGACGTACATGACGCCCGACTGGACCGGCTTGCCGAAGCGCGCGCCGCGCTTGTCGATCTCCACCGGCAGACCGTTCTGGGCGCAGAAGACGTTGTCCTCCTTCACGCCGACCGCCACCGCGATCTTCTTGTGCAGGCGCAGGCGCTGGTAGTCGCCGTGCATCGGCATGACGTACTTCGGCTTCGTCAGGTTGAGCATCATCTTCATCTCCTCCTGGTAGCCGTGGCCGGACGCGTGGATCGGCGCGTCCTTGTGCGTGATGACGTTCGCGCCCGCCTGGTAGAGCTTGTCGATCGTCTCGTTGACCGCGCGCTCGTTGCCGGGGATCGGCGTGGCGGAGAAGACGACCGTGTCGCCCTCGTGGATGCGGATCTGCGGGTGGTCGCGGAAGGCCATCCGGCGCAGCGCGGCGAGCGGCTCGCCCTGGGAGCCCGTCGACATGACGAGCACGCGGTGGTCGGGCAGGTGCTCGAGCTCGCGCGGCTGCACGAGGACGCCCTCGGGGATGTCGAGGATGCCCAGGCTGCGCGCGATGTTCGTGTTCTTCTTCATCGACCGCCCGAGCAGGCAGACCTTGCGGTTGAGCTTCACCGCGGCGTCGATGACCTGCTGCACGCGGTGCAGGTTGGACGCGAAGGAGGTGACGATGATGCGGCCGCGCAGGGGCGCGAACGCCGCCTCGAGCGCCGGGCCGACGAGCGACTCGCTCGGGGACCAGCCGGGGCGGTCGACGTTCGTCGAGTCGCCCAGCAGCATGAGCAGGCCCTCGCTGCCGTAGCGCGAGAAGCGCAGGAAGTCCGCCGGCGGACCGTCGACGGGCGTCTGGTCGAACTTGTAGTCCGCCGTGAACAGCAGGGTGCCGAGCGGCGTGTTCACGCCGACGGCGGCGGTGTCCGGGATCGAGTGCGTCGTGTGGATGAACTCGAGCTCGAACGTGCCGACCTTCACGGTCTGACCCGGCTTGACGTCGGTCAGCGGCACCTCGCGCAGGCGGTGCTCCTCGAGCTTGCTCTTGGCCATCGCCATCGTCAGCGGCAGGCCGAGGATCTTGGGGGCGCGCCGCGCGCCGCCGAGCTGCTTGAGCACGAACGGCAGCGCGCCGATGTGGTCCTCGTGGCCGTGCGTGATGACGATCGCCTCGATGTCGTCCGCGCGGTCCTTCAGGTACGAGAAGTCCGGCAGGACGAGGTCGATGCCGACCTGCTCGGCCGTGGGGAAGCGCACGCCGGCGTCGATCACGACGATCTTGCCGTCGTACTCGACGACCGTCATGTTCTTGCCGATCTCGCCCAGCCCGCCGAGGGGCAGGATGCGCAGCGTGTTGGGGGCCGGTCGGGTACCGGTCATGGGGATCTCTCTTCCGTTCCGTGCGGGCGCGGCCGGGTGCCGTGCGCGCGACTTCAGGCGTCCCGCGTTCGCGGGAGGCTCGGGTAATTGCACGGCGGTGAGGGGGCTCCGGACCGTCGGGTCCGTGACGGTCCGGCGGGGCATCTAGGCGGCGAGCAGCCCCAGGTCGGCGAGGACGCCGCGCACCTGCGCGCGCTCCGCGTCGTCGGCCTCGACGAGCGGCATGCGCAGCCCGCCGACGGGGTGGCCGGCCATCTCGAGGGCGGCCTTGATCGGGATCGGGTTCGTCGTGACGCCCAGCACCCGGTAGAGGTCGTGGAAGCGGGCGTCGATCTCGACGCGGCGCTCCGGGGTGGCGGTGACCATCTCGGCCATCGCGTCGCCGACGAGGTGGCTGGCGACGCAGATGCCCCCGGCGCCGCCCATGTCGAGGACGCGGGCGAGGATGTCGTCGTTGCCCGCGTAGACGTCGAGGCCGTCGATCAGCTGCAGGTCGGCGTCGTTGGCCTGCTTGACGGCGTCGACGTGCTCGATCTGGGCGAGCTCGGCGAGGAGCTCGTTGTCCATGTTCACCGTCGTGCGCGACGGGATGTTGTAGAGGACGATCGGCTTGTCCGTGGCGGCCGCGACGGTGCGGTAGTGCTGCACCATGCCGCGGCGGTTCGGGCGGTTGTAGTAGCCGACGACCGCCAGGGTCGCGTCGACGCCGAGCTCGGTCGCCTTCTCCGTCAGGTGGATCGCGTGGCGGGTGTCGTTGGACCCCGCGTTGGCGATGATCGTCGTGCCGGCGGGCTTCTCGCGGACGGCCAGGTCGACGAGGGCCAGGTGCTCCTCGTCGCTCAGCGTCGAGCCCTCGCCCGTCGACCCGGCGACGACGAAGCCGTCGGAGCCGTGGTCCGCCAGGTGGTGCAGGAGACGGACGAACGCCGCCTCGTCGACGCGGTAGGCGTCGTCGAACGGCGTGACGATCGCGGTGATGATCCTCCCGAGCCCGGACACTCCACCCATCCTCCCAGAGGCGCGCGTCCGGTGCGTGATGGCGCTCCGCCGTCGCAGGTTCGGCACGCCGCGCGGGCGTTGCGCTCCGCCGGCCCGCCGGGGCGGGCGGTACCGTCGTGGGGTGCAGGGCGGTCGCGACGAGGAGACGCTGGAGCTCGAGGTCGTCGGGGTCCGCTTCCGCAGCGACGACGGGGCCTTCGCCGTGATCGACGCGATGGCGGCGGACGAACAGGGCACCCCGCTGGGGCACGAGGTCGTCGTCGGGCCCGTCGGGCACCTGGACCCCGGCGACCGAGTGCTCGCCTCGGGCCAGCGCCAGGCGCACCCGAAGCACGGCGAGCGGTTCCGCGTCCACACGCTGCGCACCGTCGCCCCCACGGACGACGAGGCGGTCTCGCGGGTGCTGCAGCGGGTGCCGGGCGTCGGGCCGAAGGCCGCCGACGCGCTGCTCGAGCGCTTCGGCGACGAGCTGCTGGAGCGGCTCGACCGCGACCCGCGCGACGTCCTGCGCCGGGTCAAGGGCCTGTCGGGCGACAAGCTGACCGAGGCCGTGGAGGCCTGGCGCAGCGAGGCCGGGCCGCGGGCCGTCCGCCTGCTGCTCGAGCGCCACGGGCTCGACGCCGCGACGATCGGCCGCGTCATCCGCGCGCTCGGCGACGAGCCGGACGTCGGGCTGCTGCGCTCGGACCCCTACCGCCTGACCACGCGCTCGGGCATCGGCTTCCCCACCGCCGACGCGATCGCCCTCGCGCTCGGCGAGGACCCCGGCAGCGACGACCGCCGGCGTGCCGCGACCCTGCACGCGCTCGAGCTCGCGGAGGGCGACGGTCACTGCCACCTCCCCCACGACGAGCTCGTCCGCCGGACGGTCCGCCTGCTCGCCGGCCGCGACGCGCGCGGACCCGCCGGCGCGGCGCTCGGCCCGGGCGTCGCGGCCGCGCTCGAGGGCCTGATCGCCGACCACGCCGTCGTCGACCGCGAGGGCCGCGTGGCCACGCTCGAGCTCGACCAGGACGAGGAGCTGCTCGCCGAGCTCGTCGCCCGGATGGCCACGGACCCGCCGGCGCTGCGGGTCGACGTGCCCGACGCGCCGCCGACGGCCGAGGACGGCGGGCCGGTCCCGAGCGACGAGCAGTGGACGGCCGTCGCGCAGGCGTGCGGGCGGCGGCTGTCGATCCTCACCGGCGGACCGGGCACGGGCAAGACCCAGACGATGCGGGCCCTCGTCCGCGTGCTGCGCGACGCGGGCACCGACGTCCTGCTCTGCGCGCCGACCGGCAAGGCCGCGCGGCGGCTGGCCGAGGCCACGGGCGCGAAGGCGACGACGATCCACCGCCTGCTCGGGTTCGTCCCCGGCGAGGGGTTCGCGCACGACGAGGACGACCCGATCCCGAGCGCCGGGATGCTCGTCGTCGACGAGGCGTCCATGCTGCCGCTCGACCTGGCGGTCGCGCTGCTGCGGGCGGTCGGCTCCGACACCCACGTGCTGCTCGTCGGCGACGTCGACCAGCTCGCGCCGGTCGGGCCCGGCCGGGTGCTGCAGGACCTGCTCGAGTCCGAGCTGGTGCCCGCGGTGCGGCTGTCCCGCATCTTCCGGCAGGCCGAGCGCTCGCTCATCGTCCGCTCGGCCCACGCCATGAACCGCGGCGAGCCGCCCGTGGTGCGCCCCGGCCCGGACGACGTGCGGGACTTCTTCTTCATCGACCGCCTCGACGCCGGGGCCGCGGCCGACGAGGTCGTGTCGCTCGCCACGCGCCGGCTGCCCGCCCACTACGGCGTCGACGCCGTCGGGGGCGTGCAGGTGCTCGCGCCGCAGCGCCGCGGGGCGTGCGGCGTCGAGACCCTGAACGGACGGATGCGCGAGCTGCTCAACCCCGGCGGCGCGCAGGCGAAGGGCAGCCCGCTGCGCCAGGGCGACCGCGTCATGCAGACGCGCAACGACCACGAGGCCGAGATCATGAACGGCGAGCTCGGCATGCTCGTGCGGGTCGACGGCGACGACGTGCAGCTGCGGATGGACGACGGCCGCGTCGTGCGCCTGCCCGCCGTGCGGCTGGACACGTGGGAGCTCGCCTACGCCTGCACGGTCCACAAGGCGCAGGGCTCGAGCGTCCCCGTCGCCGTCGTGCCCGTGGTCGGCGAGCACCGCCACATGCTGACCCGCAACCTGCTCTACACGGCCGTCACCCGCGCCGAGAAGGCGTGCGTGATGGTCGGCGACAAGGCCGCCGTCATGGCCGCGCTGCGGCGGGTGGACGGCGCCACCCGCTACACCGCGCTGCCCGCGCGGATCCGGGCGGCGCTCGACGCGGCCGCGTGACGGTCAGCCCAACGGCTTGCGCAGGACGACGAACTCCAGGTCGTCGCGCCGGGGGCGTCCGAAGCGCTCGTCGTCGTACGGGAACGGCTCCCGCTCGCCCGTCGGCGCGTAGCCCTTGCGGGCGTACCACGCCAGCAGCTCCGTCCGCTGGACGAGGACCGTCATCTCGAGCGCCGTGGCGGCCCAGCGCTCGCGGACGTACGCCTCGCCGGCCGCCAGGAGCCGGCCGCCCGCGCCGCCGCCCTGGCGGGCGGGGTCGACGGCGAAGAGCCCCAGCCGGCAGCGGCCGTCCGGGCGCCGCGCGACGTGGCAGCAGCCCGTCGGCGCGCCCCGCTCGCCCAGGACGAGCACCACGCCGTGCGTCTGCACGAGGTGGCCGCGCAGCATGTCGACGTCGGTCCGCTGGCCGTCGAGCAGGTCCGCCTCCGTCGTCCACCCCGCGCGGCTGGCGTCGCCGCGGTAGGCGGACTCCACGAGCGGGAGGAGCGCGGGCAGGTCGCCGATGCCGGCGACGCGGACGCGAGCGGGGGCCGTGGGGGCGGCCATGGCTCAGTCGGCGAAGAGCAGGCGGTCCAGGCCGACCGTCGGTGAGGACGGCAGGTCCGCCACGCGCCGCACGGCGAGCACGACGCCGGGCATGAACGACGAGCGGTCGAGCGAGTCGTGGCGGATCGTCAGGGTCTCCCCCGTGCCGCCGAGGACGACCTCCTGGTGGGCGACCAGGCCGGGCAGCCGGACGGAGTGGATCGGCGGCACGGTCCCGGTCGCCGCGGCGATCAGCTCGGCGGTGTGCTTGGCGGTGCCCGACGGCGCGTCGAGCTTCTTGTCGTGGTGCAGCTCGATGATCTCCGCGCGCTGCATGTGGCGGGCGGCCTCGGTGGACAGGCGCATCATGAGCACGGCGCCGATCGCGAAGTTCGGCCCGTAGAAGACGTTCGCCCCGGTGCGGCCCTCCAGCTCGGAGATGTCGAAGCCCGAGGTGCCGATGACGACGTGCACGCCCGCCTCCAGGCACGCGATCGCGTTGGGGAGCGCCTGGTCCGGCCGGGTGAAGTCGACGACGACGTCGGCGTCCGGCAGCACGTCCGCCAGCGTCGTCTCCAGGGCGGGGTCGGCGCGGCCGGTCAGGGTCAGGCCGTCGGCGGCCTCGACCGCCTCGCACACGGTCCGGCCCATGCGGCCGGCGGCCCCGGCGACGGCTACGCGGATGTCGCTGCTCATCCGGCCATCGTCGCACGGCGCGGGAGCGCGGGACGCCCGGTCCGGGGCGGACGGCGGCGCCGGTCCGCCCCGGCGCGCTCGCGCGGGCGGGCCGGCGCGGCCCGGCTCAGGCGCCGGCCAGGTGCGCGGCGACCGGCGCCAGCGCGGCGCGGAAGTCCGCCTCGCTGGGCCCGACCCCGGCCGCGGAGAGGCCCGCGGGCGCGTACAGCTCGCGGGCCATCGTCCGCACGTCCTCCGCGGTCACCGCGTCGATGAGGGCGGCGACCTCGTGCGGCTCGCGCAGCGGCAGGTCGTGCAGGACGCTGCGGCCCAGCACGTGCATCCGCGCCTGGGTGGACTCCAGGCCCAGCAGCACCCGGGCCCGCGCGTTCTGCTTCGCGCGGTCGAGCTCGTCGTCGCCGACGAGCTCCGCCTGCACGCGCGCCAGCTCGGCCGCGACGATCTCGAGCGCCTCCGCCAGGTTCTCGACGCGGGTGCCCAGGTAGACCCCGGCCATCCCGCCGCCGCGGTGCTGGTCGTCGAACGTCGACACCGCGTACGCCAGGCCGCGGTCCTCGCGCACGGCCCGGAAGAGCCGCGACGACGGCGTGCCGCCCAGGATCGTGTCCAGCACGCGCAGGACGTAGCGGCGCTCGTCGCCCAGCGCGGGCCCTCGGCCGGCGATCGCCAGCTGCACCTGCTCCGTCTCGCGCTCGCGGAAGAGCACGGCGGGCGGCGTCGCCGGCGCGGCCCCGGGGTCGTGCGCGTCGGCGGGCTGCGCCGGGTCGTCGGCGGGCACCGCGGCGGCCGCGAGCGCGCACAGGCGCTCGTGGTCGACGGCCCCGGCGGCGGCCACGACGATCCGCTCCGGGCGGTAGCGCCCGGCGTAGAAGCCGCGCAGCGCGTCCCCGTCCGTCGTCGCGACGACGTCGGGGAAGCCGATGACCGGGCGGCCGAGCGCGTGGCCGCCGAAGACGGCCTGCGGCAGCAGCTCGAAGACGAGCTCCTCCGGGTCGTCCTCGATCATCGCGATCTCCTCGAGCACGATCCGACGCTCGAGCGCCAGGTCGTCGTCCTCCAGGAGCGGCGCGGCGACCATCTCGCCGAGCATCGGGAAGGCGCTCCCGAGATCGTCCTCCAGCACGCGCGCCACCACGGCGGTCTCGTCGCGGCTCGTGGCCGCGTTGAGATCGCCGCCCATGGCGTCGAAGCGCTGGTCGATCTCCTCGGAGCGATAGGAGCGCGTCCCGCGGAACAGCATGTGCTCCAGCAGGTGCGCCCGGCCGGCCTCGGCGTCGCGCTCGTGGCGCGCGCCGGTGCCGACCCACACGCCCACGGCGACCGACAGGGCCGACGCCATGGGCTCGGAGACGACCGTCACCCCGGACGGCAGCCGCGTGAGGCGGCGGCCGGCCGGGGCGTCGTTCGGGGCGTTCGTGGCGATGGGGTCGTCCCTAGTCGCGGGAGCCGCCGCGCTCGCGGCGGCGCGGCGGGCGGTCGCCGTTCTCGCGGCGCGGGCCGCGACCGTTGGCGTCGCGGTCGCGCGGCGGGCGGTCGCCGCCGCCCTCGCGGCGCGGGCCGGCCTTCTTCAGCTCCTTGAGCTCCTCGGCCGTCTTGCCGGCGACGTCGGGGTCGTCCGACAGGCGCAGGCCGATGCGGCCGCGCTCGCGGTCCAGCTCGGCGACGCGGACCTTGATGACGTCGCCCTGCTTCAGGACCTCCTCGACCGTCTCGACGCGGTTGCCCGGCGAGACGTTCGAGATGTGCAGCAGGCCGTCGGTGCCCTTGATGAGCTCGACGAACGCGCCGAACGTCGTCGTCTTCACGACCTTGCCGTCGAACTCGTCGCCGAGCTCCACGTCGCGGGTCATGCCCGAGATGCGCTGGACGAGCGCGTCGCCCTTCGCGCCCGAGGACGAGTAGACGTTGACGGTGCCGTCGTCGGCGATGTCGATCTGCGCCTCGAACTCCTCCTGGAGCCCGCGGATCGTCTCGCCGCCCTTGCCGATCAGCATGCCGATCTTCTCGGGGTCGATCTTCACCGTCAGGATCCGCGGCGCGTAGAGCGACAGCTCCTGGCGCGGGCCCTCGATGACGTCGCGCATCTTGCCGAGGATCTCCAGGCGCGCCTTGCGGGCCTGGGCCAGCGCGTCGCGCAGGATCTCGAACGTGACGCCCGTGATCTTGATGTCCATCTGGAGGGCGGTGATGCCCTCCTCGGTGCCGGCGACCTTGAAGTCCATGTCGCCGAGGTGGTCCTCGACGCCGGCGATGTCGGTGAGGACGATGTAGTCGTCGCCCTCCTTGATCAGGCCCATCGCGATGCCCGCGACCGGCGCCTTGATCGGCACGCCCGCGTCCATGAGGGAGAGGGACGAGCCGCAGACCGACGCCATCGAGCTGGAGCCGTTGGACTCGAGGATGTCGGAGACGACGCGGATCGTGTACGGGAACTCGTCCGTGGACGGGATCACCGGCACGAGCGCGCGCTCCGCCAGGGCGCCGTGACCGATGTCACGACGCTTCGGGCCGCCCAGGCGGCCCGCCTCGCCGACGGAGAACGGCGGGAAGTTGTAGTGGTGCCAGTAGAAGCGGTTCGTCTCGAGCCCGAGGGTGTCGAGCCGCATCTCCTCCTTCAGCGTGCCGAGGGACGCGACCGAGAGGGCCTGCGTCTGGCCGCGGGTGAAGAGGGCCGAGCCGTGCGTGCGCGGGGCGGTGCCGGTCTCAATCGTGATCTGGCGGATCTCCTCGGCGTCGCGGCCGTCGGGACGCACCTTCTGCACGGCGATCCGGTCGCGGATCGCGGACTTCTCCAGGTGGTCGACGATCGCCTTGACGGCCTTCGCCTCGTCGGCGTCGGTGTCGTCGCCCACGAAGTCGTCGTACGCGGCCTGCTTCGCGGCCTCGGTCGCGTCCTGGCGCTCCAGCTTCTCGACGACCTGCGTCGCCTTCTGGATCGCCTTGCCGTGCTTCTTCTCGATCTTCGCGAGGAGCTTCTCGTCGAGCTTCGGCGCCTCGTGGTCGACCTTCGGCTTGGCGGCCTTCTCGCGCAGCTCGAGCTGCAGCTGGCAGAGCTTCTTGATCTCGTCGTGCGCGATGTCGAGCGCGTCGAGGATCTCGGCCTCGGGGATGACGTTCGCGCCGGCCTCGACCATCAGGATCGCGTCGGCGGTGCCGGCGACGATCAGGTCCAGGTCGCTCTCGCCGTCCTGCAGCAGGGACGCCTCGGGCGGGTTGACCACGATCGTGCCGTCGATCTTGCCGATGCGGACCGCGCCGATCGGCTCGGGCAGCGGGATCGCGGAGAGCATGAGCGCGGCGGACGCGCCGTTCATGGCGAGCACGTCGTAGGGGTGCTCGTGGTCGACCGAGATCGGCAGGGCGACGACCTGCGTCTCGTAGCGCCAGTTCTTCGGCAGCAGCGGCCGGATCGGCCGGTCGATCATGCGCGCGGTGAGCGTCGCCTTCTCGCCCGCGCGGCCCTCGCGCTTGAAGAAGGAGCCGGGGATCTTGCCCGCGGCGTAGGAGCGCTCCTCGACGTCGACCGTCAGGGGCAGGAAGTCGAAGTCCTTCAGGCGGCCCATGGCGGCGGTGCAGAGGACGATCGTGTCGCCCTGGCGCACCGTCACGGCGCCGGAGGCCTGCTTGGCGAGCTTGCCCGTCTCGAAGGTGATCTCCTGACCGGAGATCTCCACGGAGAGGGTCGTCACGTCAGCGTGACTCATAGGTGTTCCTCGCTGCGCGCCCATCGGACCTGGCGCGCGATCTTGTTCTTCGTCGTTCCGAACTGCCGTCCAGCGTAACGGAACCCCCGTGGTTGCAGGGCCGATGCCGGCCGGGCGTGCCGACCGACGCGGCCGCGGCCGGGGGCCGCGACCGGCCCGCCGGGGCTACGATCGACGGCCGTGCCGTCGCCGCCCGCTCCCCGCCTCCCCCGTCGTCGCGCCGTCCCGGCGGCCCTCGCGGGCGCCGCGGCCCTGGCGCTCGTCCCCGCGGCCCCGGCGGCCGCCGTCGGCCTGGCGGTCAACGCGACCGCGGGCACCGAGCGGATGCTCGTCTCGCTCTCGGGGGGCCGCGAGCAGCTCGTCCTCTCCCCCGAGCTGGCGCCGACCGGCCGCGGACGCGCGGCGCTGCTCGTCCCGGTGCCGGCGGACGCGACGGCGACGCCGCTGCCCGCCGCGCGCGACGCGCTCTTCGGCGGGCTCGAACGCGCGACGTCCCCCCTGGGCCGCGGCGGTCGGACCGCCGCCGGGCCGCTGCCGCGCGCGGCCGTCGCCGACTACGCGGTGCAGACGCTGCCCGCCGGCGACGCCGGGGCGCTGCGCCGCTGGCTCGCCGGCCCGGGCGCCGGGACGCCGTCGTCCGCACGGGCGCTCCTGCGGGGCTACGTGCGCCGCGGCTGGGGGTTCGTCGGCATCCGGCTGTCGGCCGCCGCCTCCGCCCCCGGCCGCGCCCGGGCGCTGCGCCCGCTGCGCATCGCGTTCGCGGCCGACCGCCTGGTCGTCCCGCTGCGCCTGGGCCAGTCCGCGCGGCAGCCCGTCAGCGTCGAGCTGTACGTCGGCGGCCCCCACCGGGTGGTCGCGCGCGGCTTCGACACGTTCCACGCGGGGCGCGTCGCCGACCTGCGCCCCGCCCCCGGGGCCGGGTCGCGCGCGCTCATCGGCGGGCCGTTCCTGACGCGCCTAGGGCTCGTCGGTGCGGAGCCGGCGACGCTCACGGCGGACGTGGCGGTGCGCCGGGGCGTGTCGGACCGGCTCTTCCGGGCGTCCGCGGCGTACCCGTACGAGTCCGAGGAGGGCTTCGCGACCGCCCCGACGCCGGCGCAGCAGGCCGAGGACGCGCCGCTGACGGACGCCCCGGGCGGCGCGGCGTGGCTGCTGCTGTTCCCGCTCGTCGGCGTCATCACCGCCGCGGTCTTCGCGCTGGCGCGGCTGCGCGGCCGGCGCCGGGCGCCGCGGCCCTAGGCGCCGCGGTGGCGGTCCAGGAGCGCCGCCACCCACGCGTCGTCGGGCACGCCGTGGTCGACCGGGCCGCCGCCGACGAGGATCGCCGGCGTCCCCGTCGCCCCCGCGCGCAGCCCGTCCGCCAGGTCGGCGGCGATCCGCGCGGTCGTCGCCTCGTCCCTGCGGTCGGCGTCGAACCGCTGCACGTCCAGCCCCAGCCGCCGGGCGAGCGCCCACAGGTCCGGGTCCTCCGTCCGGCCGGGCTCGGCGACGAGCGCGTCGAGGACGGGCCAGAACGCGCCCTGCCGGCCGGCCGCCTCGAGCGCGCCGGCGAGCGCCCGGGGCCGCGGCCCGCGAGCGCGCAGCACCAGGTGCCGCCACTCGAGCCGCACGGGCGCCGCCCGCAGCCGCAGGACGGCCTGCTGGCAGCGCGGGCACGTGGCGTCGCCGTAGAGCAGGACGTGCGGGCCGCCCTGCGGCCCGCTCACGTGCGCCGGCGCGGACTCGGCGGGCGCGGCCACCGGGGCGACCGCGCTCAGGCCTTCGCGGCCGCGACGCCCTCGCGGACCAGCTCGACGCCCGGCAGCTCGCCCGGCGACGCGGCCAGGTGGCTCCAGGCGACGGTGCCGTCGGGGCCCACGACGACGAGCGCGCGGTTCGTCATGCCGGCCGGGTCGAAGTACGCGCCGAGGGCCTTGGACGCCGCGCCCTTGGGTTCGAAGTCGGAGAGCTGCTCGATCGTCACGCCGAGCTTCTCGCGGAACGCGGTCTGCGACGGCGTCGCGTCGGTCGACACCGCGTACATCACGGCGTCCTGCTCGGCGAGCTCGGGCAGGAGCTCCTCGTAGACCTGCAGCTGGTCGGTGCAGACCGAGCTGAACGCGAACGGGTAGAAGACGAGCACGGTCGTCCGGCCGCGCAGGTCCTCCTGGGTGAAGTCGCTGCCGTCCTCGCGCTTCAGGGTCAGCTCGGGGACCGGGGTGCCGGGGGCGATGATGGCCATGCGCTGATCCTACGGGGCGCGCGTCGGCCCCGGGAACGAGAACGACCGGCCTGGGGGCCGGTCGGACGGGGCCGCCCGCGAAGGGGCGGCGGGGAGCCGGGCGGTCCCGGCTCGCGGCTACTTGCGCAGGCCGAGCTCCTTGATGAGGGAGCGGTAGCCCTCGAGGTCGTTCCGGCGCATGTAGTCGAGCAGACGGCGGCGCTGACCGACGAGCATGAGGAGGCCACGACGCGAGTGGTGGTCCTTCTTGTGCTCGCGGAGGTGCGTCGTCAGGTCGTTGATGCGCTCCGTGAGCAGCGCGACCTGGACCCGGGTGGAGCCCGTGTCGCTCTCGGAGGTCCCGAATCGAGCGACGATCTCCTGCTTGCGTTCCTGCGTGAGCGACGACATTCGACGGGTGAAGCTACCAGAAGCGCCTGCAAGCCCGCGGCGCGGCCCCGCCGCGGTCGGCGTCGGGAGGGCGGCCCGCGGCGGCGCCGGCGTCAGCCCGCGGCGACGATGCGCCGCGTGTCCTCGACGTCGCGCGCCATCTGCACGAGCAGCTCGTCCACCCCGTCGAAGCGCTGCTCGCCCCGCAGCCGCTGCAGGAACTCGAGCTCGAGCGGCTGGCCGTACAGGTCGCCGGTGAAGTCGACGAGGTACGCCTCGACGAGCACGCCGAGCGCCGACTCGAACTGCGGCCGGATGCCGATGTTGACCGCGGCGGTGCGGACGCTGCCGTCCGCGAGCAGGGCCCGGCAGGCGTAGACGCCGTGGGCGGGCAGGGCGTGCCCCGGCGGCGGCGTCAGGTTGGCGGTCGGGTAGCCCAGCTCGCGGCCGCGCTTCTCGCCGTGCTCGACCACGCCGGAGAGCGCGAACGGCGACCCGAGCAGCTCGCGCGCCTCCCCCACCGCGCCCCGGGCCACGAGCTCGCGGACGCGGGTCGAGCTGACCGTGTCCCCCGCCACGCGCAGGACGGGGACGACCGTGGTCTCGAAGCGCCCGTCCGCCTGCAGCATCGCCGGCGTGCCCTCGGCGTCGCGGCCGAAGCGGAAGTTCTCGCCCACCCGCACGCCGCGGGCGTCGAGGCGGCCGACGAGCACCTCGTCGACGAACTCCTGCGCCCGCTGGCGGGACGTCTCGGGGCTGAAGGGCACGAGCACGAGCTCGCCGATCCCGCAGTCGCCGATGAGCTTCGCGCGGCGCTCCAGCGTGGTCAGCTGCGGCGGGACGCGTCCCGGCGCGAGCACCTCCATCGGATGCGGGTCGAACGTCACCACGGCGTCCGCGCCCCGCAGCACCTCGCGGTGGCCGAGGTGGATGCCGTCGAAGGTGCCGAGGGCGACCGTCCTCGGCCGGGGCTCGACGTCCGCCAGGGGCGTGATGCGCGCGGTCACGCCCGGAAGCCTACGACGGGACGGATCCGTCCGTCCTCCTCGCGGCGGCCGACGGCGACCGCCTCGCCGGCGTGGACGATGCCGACCTCGCCGCCCGCGGGGCCGCCGTCGAGCGTCACCCGCTGGCCGTGGCCGAGCCGCCGCGCGGTCTCCTCGTCGACCTCGAGGGTCGGCATCACGACCGGCAGCAGGGCGGTCAGCGGCAGGACGCGCCAGTCGTCCGGCGGATCGTCGGGGCCGTGGGCGTCGGCCACCCGGAACGGGCCGATCGCCGTGCGCCGCAGCTCCAGGCAGTACGCGTCGTGCAGGTCGGCGACGAGGCTGCGCACGTACGTGCCCGACGAGCAGGCGATCCGGTAGCGGGCGCGGTCGCCCGCCCGCCACGTCTGCTCGAAGGCGTGGACGGTGACCTCGCGCTCGGGCACCACCACCTCCTCGCCGCGGCGCGCGCGCCGGTAGGCCCGCTCGCCGTCGATGCGCACGGCGGAGTACGCCGGGGGCCGCTGGCGCACCAGGCCGGTCGGCAGGACGGGCGGATCGGGCGGCACCACGCCGGTGACGACGATCTCGCCCTCGGGGTCGCCGGTCGTGGACGTCGCCCCCAGGCGGGCGAGCGTCTCGTACGTCTTGTCGAGGCCCATCAGGTGCCCCTGCAGCCGCGTGGCGCGGCCGAGCAGCACGATCAGCAGCCCGGTGGCGAAGGGATCGAGCGTCCCGGAGTGCCCGACGCGCCGCGCCTTGCGCCCGCCGAGCGACCGGCGCACGCGACCGACGACGTCGTGGCTCGACAGGCCCGCGGGCTTGTCGACGAGCAGCGCCCCGTCCGGGACGGCCGCCGCCAGCCGGGCGACCTCCTCCGGAGCGATCACCCGGCGTCGCGGAGCTGGGTGCGGAGGAAGGCCACGAGCTCGTCCTCGCCCATGTCCGTCGTGAACCCGGCGGCCTGCGGATGCCCGCCCCCGCCGCCCGCGCGGGCGATGGCGGAGACGTCGATGCCGGCCCCGGACGAGCGCAGCGAGACCTTCGTCCGGACGCCCGCGCCCGTCACCGGGTCGGCCGGGACCTCGCGGGCGAGCGCCGCCAGACGGGTGCCCGCCAGCGTCCGCAGGTGGTCGATGATGCCCTCGGAGTCCGTGTCCTCGGCCTGCGTGGCCTCGTAGTCCTCGCGCCGGATGAGGGCGAACGTCAGCTGGCCGTCGGCCTCGTGCCGCACGCGGGCGATCGCGCGCCCCAGCAGCGCCAGCTTCGACCACGGGACGTTCTCGTAGAGCGCCCGGTACACGGGGAAGGGGTCCACGCCGACGGCGATCAGGTCGGCCGCCATGCGGTGCGCGCGCTCGCCGGTGTTCTCGTACATGAACTGGCCGGTGTCGGTGACCAGGCCGACGTAGAGCGCCTTCGCGCTGTCCAGGTCGACGGGCACGCCGAGGTCGGCGAACAGCTCCCAGACGATCTCGCAGCAGCTCGACGCGTCGGCGGCCACCAGGTCCACGTCGCCGAAGCGCGTGTTGTCGTGGTGGTGGTCGATGTTGACGATGCGCCGCGCGTCCGTGCGCACCGGCAGCACCGCCATCCGGTCGAGGTTGCCGCAGTCGAGGAAGACCGCGGTGCGGTCCGCGAGGTCCGCGGGGACCTCGGTCTGCAGGTCGACGGTCATCAGCCCCGCGTACTCGCGGGACAGCGGCAGGTCGCCCGGGCCGACGACGGCCACGACGTCCTTGCCGAGCGCCTGCAGGAGGCGCGTCGCGGCCACGAGCGACCCGATCGCGTCCCCGTCCGGGTGCTCGTGGGTGACGGTGACGAACCGGTCCTCGCCCCGCAGGAGCTCGGTCACGGTCCGCCGCGCGTCGCGAGACGCGTCGACGAGGCTCATCGAGGAGCATCGTCCTGGGTCGGGGACGCGTCCTCGCCGTCGGCGGACGCCGCGTCGGCGCCCTCCTCCGGCGTCTCCACCGGCGGCGCCGGCGGATGGTCGAGCAGCTCCTGGATCCGCATCGCGCGGTCCACGGTCTCGTCGAGCGTGAACTTCAGGAGCGGCGTGTGCTTCAGCCGCAGCTCCTCCCCGACGCGTCGCTGCAGGAACCCGTGGGCGGACCGCAAGCCCTCCAGCGTGTCCTCTGCGGAGTGCCCGGACCCGCCCTCGAGCTCGAGCACGCTGACGAGGACCGTCGCGTGGCTCAGGTCGGTGCTCGTCCGGACCCCCGTCACGGTGGCGAAGCCGATCCGGGGGTCCTTCATCTCGTTCTGGAGGACGTCGGCGAGGACCTCTCGGACCGCCTCGTCCACCCGGCGCATCCGGTCGGGCTTCATCACTTCAGCTCGCGGTCGACCCGGCGCTTCTCGTACGTCTCGAGGATGTCGCCCTCGCGCAGGTCGTCGCCCTCGCGCAGCACGATGCCGCACTCGAACCCGGTCGCGACCTCGCGGGCGTCCTCGTTGAACCGCTTGAGGCTCTCGATCTTCGTGTTCCGCAGGATCTCGCCGTCGCGGATGACCCGCACGAGGCCGTTGCGGCGCACGCGGCCGTCCGTGACGTAGCAGCCGGCGATCGTGCCGACCTTCGAGGCACGGAAGATCTGGCGGACCTCGGCGGTGCCGACGGTCTCCTCGATCTCGTCCTTGTCGAGCATGCCCTCCATCGCGTCGCGGAGGTCCTCGAGCGCGCGGTAGATCACCTCGTACGTGCGGATCTCGACGCCCTCGTGGTCCGCCACGCGCTGGGCGTTGCCGACCGTGCCGACGTTGAAGCCGATGACCACGGCCTCGGACGCCGACGCGAGCATGACGTCGGACTCGGTGATGCCACCGACGCCGGCCAGGACGATGTCCACGAGGACCTCGCTCTGGGGCAGCTTCGCGATCTCGTCCTCGAACGCCTCGAGCGAGCCGGCCACGTCCGCCTTGAGGATGAGGGGCAGGCCCTTCATCTCGGCGGCGGAGCGCGAGCGCTTGAAGACCTCGTCGAGCGAGAACTTGCGGCCCGAGCGGCGGGCGAGCGCCTCGGCCTTCAGGCGCGTCTCGCGCTCCTCGGCCTTCGTGCGCGCCGTCTTCTCGGAGTCGACGACCATCGCGAAGTCGCCCGCGTTGGGCACCCCGTTGAAGCCGAGGACCTGCACCGGGTCGCCGACGCCGGCCACCTCGATGCGCTCGCCCGTGTAGTCGATGAGCGCGCGGACCTTGCCCCACTGGGCGCCCGAGACGATCGGATCGCCGATCTCGAGGGTGCCGCGCTGGATCAGGACCGTCGCGACCGGGCCGCGGCCGACGTCGAGCTTCGACTCGATGACCACGCCGGACGCCTCGGTGTCGGGGTTCGCCGCGAGCTCGAGGAGCTCCGCGACGACGCCGATGGTGTCGAGCAGGTCGTCGAGGCCGTCGCCCGTCTTCGCGGAGACGTCGACGAACTCGATGTCGCCGCCCCACTCGGCCGGGTTGAGCCCGATGGTCGCCATCTCGGTCCGCACGCGGAGCGGGTCGGCGCCCTCCTTGTCGATCTTGTTGACCGCGACGATGATCGGCACGCCCGCGGCACGCGCGTGGTCGATCGCCTCCTCGGTCTGCGGCTTCACGCCGTCGTCGGCGGCCACCACGATCACCGCGATGTCCGTCAGGCGAGCGCCGCGGGCACGCATGGCCGTGAAGGCCGCGTGACCCGGCGTGTCGAGGAACGTGATCGTGTCCTCGCCGTGGTGCACCTGGTAGGCGCCGATGTGCTGCGTGATGCCGCCGGCCTCGCCCTCGGCCACGGACGCCTCGCGCAGCTTGTCGAGCAGCGAGGTCTTGCCGTGGTCGACGTGACCCATGATGGTCACGACGGGCGGACGCTGGACGAGCTCGGCCTCGGAGTCGTCGAAGACCGGGGTCTCCTCCTCCTCGTCGCTCGCCTTGACGATCTGCACCTCGCGGTCGAACTCGCCCGCGAGCAGCTCGATGGTCTCGTCCGCCAGCGTCTGCGTGAGCGTGGCCATCTCGCCCATGAGCATGAGCTTCTTGATGACCTCGGGCACGGGCACGCCGAGGTACTCGGCGACGTCCTTGACCGTCGAGCCCGAGTTGATCTTCGGGACGTCGACCGTCTTGCCCTGGTCGCCGCGGCTCAGCGGGGCCAGCGCCTCCTCGATCGACTGACGGCGACGACGGCGACGCGGACGCCGGTTCGGCGGGCCGCCACCGACGCCCGGACGGCGCGGGCCGCCCGGCTGGTCGATGACGACGCGGCGCCGACCGGGGCCGCCGGGGCCGCCGGAGCCGCCCGCGCCGGAGCGCTGCGGGCGCGCCGTCGCGGGATCGGGCAGAGCGATGATCTTGGGGCCGGCGCCGGCCGCGGGCTTCTCGCCCAGGGTCGGGGGACCCTTCGGCAGCGCGGGCTTCTTCGTGCGCAGGTCGCGCGTGGGGGGCGGCGGCGGAACGTCCTTGGCCCGGCGCGGGCGGCGGCCCAGGGGGCGCTCGCCCGGACGCGGGGCGCCGGCAGCCGGCGGCTGGCCGGGGCGCGGCGGACCACCCGGCCCGGCGGGCCGCGGCGGCAGCGGACGGTCCTCGGGGCGCCGCAGCGAGCGGTCGCCCTGCGGGGCCGGACGGCCCTGCGGCGCGGACGGCGCGTCGCGCACGGGGCGCTGCGGCGCCGGACCACGGCCCGCGGGTCCGCGGCCGCCCTGCGGGGCCGGACCGCGACCGGCCGGACCGCGACCGCCCTGCGGCGCGTTGCCGCGGCCCTGCGGGGCCGGACGGCCGCCGCCGGACGCGGGACGGCCGCCGGCGGGACGGTCGGCCTGCGGCGCGGGCTTCGGCGCCGCGGGCGCGGCGGTCTGGATGACGCGGGGTCCCGAGCCGGGCGCGCGGCCGTCCGGAGCCGGGCGGCTGCCGGGGGCCTGACGCGGCGCGGGACGCGGGGCCGGACGGGCCTCGCCGGGACGCACGGGGCGGCCGGGCTGACCGGGGCGCACGGGGCGGCCGGGCGCGCCGGCGGCCGGGCGCTGCGGCGCGCCGGGCGCGGCCGGACGCTGGGGCGCGCCGGGAGCCACGGGACGCGAGGGGGCGCCGGCGCCCGGGGCGGCCGGACGGCCGTCGCCGGGGCGCGCCGGCCGGGCCGGCGCACCGGCCGCGGGACGGGCCGCGGGACGTCCGGGCTCGCCCGGACGCGCCGGGCCGCCGGCCGCGGGCCGCTGAGGAGCGGCGCCGGACGGCGCGCCCGCGGGGCGGGCTCCCGGCTGGGCGGGGCGCACGGGGCGCCCGCCGGGCGCGGCCGGGCGCACGGGGCGCTGCCCCGGCTGGGCCGGGCGCACGGGCCGCTGCGCGGCCGGGGTGCCGGGCGCGGCGGGGCGCACGGGGCGCTGCCCGGGCGCGGGCGGGCGCACCGGGCGGGCCGGTGCGGCCTGGGGTCGGGCCGGGGCGTCGGCCCCGGCGGTGTCGGCCGGGGCGGACGCCCCGGCGGTCGGAGCCTTGGCCGGCGAGGGCGTGCTGCCCCCGTCGGACTTCGCCGCGCTCTTGAGCTCGGCGCCCTTGGCCTGGATCAGTCGGTTCGCAACGCCCTCGTCGACGCTGGACGAGGCGGTCGCGATGTCGTGCCCGTCCTTCTGGAGGGCATCGAGCACCGCCTTGCTCGACAGGCCGTGGGCCTTGGCGATTTCGTGCACGCGCTTCTTCGCCATTAGTGAATGAAGTGTAGGAAGTCGGGATCGATGCTGGCGGGCCGTCGGAACGCGCGTCCGAACGCGCGACGATCGACGGCCTGCTGGGCGCACGTGCGTCCGCACACGTACGCGCCGCGGCCGGGGAGCCGGCGCGGCGGATCGGGGACCACGCGGCCCCCGATCAGGGCGAGGCGGAGCAGCTCCGCCTGGGGCGCGCGCCGGCCGCAGCCGACGCAGCGCCTCTCGGGGTGGCCCCCGGCTACGCGGACGGGACGTCCTCCACCCCGGGCGCGGCGTCGTCCGCCGCGTCCGGAGCCTCGTTGCCGTCGTCCTCGACGGCCGGCGCGTCCTGCGCCTCGGCGTCGACGGGCTCGCCCGCCTCCGCCTGCACCGGACCGAGATCCTCCTCGGTCGGTACCGGGCCCTCGGCGGCGACGCGCTCGGCGTACGCCTCCTCGGCCCGCGTGACGATGTCCTGGACGTCCTCCTGCGACTTGTCCGGGTCGGCGAGCGCGTCGAGCTCGTCCTCCGGCAGGTCCTCGAGGACGGCGACCTCGACGCGCCCGAAGCGCACGAGCGCCTGGTGCGCGGGCAGGCCGCAGAAGATGGAGCCGGGCAGCGCCGCGTTCGGGCAGCGCCGGCCGCTCGTCATCACGGCCGAGCAGCGGCCGTCGCCGATCGGCTCCTCCGCCTCGACGTCGCCGGCGTCGCCGCCGGTCGCCGCCTGGGCGAGGGCGTCCGACGCCTTCTTGATGTCGATGCGCCAGCCGGTCAGGCGCGCGGCCAGGCGCACGTTCTGCCCCTCCCGGCCGATCGCCTTCGTCAGGTCCTCGTCCGGCACGACCACGGTCGCCTGGCGCTGCTCGTCGTCGATGAAGACCTCGCGCACGTGCGCCGGCGAGAGGGCCTTCGCGATGAAGCGGCCCGGCTCGTCGTTGTACGGGATGATGTCGATCTTCTCGCCCTTGAGCTCGGAGACGACCATGCGCACGCGGGAGCCGCGCGGGCCGACGCACGCGCCGACCGGGTCGACGCCCGCGGCGTGCGAGACGACCGCGATCTTCGAGCGGTAGCCGGGCTCGCGCGCGACGCCCGTGATCTCGACCAGGCCGTCGGCGATCTCGGGGACCTCGAGCTCGAAGAGCGCGCGGATGACCTCGGGGTCGCGACGGGACACGATGATCGAGGGACCCTTCGCGGACTGCGAGACCTCCTTGATCACCGCCTTCAGGCGCTGGTTGTGGTCGTAGCGCTCGCCGTAGACCTGCTCCGAGCGGGGCAGCAGCGCCTCGACGCGGTCGCGCAGCTGGAGCAGCGTGTAGCGGTTGTCGGACTGCTGCACGATGCCCGTGACCATCTCGCCGACGCGGTCGGCGAACTCGTCGAACATCATGTCGCGCTCGGCCTCGCGGATCCGCTGCAGGATGACCTGCTTGGCGGTCTGCGCGGCGATGCGGCCGAAGTCGTCGGGGGTGACGTCGCGCTCGGGGATCTCGTCGCGGTGCTCCGCGAGCTTCTCGCCCGGGATCTCCACGTCGGACGGCTCGATCCACTCGCCCGTCTCGGGGTCCTCGTAGCTCTGCTCGTCGATCGTCTCGACGATCAGGCCGGCCTCGAGCATCTCGGGGACGAGCAGCTCGATGACGCGGTAGTCGCCGCTGTCCTGGTCGAGCTCGACCCGGGCGTACTTCGCCGCGCCGGGCTGCTTCTTGTAGGCGGAGAGGAGCGCGTCCTCGAGGGCGGCGACGAGCCGCTCCTCGGGGATGCCCTTCTCGCGCGCCAGGGCGCGCATCGCCTCTACGATCTCGCGGGACATTCGGCTCCTACTCCTCGACGAGGTTGCTGCGGTGGATCTCGGCGTACGGGATCGTCACGACGCCCGTGTCGGCCGCGAGCGTCACGGCCTGGTCGTCCGCTCCGACGAGCTCGCCGGTGAACGACCGGCGCGGCGCGTCGGCCCCCGACACGGCGAGCGGCTCGCGCGTGCGGACCTTCGCCCGACGACCGACGAACCGCCGGAAGTGCTCGGGCTTCACGAGCGGACGGTCGCGGCCCGGGGACGAGACCTCCACCGCGTAGCGCTCGCGGAGGTCGTTCAGGTGGTGCGTGACCTCCACGCAGAGATCCAGGGAGACGCCGTCCGGGTGATCGATGAGCACGCGCAGCGTGCCCCCGCCGACGACCTCGGCCAGCAGGACCTCCACCGCGGGGTCCGCGGTGCGAAGTCGTGCTTCGACGGTGTCCTGGATGGAGGAGGTCATGACGGTTTCAGCCACAAAAAAAGCGGGCGTTCTGCCCACTTCGGAAGGGTGCCGCGGAGCGGCGTCTTCGAACGCTGGGAGATCATCGTACCATCGCCGGATGCAGGGAGGTTGCGGGACGGGCGGGCCGCGGGGCCCGGAGGCCGTCGAGGCGGCGCTCGCGCCGCTCGGGGCGGCCGTGCACCGTCCGGCGCCGGGCGAGTGGGGACTGCGCGTGCCCTGCGCCGGCTGGCCCCTGTTCGTCGGCGTGGCCCTGCGCGGCGGGCTGCTGCGCGCGCAGGCCGAGGTCGTCGGGCCGGGCGCCCTGCCGGCGGCGTGGCTCCTGCACCGCAACCGCCGCGACCTCGCGCTCGTCCGCTACGCCTCCTCCGCCGCCGGGGCGACGTGGGTGCACGGCGACCTGCCGGCCGCGGCGGTCACCCCCGCCGCGGTCGACGAGCTGCTGGGGCGGCTCGTCGCCGCGGCCGAGGTCGCGCGCGACCGCGCCGGTCAGCCCTCGAGCGCGGCGATCGTGCGGTCGCGGTAGACGCGGTAGTCGTTGCGCTCGGGCTTGAGCAGCGCGGCCATCGTCAGCGGCGGCCGGGCCTCGGCGTGGCGGCCGCACAGCTGCAGCGCCCGCCCGAAGCAGAACTGCGCGTAGTGGTTCATGGGCTCGCGCTCGACGAGCACGCCGAACTCGTCCGCGGCCTCGCGGAAGCGTCGCGCGCCGAAGAGGGCCCGGCCCAGCGCCTCGCGGACCATGCCGGTGTCGGGCTCGAGGTCGCGGGCCCGGCGCAGCGGCAGCGCGGCGGCGTGGTGGTCCCCCTGCTCGAGCAGGTCGAGACCCGACCGGTAGAGCTCGTAGGTGTCGGGAGTGGCCATGGATCGAGTGTGACAAACGCGTCAAGCCCGACCGCCCGGCCCGTCGGCCGCCCGGGCGAGGATCCGCCCGCGTCAGGCGGTGCGGGCGCGCACCACGTGATCGAGGATCGCGTCCGCGACGTCTGCCTTCGGCGCCCGCGCGACGGGCTCGTCGCCGGCGGCCGTCACGATCGTGACGGCGTTGTGGTCGGCGTCGAACGCGATCCCCGGCAGCGAGACGTCGTTGACCACGACGGCGTCGAGGCCCTTGCGCTCGAGCTTGCCGCGGGCGTGGACCAGTGCCTCCGGACCGTGCTCGGCGGCGAAGCCCACGAGGGTCTGGCCCGGCCGGCGCCGCCCGGCGAGCTCGGACAGCACGTCCGTCGTCGCCTCGAGGGTGATCGTCAGCTCGTCGCGCCCGGCCTTCTTGATCTTCCCGGCCGCCGGAGCGACGGGACGGAAGTCCGCGACCGCCGCCGCCATGACCAGGACGTCCGCGTCGCCGAAGGCGGCGCCGCACGCCCGGCGCAGCTCCTCGGCGGTGGCGACGCGCACGACGTCGCACCCCGGCGGGTCGGGCAGGCCGACGTTGGCGGCCACGAGCGTCACCCGCGCCCCCCGGGCGGCGGCGCGCGCCGCGACGGCGTACCCCATGCGGCCGGACGAGCGGTTGCCCACGAAGCGCACGGCGTCGATCGGCTCGCGGGTGCCGCCGGCGGACACGAGGACGTGGACCCCGTCGAGGTCGCGGCGGGGCGCGAGCGCCGCCTCGACGGCCGCCAGCAGCTCCTCCGGCTCGGCCAGGCGCCCGTCGCCGGCCTCGCCCTTCGAGGCCAGGCGGCCGGAGCCCGGCGGCACGAGGGTCACGCCGTCCTCGACGATCCGCGCGACGTTGCGCCGCGTCGCGGCGTGATGCCACATCCGGTGGTTCATGGCGGGCGCGACGAGCACCGGGCCGTCCGCGGCGAGGTACGCCGAGGACAGCAGGGAGTCGGCCCGGCCGGCGGCCAGTCCCGCGATCGCGTTGGCCGTCGCCGGAGCGATCAGGTAGGCGTCCGCGCGCTCGACGAGCGCCAGGTGGCTGATCGCGGCGTGGGTCGGCAACGGGTCGCCGGGGTACGCCCCCCGCAGCGGGTCGGGCTCGAACTCGTCGGTCAGGACGGGCGCGCCCGTGATCGCGCGGAAGGTCTCGGGCGCCACGAAGCGCTGGGAGACGGGCGTCTGCACCACCCGCACCGCGTGCCCCGCCGCCGTGGCGAGCCGCACGAAGGCGACCGCCTTGTAGGCGGCGATCCCGCCGGTGACGCCGAGCAGCAGCCGTGCCATCGGCGGCATTCTCGCGCAGAACGCGCGACGCCGCCCGTGGGGCGGCGTCGACGAGACGGCTGGTGCTTCCGGCGGCGGCGCGGGGCCGCCGCGACCTACCGGTAGCGGTAGGTGATCTTGCCGGCGGCGATCTCCTCGAGGGCGATCGTCAGGTAGTTCTTCGACGCCGTCTCCACCATCGGGGGCGGGAACTCGTCGAAGGCCCCCTCGCCGAGGTTGTGGTAGTACGCGTTGATCTGCCGGGCGCGCTTCGCCGCGACCAGGACCGACGCGTAGTTCGAGTCGACGTGCCCCAGGAGCTGGTCCATGCGCGGAGAGATCATTCGGCCAGTGTAGCGCGCACCGCCGCCCGTCCCTCGCGCGCGCCGTCCGTCGTCAGACCGCGCCGGCGGAGGAGAGCTGCTCGCGAACGAGCGTCTCGAGCTGACGCGCGGTGGCGTCCAGGTCGTCGTTGACCAGCCGGTGGTCGAACTCGTGCTGGCTCTCCAGCTCGACGCGCGAGACCTCGAGGCGCCGGGCGATCGTGTCCGCCCCGTCCGTGCCGCGCGACTCGAGCCGCTCGCGCAGCGCGTCGAACGACGGCGGCACGACGAAGACCTGGACGGCCTCGGGCATCGTCTCGCGGACCTGGCGGGCGCCCTGCACCTCGATCTCCAGGACGACCGGCGCCCCCTCGCCGAGGTGCCGCTCGAGCTCCTCGCGCAGCGTGCCGTACTTGCGACCGGCGTACTCGGCGTGCTCGACGAAGTCGCCCTCGCCGACGCGGCGGTCGAACTCGGCGTCGTCGAGGAACCAGTAGTCGCGGCCGTGCTCCTCGCCGGCGCGAGGCGGGCGGGTCGTCGCCGACACGCTGACGCGCAGCTCCGGGATCGTCTCGCGCAGGCGCCGGATCAGGGTGCCCTTGCCGACGCCCGACGGGCCGGTGATGACGAAGACGCGCGCCACGAAGGGTCCGATCAGCCGCGCGGCGCGCGGAGGGCCTGGACGAGCTCGGCGCGCTGACGCGGGGTCAGGCCCCCGATCGTCTTCGAGGCCGAGATGCGGCACTGCTGGAGGATCTTGCCGGCGCGGACGCGCCCGTACTTCGGCACCGCGAGGAGCATGTCGACGACCTTCGCCGTCTCGAGCCACTCCGGCGGGTCCATGAGGAGGCGGTCGATGGACTGCCGACCGGCCTTGAGATCGCGCTTGAGCGCCGCCCGCTGCGACCGCACCTCGTTGGCGCGCTGCAGCGCGTCCATGCGCTGGTTCAGCGACCGCTCGGGGGTGGCCGAGGGCTTGGACGGGGCGTTGGCGGCGGTCGACATCGCGGGGCGAGTCTACCCGTCGTCCCGGTCCCGCGCGGGCCCCGCGGACGAACTCACCTCAACCTCGAGTCGAGGTTCAGCTGAGGGCCGGGTTCGTCGAGCGTTGCTCCCCGCGGACCCGCGGAACGGCGTCCCCCGCGCCCGCCAGGGCCCCGCTCAGGCGACCCAGTCGGCGAGCAGGTCGCCGAACACCGCGGGGTCCTCGCCGCGGTCCCAGAACGCCGTCGCGAGCCCGACCGCCGTGGCCCCGACCTGCAGCAGATCGTGCACGTCGCTCCCCCGCCGGACGCCGCCGACGCCGACGACGTCGACGGCGTGCGGGAGCGCCGCCCGGAGCTGCGCGACCTGGCCGAGCACGATCGGCTTCATCGCCCCGCCCGAGACCCCGCCGAAGCGCACGTCGAGCGCCGGCCGGCCGTCCGGCCGCAGGGCCAGCCCGTTCGGGAAGGTGTTGCACGAGACCACGAAGCGCGCGGTCGACGCGCCGACCGCCGCGGCCACCTCGGCGAGCAGCACCGGGTCGGCGAGCGGCGAGAGCTTCACCCCGACCGGGACGCTCGCGTCCGCCGCCGCGGCGACGCTCGCCGCGACGAGCGCCGGGTCGAACGAGGCGATCCGCTTCTGTGCCCCGTCGTCCCAGACGTTCGGGCAGCCCAGGTTGAGCTCGACGAGGTCGGCCCCGCCCGCGGCGGCGAGCCCGGCCAGCTCGCCGTACTCGCCCGGCGCGAACCCCGCCACCGAGACGACGAGCGGCTTGCCGCCCGCGTGGGCCAGCTCGGCCATCCGCGGCAGCTCCTCGCGCAGCTGCGCGGCCCCGCGGTTGGGCATGCCCAGCGCGTTGACGGCGTAGCCCTCGCGCGAGGCGTACACCTCGCCGCCGTTGCCGGCCCGCTCCCCCAGGGTGTACGAGCCGACGGTGACGGCGGCGACGGCCGAGCGGGCCAGGCGCGCCACCTCGTCGAGCGTGCGCGCCGTCCCCGCCGCGTTCAGCAGCGGGTGCTCGAGCGCGACGCCCGCGAGCGTGCGCCCGGGACCGTCGGCCGCGGGGCTCACGCGCCGAGCTCCTGCAGGGCGACCACGCCCGGCTCGGACTCGCGGGCCGCGGCGATCGCCTCGACCGCGGCGTTCGCGGCGGCGACCGTCGTCAGGCACGGGACGCCCGCGGTGATCGCCGCGCGGCGGATCGCGTAGCCGTCCGTGCGCGCGCCCGAGCCGGTCGGGGTGTTGAGCACGAGCGCGACCTCGCCCGAGGCGATCTCCGAGACGGCCGTCGGACCGTCGGCGTCGCGCAGCTTCGAGACCAGCTCGCACGGCAGGCCCGCGCCGACGATCGCACGCTGCGTGCCCTCCGTCGCCGCCAGTCGGAAGCCCTCCTCGTGGAAGCGCCGGGCCACGCGCAGGGCCTCGGCCTTGTCGGCGTCCGTCACCGAGATGAACACGGTGCCGGCGCTCGGCAGCGGCGAGCCCGCCGCCGCGGAGGCCTTCGCGAACGCGGACGGGAAGTCGTCCGCGACGCCCATGACCTCGCCGGTCGAGCGCATCTCCGGTCCGAGCAGCGCGTCCGAGCCGACGAAGCGGTCGAACGGCAGCACCGCCTCCTTCACCGCGACGTGGTGCAGGCCCTCGATCCCGTCGCGGCCCGGCAGGTCCAGGTCCGCGATCCGCTCGCCGAGCATGATCCGCACGGCCATCTTCGCCAGCGGCACGCCGATCGCCTTCGAGACGAAGGGGACGGTGCGCGACGCCCGCGGGTTGGCCTCGATGACGTACAGCTCGTCGCCGTAGACCGCGAACTGGATGTTGATCAGCCCGCGCACGCCGAGCTCGAGCGCGATGCCGCGCGTCTGCTCGCGGATGCGGTCGACCATCGCCGTCGAGAGCGAGAAGGGCGGCAGCGCGCAGGCCGAGTCGCCGGAGTGGATGCCGGCCTCCTCGACGTGCTGCATGATGCCGCCGACCCACACGTCGTCGCCGTCGCAGAGCGCGTCGACGTCGACCTCGATCGCGTTCTCCAGGAAGCGGTCGAGGAAGATGTCGCGGCCGTGCGTCGTGTCGGCCTCACGCACGAGGTAGTCGCGCAGGCCGTCGACGTCGTAGACGATCTCCATCGCGCGGCCGCCGAGCACGTAGGACGGGCGGACGAGCAGCGGGAAGCCGACCTCGTCCGCCGCGGCGATCGCGCCGTCCAGGTCGCGGGCGGTCGCGTAGGGCGGCGCCTGGAAGCCGAGCTTCGCGAGCACCTCGCCGAACGCGCCGCGGTCCTCCGCCCGGTCGATCGCCTCGACGCTCGTGCCGAGGATCGTCACCCCGGCGTCCTGCAGGCCCTGCGCCAGGCGCAGCGGGGTCTGGCCGCCGAACTGGACGATGACGCCCTCGGGCCGCTCGACCTCGATGACCCCGAGCACGTCCTCGAGCGTCAGCGGCTCGAAGTACAGCCGGTTGGACGTGTCGTAGTCCGTCGAGACCGTCTCGGGGTTGCAGTTGACCATCACCGCGTCGCGGCCCGACCCGCGGACCGTCATCGCGGCGTGCACGCAGCAGTAGTCGAACTCGATGCCCTGGCCGATGCGGTTGGGGCCGGCGCCGAGGATGACGACCGAGGCGTTGTCCCCGCGGTCGACCTCGTGCCGCGGGCCGTCGGGGCCCGGGCGCTCCCAGCCGGAGTAGAAGTACGGCGTCTCGGCGGCGAACTCGGCCGCGCAGGTGTCGACCGACTTGTAGGTGCGGACGAGCGTGGCGTCGCCGGACGGCGTCGGGTCGTCGCCGAGCGCGATCCGCCGGAACTCGTCCAGGTACCACGGGTCGATCTTCGTCGCCTCGTGCAGCTGGGCGTCCGTCGCGCCGCGCCGGATCGCCTCGAGCAGCACGTCGTAGCGCTCCGTCCGCGGCTCGCGCAGGCGCTCGACGAGCTGCTCGACCGTCGCGTCGTCGGCGATCTGCGGCCGGGCGTCGAGCTCGCGCGAGCGCAGGGCCTTCGCGAACGCCTGCCCGAACGTGCGGCCGATGGCCATCGCCTCGCCGACGGACTTCATGTGCGTCGACAGGCGCTCGTCGACGCCGGGGAACTTCTCGAACGCGAACCGCGGCCACTTCACGACCACGTAGTCGATCGTCGGCTCGAAGGCGGCCGGCGTCGCGCGGGTGATGTCGTTCGTGATCTCGTCGAGCCGGTAGCCGACGGCCAGGCGGGCGGCGATCTTCGCGATCGGGAAGCCGGTGGCCTTCGACGCCAGGGCGGAGGAGCGGGAGACGCGGGGATTCATCTCGATGATGAGGATCTCCTCGGTCTCCGGGTTGACCGCGAACTGCACGTTCGACCCGCCGGTCTCGACGCCCACCGCCCGGATGACGGCGATCGCCTGGTCGCGGAGCTGCTGGTACAGCCGGTCGGTCAGCGTCTGCTGCGGCGCGACGGTGACGGAGTCGCCCGTGTGGACGCCCATCGGGTCGATGTTCTCGATGGAGCAGACGATGACGACGTTGTCGCCGTTGTCGCGCATGACCTCGAGCTCGTACTCGCCCCAGCCCAGGACGGACTGGTCGACGAGCACCTGGCCGATCGGCGAGGCGTCGATGCCGCCGCGGACGATCTGCCGGAACTCGTCCTCGGTCCGGGCGATGCCGCCGCCGCGACCGCCGAGCGTGAAGGCCGGGCGCACGATCGCCGGCAGCCCGGTCGTCGCGAGCGCCTCGGCGATCTGCCGGTCGATCTGCTCCTGCGGCAGCTTCGCGCCGTCCGCCGCGTCGTTCTCGCGGCCGCGCACGATCATCGACGCGGGCATCTTCAGCCCGGCCTTCGCCATCGCCTGCGCGAACAGGTCGCGGTCCTCGGCGCAGTTGATCGCGTCGTAGTTGGCGCCGATCAGCTCGACGCCGTACTTCTCGAGCGTGCCGTCCTCGTGCAGCGCCTTCGCCAGGTTCAGCGCCGTCTGCCCGCCGAGGGTCGGGAGCAGCGCGTCGGGGCGCTCCTTCGCGATGATCTTCGCGACGGGGCCCGGCAGCAGCGGCTCGACGTACGTCCGCTCCGCGAACTCCGGGTCGGTCATGATCGTCGCCGGGTTCGAGTTGACCAGGACGACCTCGAAGCCGTCCTCGCGCAGGACCTTGCAGGCCTGGGCGCCAGAGTAGTCGAACTCGGCGGCCTGTCCGATCACGATCGGGCCGGAGCCCAGGATCATGATCCGGCGGATGTCGGTGCGGCGCGGCATCAGGCGGTGGTCTCCGGCTGGTCGTTGGCGGGGGTGTCCGGGAGCGCGGCGCCAGCGCGGGCGGCGGCGGCCTCGCCGGTCTGGCGGTTGACGTCCGCGAGGGACGCCCCGTCACCGTGCTCCCGGATCCGGTCGAGGAAGCGGTCGAACAGGTAGCTCGCGTCGTTCGGGCCCGGCGCGGCCTCGGGGTGGTACTGGACCGTGGCGGCGTTCGCCTCGGGCAGCACCAGGCCCTCGACGGTGCGGTCGTACAGGTTCAGGTGCGAGAGCTCGGCGGGGCCGAAGTCGGTGTCCCACCGCACGGGCTCGTCGCCCTCGATGCGGCCGGTGCCGTCCGGCGTCTGCACCGCGAAGCCGTGGTTCTGGCTCGTGATCTCGACGCGTCCGGTCGTCAGGTCCTTCACCGGGTGGTTGCCGCCGCGGTGGCCGAAGGGCAGCTTGTACGTCTCCAGGCCGACGGCGCGGCAGAGCAGCTGGTGGCCCATGCAGATGCCGAAGACCGGCTTCTGCCCGAGCACCCCGCGGATCGTGTCGACGACGTGCTCGACGGCGCCCGGGTCGCCGGGGCCGTTCGCCAGGAAGACCGCGTCCGGGTCGCCCGCGAGGACGGCGTCGGGGCCGTCGGACAGCGGGTGCAGGCGCACCCGCGCGCCGCGGGCGACGAGCTCGTCGACGATGGAGCGCTTGATCCCGGTGTCGATCGCGGCGACGAGCGGCCCGTCGACGTTCTCGGCGCCGACGACGTGCGCCTCGGCCGGCGTGACCGTGGACGCCAGGTCCTGCCCGGCCATCGCGGGCTCGGCCTGGACGCGGGCGAGCGCGTCGGCGTCGGGGGTGCTCGCGGCGAAGAGCCCGCCGCGCATCGCGCCCTTGTCGCGGATGTGGCGCACGAGCGCCCGGGTGTCCACGCCCGAGATCGCCGGGATCCCGTGCTCGGTCAGCCAGGACAGCCAGCCCTGCTCGGCCCGCGGCGCGTCGTCGCGGTCGACGGCCTCGCGCATCACGACCGCGCGGGCGTGGATGCGGTCGGACTCCATCGCCGCGGCGTGCACGCCGTAGTTGCCGATGTGCGGGTACGTGAAGACGATGAGCTGCCCCGCGAAGGACGGGTCGGTCACCGACTCCTGGTAGCCGGACATGCCGGTGGTGAAGACGACCTCGCCCGTCGGACGGGCCGCGTCCTCCAGATCGGCGCCGCACGAGACGCCGTCGAATCGGGTGCCGTCCTCGAGCAGCAGGTAGGCCGCGGCGGCCCGGGTCTCCGTGGTCATCGGATCAGCTCCTGGATCGACTTGAACTGCGGGGCCCGGGCGTCGCCCGTGAGCTCCAGCAGGATGCTCTCTGTGGTGCCGACGAGCGCGCCGGCCCGTGCCACGCGCGTGAGGCCCGCCTCGCGGTCCTCGGCGGTGCGGGAGCCGACGGCGTCGCCGGCGACGTGGACGACGAGGCCCTGCCGCAGCAGGTCCAGCGCCGTCGCCTGGACGCACACGTGCGCCTCGATGCCCACCAGCACGACGCGGTCGCGGCCGGCCAGGTGGAAGCCCTCGGCACGGGCGCCGGAGAAGACGGTCTTCGCCAGGCGCGGGGTGCCCTCGGGCAGGACGTCGACGACCTCGGCGATCGTCCCGCCGAGCCCCTGCGGGTACTGCTCCGTGACGACGACGGGCAGGCCGAGGAGGGCGGCGCCGCGCACGGCGCGGACGGTGCGCTCCGCGACCCGCGCGAAGCCGTCGACGTGCTCGCGGAACGCCTCCTGCAGGTCGACGACGACGAGCGCGGTGCGGTCCGCCTGCAGCGCGGACAGGGCGTGCGGCTCGCTCATGCGGCGTGGACGGCGAAGTGCCGCTCGCGGTAGGCGACGGAGCCGTCGGCGAGCGTCAGCAGGACGCGGCCGTGGACCCGGCGGCCGTGGAAGCAGCAGTTGGAGGACTTCGACTCGTAGCCGTCCTCCCCCACCGTCCACTCGCGCTCCAGGTCGACGAGGCAGAGGTTGGCGCGCGCGCCGACCGCGACGGTCGGCGTCGGCAGCTCCATGAGCGCGGCGCCGCCGATCAGCCGGTCGACGACCGTCGCGAGCGACAGCACGCCCGGCCGCACGAGCCCGGAGTAGACCGCGGCGAACGCGCTCTCCAGGCCCGTCGTGCCCATCGGCGCCTGCTCGAACGGCAGCTCCTTCTCGTGCCGCGCGTGCGGGGCGTGGTCCGTGGCGATCGTCTCGATCGTGCCGTCGCGCACGGCGTCGATGAGGGCCTGGCGGTCCTCCTCGAACCCGAGCGGCGGGTTCATCTTCATCGACGTGTCGAGGTCGCGGACGTCGTCGTGCGTGAGCAGCAGGTGGTGCGGCGACGCCTCGCCGGACACGCGGAACCCGCGCGCCTTCCCGGCCCGCAGGGCGTCGACGGACGCGACGCAGGAGAGGTGCTGGAAGTGCATCCGGCCGTCCTCGTAGCCGGCGATCTCGGCGTCGCGCGCGACCATCGTGGCCTCGGACAGCCACGGCACCCCGGCGATGCCCAGCCGCGCGGAGACGCTGCCCTCGCGCATCGCGCCGCCGGCGGACAGCGACGGGTCCTCCTCGTGCAGGGCGATCACGCCGCCGCACAGCCGCTGGTACTGCAGCGCCTTGCGCAGCACCCCGGCGTCGGTGACGGGGCGGCCGTCGTCCGTGAAGCCGACGGCGCCGGCCTGGCGCAGCTCGGCCATCTCGGTCAGGTGGGTGCCCTCGAGCCCGCGCGTGATCGCGGCGGTGAAGCCGACCGGCACGCGGGCCAGACGCGAGGCCAGGTCGCGGAGCGACCCCAGCAGCGAGCTCGAGTCCACGACCGGCGAGGTGTTCGGCATCGCGACGACGGCGCAGTAGCCGCCGGCGGCCGCGGAGCGGGTCCCCGTCTCCAGGTCCTCCTTGTGCTCCTGCCCCGGCGTGCGCAGGTGCACGTGCGGGTCGACGAAGCCGGGGAACAGGTGCAGGCCCGTGCCGTCGATCTCCTCGGTCTGCTCGCCGGTGGGCTGCAGGCCGCCGGGCTCGCCGATCGCGGCGATCAGCCCGTCGCGGACGAGCACGTCGTGCGGGGCGTCGATCCCGGCGCGGGGGTCGAGCACGTGGACGCGGCGCAGCAGGACGTCGGCGTCTGCCGACGGCGCGCGCACCAGGGGATCGAGGCTCATGCGGACTCCGGGGTCGGGGCGGGCTCGTCGGCGGACGGGGCGGCGGGCGGGGCCGTGGGCCCACCGCCGGCGGCGAGGACCTCGTACAGGACCGCCATGCGCACGAGGACGCCGGCGCGGACCTGGTCGAGGATCAGGGACTGCGGGCCGTCGACGACGTCGCCGGCCAGCTCGACGCCGCGGTTCACCGGCCCGGGGTGCATCAGCAGCTGGCGGGCGCCGAGACGATCGGCGTCGATCTGGTACGCCCGGGCGTACTCGCGCAGCGACGGCACGTAGGCCTGCTTCATGCGCTCGTTCTGCATCCGCAGCGCGTAGACGACGTCCGCGGAGCCCAGGCCCGACAGGTCGTAGCGCACGTCGCAGCCGAGCACGCCGAAGTCCTGCGGGATCAGCGTCGGGGGGCCGCAGACGGTCACCTGCGCCCCCATCGTCTGCAGCGCCAGCACGAGCGAGCGGGCCACCCGGCTGTGGCGGACGTCGCCGACGATCCAGACGTTCAGGCCGTCGAGCGTGCCGAGGCGGCTGCGCAGCGTGTAGACGTCGAGCAGCGCCTGCGTGGGGTGCTCGTGCTGGCCGTCGCCGGCGTTGACGATCGCCGCGTCCGTCCACTGCGTGACGAGCTTCGAGGCCCCCGCCCAGGGGGTGCGGACGACGATGGCGTGCGGGCGGTGCGCGGCCAGGGTCTGGACGGTGTCGCGGAGCGACTCGCCCTTCTCGACCGACGAGCCGCTCGCCGAGAAGTTGACGACGTCGGCCGACAGGCGCTTCGCGGCGAGCTCGAAGCTCGAGCGGGTGCGCGTCGAGCTCTCGTAGAAGAGGTTCAGGACGGTGCGGCCGCGCAGGGCGGGGACCTTCTTGATCGGCCGGTCGGCGACCTCGGCGAAGGTCGCGGCGCGGTCGCACAGCCGCTCGATGGCGGCCCGGTCGAGATCCTCGATCGACAGCAGGTGCCTCATGCGGCCTCCCCGGTCGGCGTCCCGCCGCGGTGGATGGCGACCTCGTCGCGGCCGTCGTGCTCGCGGACGCGGACGTTGACCCGCTCCGCGGTCGACGTCGGCAGGTTCTTGCCGACGTAGTCCGCGCGGATCGGCAGCTCGCGGTGCCCGCGGTCGACGAGGACCGCCAGCTGGACGCGACCCGGGCGGCCGTAGTCGAAGAGCGCCTCGATGGCCGCGCGGATCGTGCGACCGGTGAAGAGCACGTCGTCGACGAGGACGACGGAGTGGCCCTCGAGCGGGATGCCCTCGAGGTGGGTGGCGTGGATCACCGGCTCCTCGGTCCGGGTCGACAGGTCGTCCCGGTAGAACGCGATGTCGAGGTCGCCGAGCGGCACCTCGCGGTCGAGCAGCGCGCTCAGGCGCTCCTGCAGTCGGCGGGCCAGGATGGCGCCGCGGGTGTGGATCCCGACGAGCACGAGGGCGGCGGGGTCGGGGTGCCCCTCCACGATCTCGTGGGCGATGCGCGCGAGGGTGCGCGCCATGTCGTCGCCGTCGAGGACGGTCGTCTCTGCGGTCATGCGTCTCCTGTCGTTCCGGCCTCGCGGGACCGGGTTAACGAGCGGACGGGAGGCTAGCAGCGTCGTCGGCGTCGCCCTCGGGATCGTCGAGGGCGCGCGCCGCCGCGTCGTCGCCGCCGGGGCGCGCGGCGCGGCCGGCGCCCGCGTGCAGCACGGGATCGCCGCGTTCGGGGAACGGCACGTCGACGACGTCGAAGTCCCGCGGCATCACGGTGTGCTCGAAGGTCTCCCGCGCCTCGGCGAGCGCCTCCGTCGGCCGGTGGCGCGCCGACAGGTGCACGAGGGCGAGCAGCCCGACCTCGGCCTCGGCGGCGAGCGCCGCCGCCTGCGCCGCGGTCGAGTGGCCCGTCTTGCGGGCGCGCGCCGCGTGCTCGGCCGTGAACGTCGCCTCGTGGACGAGCAGGTCGCAGCGCCAGGCGGCCGCCCGCACCGCGTCGCAGGGGCGGGTGTCGCCCGAGACGACGACCCGCCGCCCGTAGCGCTTCTCCCCCATCACCTGCTCGGGCGTCACGTCGCCGACCGCCTCGCCGCGTTGCAGGCGCCCGAAGTCCGGCGGGTGCGTGATCCCGAGCGCCCGCGCGGCGTCGACGTCGAACCGCCCGGGCCGGTCGTCCTCGACGAGGGCGTACCCCAGGGCGGTGGCGCGGTGCTGCACGCCGAGGGCGTCGACGCTCCAGCCGTCGCGGCGCAGCTCGTCCCCAGGCTCCAGCTCGACGACCTCGAGCGGGTAGCGCACGCGGCCGAAGAGCGTCAGGAGCGCGTCGACGGCGGCCCGGGTGCCGACCGGGCCCGCCACCGTCAGCGGCCGCGCGCGCTCGCGTAGGTCGAACGTCTTCAGCAGCCCGGGGAGCCCCAGCCAGTGGTCGGCGTGCAGGTGCGTGAGCAGCACGAGGTCGAGCTCGACGAGGCCGCTGGAGCGCATGAGCTGGCGCTGGGTCCCCTCGCCGCAGTCGACGAGCACGTGCTCGCCGCCGCGCTGCACCAGGAGCGCCGGCAGCCCGCGGCGCGCGGTCGGGGCGGAGCCGCCGGTGCCGACGAAGAGGACCTCCAGGTTCACGGGCGTCGAGGCTACCCGGCCGGGGACCGCGGCAGCCGCCGCGCGGGCCCCGGGCGCGCCCGCTAGACTGCGGCGCGGATCGCTCGCGATCCCGTGTGCGCCCGTAGCTCAGTGGATAGAGCGCTTGCCTCCGGAGCAAGAAGTCGCAGGTTCGAATCCTGCCGGGCGCGTAGGACGAAGGCCCCGCCGCGGCGGGGCCTTCGTCGTTCCGAGGGCGGGTCAGCGCCGGGCGGCCCCGGCGCGCTCGAGCCGTCGCACGATCGCCTCGTCGGCCTGGTCGACCGTCGAGTCGTCGACGCCCACCCCGAGCAGCAGCGACACCGCGCGGCCCACGCGGGTCGCGCCGACGACCACGCGCAGCGGGATCACCGAGCCCCGGACGGTCGCCTCGGCGTCCACCGACACGTAGCGGGAGTCGCCCGCGCCGCGGGTCACGGAGCGCGTGTCCTCGCGGACGGACCGCACGTGCGTGCCGTACTCGACGCCGGCCACGACGCGCCGCACGATCGCCCCGGCGGCGCCCGCGATGCAGCGGCGCTCGCCGGGCGCCATCGCTGCGGCGTGACGGCGACGCGCCGCGTCCGGGGTCCGGTAGGCGAGCACGAGCTGGTGCAGGACCCGCTCGGACGCACGCTCCCGCACGACGAAGCCAGGATCCTCCGTGTCGGCGGCCGCGGCCTCGACGGCCCCGCGCAGGCCGGGGCACCCGACGCCGTCGAACTGGCCGACCGCGCCGCCGTCGTGGGTCTCCCATCCCTGTGGCAGGTCCCCCAGCCGCAGAGTGCCGGCGCTCGCCAGCGCCAGCAGGCGCCCGCCGCCGACCTTCGCGCGGACGGTCACGACGGATCGGCGGCCGCCTTCGGCGTCCGGGCCCGACGGCGGGCCGGCGCCGCCGCACCCCGCCAGCACCCCGCACACGACGAGACCCGCCACCCACGCACGCAGCATGCGTGCATCGTACGTGGCGGGCCGGCACCCCCTCAGCGACGGAACCGGATGGTCATCGTCGTGCTGGCGTTCGCCGTCAGGCGGCCGTCCGGGACGGCGACGAACACGCGGTAGCGGCCTTCCTTGCTGATGCGGACGCGGGTGGCGAACGTCGCGTAGGTCTGGCCGCCCTTCCGCGTGACCGACCCCTGGACGGTCCGCCACTTGTGGTTCGAGCTGCGCTGGACCGCGATCGGCAGGCCCGGGAGCGCGGGGTGGATCTTGCCCGCGAAGCGCAGGCGGCTGCCCCGGTTGACCGTCTTCGTCCGCACGGAGGCGTCGACGTCGACGAGCACGGACGAGGTCATGACCGGGCTGATCACCGGGTCCTTGCCCGCCGTGACGACGCGGTACTGGGTGTTGATCGCCGCACCGAGGAGCGGGAACGAGAACGCGCCCGTCTCCGTGGTGATCTGCGCGTTGCCGACGGTGGCGAAGCCGGCGGTGTAGGGCCACGGGTTGGCCTGCAGCTGGACCTGGCGCTTCGCCGCGCCCGTGCCGCCGAGGCTGCCCGTCACCGTCGTGGCCTCGCCGAGCGCGACCTCCGGCGGCGCGAGGGCGACCGAGAACCCGAGCGGCTGCTTCGGGGTGCGGAACGTGCGGTCGGCGCCGCGGACGGTGCCCGCCCGGCTGGAGGCGACGAGCCGGTAGTGGTACGTCGTGTTCGGGACGAGACCGCCGACGGGCGTCGTGGCGGCCACGGGGCTCGTGCCGCCGCCCGCGCTCTGCGGGGCGGTCTTCGTGCCGTACTTCGTCGTCGTGCCGAGATCGAACCGGTAGCGGGTCGTCGTGCCGCGCGGATTGACGCTGCCGGTGAGGACGGCGCTCTGCGGGGTGATCGAGCCGGCCAGGCCGGTCGACGCGCCGGGCTTCTCGGCGGCGGACGCGACGGCTGGCGCCGCGGCGAGCACGACGGCGCCCGCCAGGACGCCGGGGACGATGCGGTTCATGGGTGCTCCTCGGGGGATCCGGGGGCGCCCGCTCCCGGGCGCCCGTGGCGCGGCCGCGGAGCTCGCGGCCGTACGGGCACGCTAGCTCAGGGCGTCATCGCGGTGCGCCGGACGCCCGCGCGCCGCAGCAGCCCCACGACGTGGTCGTGCCGCCGCCCGACGCGGTCCAGGAACGGCGTCAGGTCGGGCACCGGCGCGGCGCCGTCCGCGTGCCGCTCGGCGCGGAGGATCGCGGCGGCGGCCAGGTCGTCGGCCGCGCAGAGGAAGGCCTCGCAGGCCCCCGGGAGCCGCAACAGGCGCGCGCGCCGGCCGGCCGGGTGGCAGAGGGCGGACGCCTGCGCGAGGGCACAGCGCGCCTGGAGCGTCGTCGCGGCGTCGTGCGCCGCCGCGACGGGCGGCAGCGCCGCCAGGCGCCGTCTCCGCTCGAGCAGGTCGGCGACCGTCCAGAACGGGTCGGGCACCGCGGCGGGCTCCATGGCGCGACCGTAGTCCGCGCCCCGGACGGAACCCCTCAGTTTGCAGCGACGATGCGGAGCTCGTGCCCCTCGGCGACGACGACGTCGCCGTCGTGCAGCTGGCGGCCGCGGCGGCCGTCCTCCTCGCCGTTGACGCGGACGAGCCCCTCGGCGAGCAGCACCTTGGCCTCGCCCCCGGAGTCGACCACGCCGGCGAGCTTGAGCAGCTGGCCCAGCCGGATCATGTCGCCGCGGATCTCGACGTCGCGCATCCGTCCCATCGTGGCAGGTCGCCCCGATGCGCCCTTCGCCGGCGCTCAGGCGTCCTTGAGCCGGATCTGGCAGGTTGGAGGGATCGCGCGCCCGACGCCTGTCCCCACCTCCGCCACCACCGGCGGGGCGTCCGGACGCCGCGACGCCGCAGGCGCGGCCCGCCTGTCGGGCCTGGACGGCCTGCGCGGCGCCGCGGCGGTCGGCATCGTCCTCGTGCACGTGTGGATGTACCTCGTGCCGGACCGCCAGGTCGCGAGCGGCACGCTGCTCGACCTGCTCATGGGGCAGCTGCGTCTGGGCATGCCGCTGTTCTTCGTGCTGTCGGGCTACCTGATCTTCCGTCCGTTCGCGGCCGCGGCGATCGAGGACCGGCCGCGGCCCCGGCTGGGCGTCTACGCGCTCCGGCGGGCCGCCCGCATCCTGCCGGCGTACTGGCTCGTGATCCTGGTCGGCTCCGCGGTGCTGGCGTGGGTGGGGCACACGCAGGCGCCGCCCGTCGAGCAGCTGCCGGTCTTCCTCGCCTTCCTGCAGAACTACTTCGAGGCGACCGTCGGACGGACGAACCCGCCGACCTGGACCGTCGCGGTCGAGGTGACGTTCTACGCCGCCGTGCCGCTGCTCGCGATCGCGCTGTCCGCCTGGACGCGGCGCCTGGGGTCGCCCGCCGCCCGCCGCCGCGTGCTCGTCGGCGCGTGCGTCGTGCTGATCGTCGTCGGCGCGGCCGTGCTGGGGCTCTCCGCGCACCTCGGCTGGGGCCGCGCGGTCCGGGACACCCTGCCGGCGCGGCTGGCGTCGTTCGGGGCCGGGATGCTCGTCGCCGTGCTGGCCCACGGACGACGGGTCGGGCCGCGCGCGGCCACCGGGATCGCGCTGGCCGGGCTCGCGCTGGTGGCGCTCGAGGCCTCCGCGCACGTGTGGCGGCTGGGGCCCCCGCTGCTGCGCGACCTGCTCGTCGACACGCCGGCCAGCCTGGGCTTCGGCCTGCTGGTGGCGTCGTTCGCGCTCGGCCGACCGCGCGGCGCGGTCGTGGTCGAGCGCGGACCGCTGCGCTGGTACGGCGACCGCTCGTACAGCCTGTACCTGTGGCACTTCCCGGTGATCTACGTGCTGCGGGCGATCGACCGCTGGCCCGCGGACCCGGCGGCGGCGCTCGTCCTGCCGCTGGCCGTGGCGACGGTGCTCGCCGTCGCCACGTGGCACCTGGTCGAGCGGCCCGCGATCGGGTGGGCCCGGCGGCGCACGCCGTCGCGGCCGCGGGTGCCGGCGGCGGTGCGCGCCGCGTCGGCGGACTGACCGCGCGCGGCGCCGGCCGCCCGCACGCTGCCCGGCTCGTCCGGCCGCGGCGTGCGCGCCCGGGCCCGGGGGCGGCCAGGCGGCGCCGGGCGCCCGACGCCCCGGCCGGAACGCGAACGCGCCGCCCGAGGGCGGCGCGCGGCGCGGCCGGCCCGGCGGGGCCGCCGGGTGTCGCTGGCCTAGCGGCCGCCGGCGACGGCGGGGAGGATCTGCAGCTCCTGGCGGTCGGCGACCGGGGTGCCGAGACCGTCGCCGAAGCGGATGTCCTCGCCGTCGAGGTAGACGTTCACGAACCGCCGCAGGTCGCCCTGCGAGTCGGTCAGGCTGTCCCGCAGCTCGGGATGGGCGGTGAACAGGTGCTCCAGCACCCCCTGCACGGTCTCGCCCTCGGCCCGGACCGTGCCTTCGCCGCCCGTCGCGCTGCGCAGCTGCGTCGGGATCTTGATCGTCACCTGGGCCATCAGGCCGTCACCTCCGCGCGGTGCTCCGCGATCGTCTCGAACTCGTCGAAGCTCGGCGCGATCTCGCGGCACTCGAACGTGCCGCGGACCGCGTCGAGCGTCTTCAGACCCTCGCCCGTGATCACGATGACCACGCGCTCGTCCCGCCCGATCCGGCCCTCCTCCGCGAGCTTGCGGAGCGTGGCGGTCGTGACGCCACCGGCCGTCTCGGTGAAGATGCCCGTCGTCTCGGCCAGCAGCTTGATGCCCGCGCGGATCTCGTCGTCGGTGACCTCGGAGATCGTGCCGCTGGTCTTGCGCGCCAGCTCGATCGCGTAGGGACCGTCGGCCGGGTTGCCGATGGCGAGCGACTTGGCGATCGTGTCCGGACGGACCGGGCGGCAGACGTCGTGGCCGGCGTCGAACGCCGCGGCGACGGGGTTGCAGCCGGCGGCCTGGGCGCCGCTCATGATCGGCACCTGGGTGCCCTCCGGGAGCAGGCCCAGGTCGATCCACTCGCGGAAGCCCTTCCCGATCTTCGTGAAGAGCGATCCCGAGGCGATCGGCGCGACGATCCGGTCCGGCGCCTGGAAGCCGAGCTCCTCGGCGATCTCGTACGCCAGGGTCTTCGAGCCCTCGGCGTAGTACGGGCGCATGTTGACGTTCACGAACGCCCAGTCGGGGCGCTCGCCCGCGATCTCGGTGCAGAGGCGGTTGACGTCGTCGTAGTTGCCGCGCACGGTGACGACCGTGGCGCCGTAGATGCCGGTCGCGAGGATCTTCTGCTCCTCGAGGTCGGCCGGGATGAAGACGTAGACGGGCATCCCGAGCGCGGCGCCGGCGGCGGCCACGGCGTTGGCCAGGTTGCCGGTCGACGCGCACGCGAGCGTCGTGAACCCGAGCTCCTTCGCGCGGGCGGCGGCCACGGCGACGACGCGGTCCTTGAAGGAGTGCGTCGGGTTGGCGGCGTCGTTCTTCACCCACACCTCGCGCAGGCCCAGGCGCTCGGCCAGGCGGTCGGCGCGGACGAGGGGCGTGCCGCCCGCGGGCAGGCCGTCCAGCCCGCCGGTGCCGCCGGGGCCGGCCGCGGGCAGCGTCGGCACGCGGTCGGTCGGCAGGAAGTCGGCGTAGCGCCAGATCGTCTGCGGGCCGGCCTGGATGCGGCGCTTGATCGCGTCCGGGTCGCCGGCGGACGGGTGCTCGGCGTACTGCGCCTCGAGCGGGCCGAAGCAGCGGGAGCAGACGAACTGCGCCTCGAGCGGGTACGTGCTGCCGCACTCGCGACAGGTCAGGGCGGTGGCGGGCATGGGCTGAACCTCCGGGGTCGATCCTTCGCCGACAGGTGTGGCGAAGGGTCCTCGGGGGGTTCCGGCCACACATCTCTCTGGAATTGGCACCTCTTCGCGTCGGCGGGTCGCGATGGTTGCCGGGGGTTCAACGGGCCAGTCCCTCCCCCCCTCTGGATGTGTCGATATGTCCGCGGAGGACCCTAGCAGCCCGCGACCGAAATCCCCAGGTCCGGGTCAGGAATCGGGACGGACGTACGAGGTCCGCACGCACCGGGCGCCGCGGCGGTCACCGAGGACGGCGGCCCGCCGGGCCCGCGCGGGCCGGCCGGCCCGCCGTCCGCGCCGCGACGGGCCCGCCGCCGCACGCCCGCGCGCACGAGCGGCACGGCGCCCGCCGGGCGGGACCTCCCGGACCGAGCGGTACACTTCGCGCATCGTGCCGGTCCAGAACGACGAGCCCCTCAGTCCCGATGCCGGCCTTCCCTCGTCCGCGCCTCGGGTTCGGTCCCCGCACTCCCGCTAGCCCCGGTCCCGTCGGGCCCGAGGAGCCCGACGCCCCGCAGGTCGACGTCGTCGAGTCCGACGGCCTGCGCTGGGTCAACGTCGGACGCCCCGGCCGCGCCGAGCTCGCGTGGCTGCAGGAGCACTACGACTTCCACGCCCTCGACTACGAGGACGTGCTCTCGCGCAACCAGCGCCCGAAGGTCGACGTCTACGACGACTACCTGTTCGTCGTCCTGCACTTCCCGGACTACGACAAGACCGTCGGCCGGCTGAACGCGCTCGAGCTGGACGTCTTCGTCGGCCCGGACTTCGTCATCACCATCCCCAACCGGCCGCTGCGGACGATCGACTACCTGTTCTCGCGCGTCGAGAGCCGGCCCGAGGAGCGCGAGAAGCACTTCGCGCGCGGCCCGGGCTACCTGCTCTACCGGATCGTCGACGAGTGCGTGGACGCGTCGTTCCCGATGCTCCGCAAGATCGGGAACAAGCTGGAGCAGCTCGAGGAGGACATCTTCGAGGGCCGCTCGAAGGAGATCGTCCGCGACATCTCCAACGTCAAGCAGGAGATCATCAACTTCCGCAAGATCGTCCGCCCGCAGCGGACGGCGCTGAAGGACCTGAACGCCGCGCGCCGGTACCTCGTCGAGGAGGAGGAGCTCTACTTCGACGACATCAACGACGCGAACGAGCGCATCTGGGACATGCTCGAGAACTTCAAGGAGGTCTCGGAGGCCCTGGAGAGCTCGAACGAGTCGGTGCTCGCGCACCAGCAGTCCGGCTCGCTGAACGTCCTGACCGCGATGTCGGTGATCGTCCTGCCGCTGACGCTCATCGCGTCGATCTGGGGCATGAACGTCCACGTGCCCGGCCAGGACGACGCGACCTGGTTCTTCGCCCTCGTCGGGACGATGGTCGCGATGCTCGGGCTCATGGTCTGGTGGTTCCGCCGCCAGGGCCTGCTCTGAGGCGTCGGGCGGTTCCGCCGCGCCCCGTCCGGCGCCGCCCGGCGTCGCCGCCGGCCGGGGCGGCCCCGGCGGGACCGGCCGTCCGGGGCTAGACCGCTTCCCGCCGCGCGAGCACCAGGCTGCGCGCGGTCTCCGACCCCGCGATCCGCTCGATGCCGAGCCCGTGCTCGAAGGCCACGGCTGCGAGCGTCTCCAGGCCGACGACGCTGCCGCGCCACAGCGGGTGCCGGGCCACGTGCGACGGCAGGCCGTCCTCGCCCGGCAGCGTCAGCGGCGCCGGCGCCGAGCGCACGTCGAAGACGGCGGTCCCCTCCGGCCGCAGCACCCGCGCGAGCTCGGCGAGCGCGTCCGTGACGAGCTCGAGCGTCGGCAGGTGCGGCAGGACGCCGAGCAGGAGCGCGGCGCCGACCGTGGCGTCGTCGAGCGGGAGGTCGGCGGCACGCGCGACGTGCCACGTCCGCGCGGCGTCGTCGCCCAGCCGGGCGCGCGCGGTCGCGACCATCGTCGGGGCCACGTCGACGGCCGTGACGGCGCGTCCGCGCTCGGCCAGCGCGCCGGTCAGCCGGCCCGCGCCGCAGCCGACGTCGAGCACCGCGTCGTCCAGGTCGTCCGGCAGCCACGCCCCCAGGTGCTCGCCGAAGGCGTCGAGGGCCGCGCCCCCGGACGCCGCGAACGCCGGCTCGTCGACCCGGGCCCCGGACGGCAGCGAGTAGCGCAGCGCGTCCTCGCGGGCGCGGGCCTCCCAGAAGCGGCTCAGGCGCCGGGCGCCGGGGTCCTCGGGCTCGTGCACGACGGGCGATGCTAGACGGCCGGCGCGTAACGGGACGCGCCCGCCGGTGTCTTGCACTCCGTGCCCGCCTCAGCGCCCGCGTCCGACGCCTCGTCCCTCACCTCCGACGAGCGCCGGCGGATCGCGGTCATCGTCAACCCGAACGCGACGACGACCTCGCCGCGCCTGCGCGACCTCGTCCTGCACGCGCTGTCGCACCGGTACGACGTCGAGCCGCTCGACACCCGCGCGCCGCTCCACGCCACCGAGCTGGCGCGCCAGGCGGCCGCCGACGGCGTGGACGCGGTCGTCACCCTCGGGGGCGACGGCACGGTGAACGAGGCGACGAACGGCCTGGTCGGCACCGGCGTGCCGCTCGTGCCGCTGCCGGGCGGGGCGACGAACGTCTTCCACCGGATGATCGGGATGCCCGGGGACATCGTCGACGCCACCGAGCACGTGCTGACGCTGGCCGACGCGTGGGCGCCGCGGCCCGTGGACGTCGGGCGCATCGGCACGCGCTGGTTCACGTTCGCGGCGGGCGTCGGCCTGGACGCCAGCGTCGTCGCGCGCGTCGACCAGCACCCGCGGCTGAAGGCCCGCTTCGGCCCGTGGTACTACGCCGCGTCCGCGGTCGGCACGTTCACCCGCCGGTACGTCGTCGGGCCGCCGCGCCTGCGACTCGAGCTGCCCGACGGCCGCGTGCTCGAGGGCGCCACCGCGATCTTCCAGAACGCGCCCGAGTTCACGTTCTTCGGCGGCCGCCCCGTGCGCATGCTGCAGGGCGAGGGCCTGACCACGGGCCACGTGTCCGGCGCCGTGCTCCGCCACACGCGGCCGACCGTCATGCCCGGCGTGGTGCTGCGCGCGCTCGTGACGCCGCTGGACCTGGGCGGCCACCGGGCCGTCGACGCCGCGCCCGCGATCACGTCGGCCACGCTGCGCAGCGCCGACGAGCGGCCGCTGCCCGTGCAGGTCGACGGCGACGCGATCGGCGAGCTGACGGGCGACCTGCCGATCGGCGTGCGCCCCGGCGGGCTGCTCGTCGTCGCCTGAGCGGCCGCGCGGAGGCGCCGCCGCCGGACGCCGCAGGACGGTCCTGCGGCGGGCCCGCCGGCGGTCAGACGGACGGCGTGACGCGGAAGGCGTCGAAGACCGAGTCGATGTTGCGCAGCCGGTTGATCGTCGAACGCAGGGACTTCGTGTCCCCCACCTCGACGACGAAGCGGTTTCGGACCATCGGCGGGGTCGTCGAGCACACGGCCGAGACGATGTTGACGCCGCCCTCGGCGAACACGCGCGTGAGGTCCTCGAGCAGGCGGTGGCGGTCGTAGCCGTCGACCTGGATCTCGACCTTGAACGACTGCTGGTGCTGACCCGCCCAGTCCACGGGGACGAAGCGCTCCGGGTCCTTGCGCAACTGCTGGGCGTTCGGGCAGTCGTCGCGGTGGATCGTGATGCCACGGCCGAGCGACACGTAGCCGACGATCGGGTCGCCGGGGACCGGGCGACAGCACTTCGCCATGCGCAGCATGACGTCGCCGACGCCGTCGACGGACACGCCGTAGCTCTTCGCGCTGCCGGTCGGCTGCCGGCGGACGACGTCCGGCCGCAGCAGCGCCTCGACGGGGCCGGCGGGCTCGTCGTCGGCGGCCTCGCCCTCCTTGAGGTGCTTGAGGACCTTGTTGACGACGACGTGCGGTGAGACCTTGCCGCCGCCCAGGGCGATGTAGAAGTCGTCACCCTTCTTGTAGCCCATCTCCTTGATGACGTCCGCCACCAGGGGCGAGCCGACGAGGCGCTGGGCGGGCAGCCCGGCCTTGCGCAGCTGCTCCTGCAGCAGCTCGCGCCCCAGGTGCTCGGAGTCCTCGCGGCCGGCCGCCTTGAACCACGCCTTGATCTTCGACCGCGCACGGCTGGTCTGCGCGAGCGTCAGCCAGTCGCGGGACGGTCCGCGGTCGCGGTTGGCGGTGAGGATGTCGACGATGTCGCCCGACTGGAGCGTGTAGCTCAGCGGGACGATCTTGCCGTTGACCTTCGCGCCGACGCAGCGGTGTCCGACGTCCGTGTGGACCTCGTAGGCGAAGTCGACGGGGGTGGCGCCGCGCGAGAGCGACTTGACGTCGCCCTTCGGCGTGAAGACGTAGACCTCGTCCTCGAACAGGGCGACCTTCAGGTCGTCCATGAACTCCTGCGGGTCGTCGTTGTCCCGCGAGGTGTCGAGCATGGCGCGCAGCCACGTGAACTTGTCGCCGTCGCTCTTGGCGTCCTTCAGCTCGGCACCGGACGGCGCCCCGGCCGCGCCGCCGCCCCCGCCCTCGGCCGGGCCGCGCTGCTTGTACATCCAGTGCGCCGCCACGCCGAACTCGGCGGTCCGCTGCATGTCGTGCGTGCGGATCTGGATCTCCAGCGGCTGCCCCTCGGGACCCACGACCGTCGTGTGGAGCGACTGGTACATGTTCGCCTTGGGCATGGCGATGAAGTCCTTGAACCGCCGGGGCAGCGGCTTCCACAGCGAGTGGATGACGCCGATCGCCCCGTAGCAGTCGTTCACGGTGTCCACGATCACGCGCATCGCCGTGAGGTCGTAGATCTCGTTGAACTCGCGACCCTTGCGGGTCATCTTCTGGTAGATCGAGTAGAAGTGCTTCGCGCGCCCCGAGATCTCGGCGTCGATGCCGACGCCCTCGAGCTCGCGACGCAGGTACTCGCCGGCCTTCGCGACGTACGTCTCGCGCTCGCCGCGCTGCTGGTTGACCAGGCCCTTGATCTCCTGGTACTTGCGCGGGTGCAGGGTCGCGAACGCCAGGTCCTCGAGCTCCCACTTGATCGCGTGGATGCCCAGCCGGTGCGCGATCGGCGCGTAGACCTCGAGGGTCTCCTTCGCGATCTCGAGCTGCTTGGGCCGCTTGTGCGCCTGGAGGGTGCGCGCGTTGTGCAGGCGGTCGGCGAGCTTGATGAGGACGACCCGCACGTCGGCCGCCATCGCGACGACCATCTTGCGGTAGTTCTCGGCCTGCGCCTCGTCGCGCGAGGTGAACTGGATGCCGTCGAGCTTGGTGACGCCGTCGACGAGCAGGCGCACGCGGGACCCGTAGCGCGTCTCGATCTCGCCAAGCTCGGCGGTCGTGTCCTCGACGGTGTCGTGCAGGAGCGCCGCGACGACCGTCTCGGTGTCCAGGCGCATGCCGGCGCAGATCTTCGCGACCTCGACGGGGTGGGCGATGAACGGCTCGCCGGACTTGCGGCGCTGCTCCCGGTGGTGCAGGCAGGCGAAGCGGAACGCGTCGTCGACGCGGGCCACGTCGATCCCGCCGCGCTCGTCGTCGGCGTGCTCGGCGATCACGGCGTGCAGGTCGGCCCGCAGGGACAGCTCCTCGGCCGTCAGGTCCTCGCCCGGCCGGGCGGCCGCGGCGACGTCGGTGGCGGACGGCGGGCTCGGCGCGGCGACGGCGCCGTGCTCCTCGAGCTCGCCCGCGGCCACGCCGACGCGGTCGCGCGAGCGCTCGTCCTGGACGGGGACGCCGGCGCCGTCGGGCAGCGCGGCGTCCAGGTCGCCCCGGTCGAGCGGGGCGCTCAGCGCGCCTGCGCCACGGAGGGTGTCGTGCCGGTCAGCCATGCGTGACGCTCCAGACAGCGTGCGGTCCAGGTGCGGTGGGTGTCGCCCTCGTGCAGAGGACGGACCGCGCCGTCCCCGAGGGCCGCGACGCGCTCGGCGCGGTCGACGACCACCGCACCGGCGTCCTCGAGGACGCGGAGCAGCAGGCCGAGCCACCAGCCGCACAGGTCGGGCGCCGCAAGGGCGCCGACGGGCGTCGGTCCGTCGGCCCGCAGGCGGCGGAAGAGGGCCGTGGCCCCCGACCGGAGATCGTGTTCGCGTCGGAGCGCATCCACGGTGAATCGTAGCTCAGGGTCTCCCCAGGCCCGCCAGCGTTCGGCGCCCTCGAGCCGCGCGAGCCCGGCGAGGTGCGCGGCGTCGCTCGGCGGATCGAGCGCGACGAGGTGCGCGGTGCCGTCGAGCGACTGCGGCGAGCGGGCGACGCTCCACCAGTCCGTGAGCGCGAAGCCGCCGGTCGTGCGCGAGAGCGCGGCGGCGCGGCGCGCGGCGTCGGTGACGACGACGGTGACGGGATCGCCGCTCGCGACCAGCCGGGCGATCGCCGCCGCCGCGCCGCACGTGGAGCGGTCGACGAAGGCGGCCGGGTCGAACGGCAGGTCCTCCGCGCAGGGGAACACCTCGGCGGCCTCGAGCACGGCGAGGGCGGCGTCCGCCGGATCGCCGTCCAGGCGGTCGATCGGCGCGGGCTGCGGCAGCGCCAGCTCGCGGACGCGCAGGCGCGGCGTGACGGTGCCGCGGAACGCGTGCCGCTCCAGGACGTACGTGCCGACCACCGGCAGGTCCGGCTCGCCCGCCGGCGCGCAGGGCACATCGGTGCGGCCGAAGCCGACCGCGGCCACGCGCACGGCCCCGGACCGCAGCGTGAACGCGATGTGCGTGCCCTGGGCCCCGAGCGGCCGCACGCCCTCCGCGCGGCCGTGCGGCACGAGCAGCACCGGCTCGGGGTTGCCCTCGCCGAACGGGCCCAGCGCCGCGAGCTCCTGCGCGAGCCCCATGCCGAGCTGCTCGCCGCCGACGACGGCGTCGACCCGCTCCACGGGACGGAGCGCCTCCTCGTCCAGGTGCTCGGCGGCGTACGCCTCGAGCGCCGCGCGGAACGCGGGCAGGCGCTCGGGGTCCAGCGCGAGCCCGGCGGCGGCGCGATGGCCGCCGTGGCGCAGCAGCAGCCCCGCGCACGCGTCGAGCCCGGCGAGCAGGTCGAAGCCGGGGACGGAGCGCGCGGACCCGGTCAGCTCCTCCCCCTTGCGGCCCAGCAGCACGGCGGGCCGGCCGGTGCGCTCGACGATCCGCGACGCCACGATGCCGACGACGCCCGGGTGCCAGTCGTCGCCGGCGAGCACGTACGCCGGGCGCTCCCCCTGGGCCCGGACCTGCGCCTCGGCGTCGTCGAGGATGCGCCGCTCGACCTCGCGCCGGTCCAGGTTGGCGCGGTCCAGCCGGTCCGCGAGCCGCCGCGCCTCGTCCGGGTCGCCGCTGAGGAAGAGCGACACGCCGACGTCCGCGTGACCGATCCGCCCGGCGGCGTTCACGCGCGGGGCCAGGCGGAAGGCGACCGCGGTGGCGTCGACGTCCTCGGGGGGCGTCGCGGCCACGTCGAGCAGTGCGCGCAGGCCGGGGCGCCGCGAGTCGGCGATCGCGCGCAGGCCCTGGCGGACGATCCAGCGGTTCTCGCCGGTCAGCGGCACGACGTCGGCGACCGTCGCGAGCGCCACGACGTCGAGGTCGACGTCCGCCCCCGCCGGGTCGTGGCCGGCGGCGCGCAGCACGGCCCCGGACAGCCGCCAGGCGACGGCGGCGCCGCACAGCTGCGGGCACGGGTAGCGGCCGTCGCCCGGGTGGACGATCGGCGCGTCGGGCAGGACGCCGTCCGCGCGCGGCCGGTGGTGGTCGGTGATGACGAGGTCCAGACCCAGCTCGCGCGCCAGCGCGGCCTCGTCGACGGACGTGATGCCGCAGTCCACGGTGATGACGAGCCCCGCGCCCTCCGCGGCCAGGCGGCGGACCGTGTGCGCGCCCAGGCCGTAGCCGTCGTCGACGCGGTGCGGCAGGAACCAGGAGACGTCGCCGCCGACCTGGCGCAGGCCGCGGACGAGGGTCGCGGTCGCGCAGACCCCGTCGCAGTCGTAGTCCCCGTGGACGACGATCCGCGACCCGCGGCGCACGTGGCCCATCACGACCTCCGCCGCCTCGGCGAGGCCGGCGAAGGCGTCGAGCGGGTGGTGCTCGTCGGCGGCGAGGAAGCGGCGCGCCGCGGCGGGCTCGTCGTACCCGCGCCGGACGAGCACCTCGGCGACGACCTCGCCGACGCCGAGCTCGTCGCGCAGCGCGGCGACCGCGGCCGCCGGCGCCGGGGGGATGTCGAAGCGCACCGTCACCCCCTCCAGGCTAGGGCCCGGCGCGGACGGGAGCGTCGTCCGCCCGCGCGGTCGGCCTAGGCCTGGGCCTGCTCCGCCGCGCTCTCGCGGCGCGCGCCGACGACCCACAGGATCGCGAGCGCCACGAGGGTGCCGGGGACGCCGAGCAGCACGGTGACGACGTCCGTGCCGTCGCGCGAGGGCAGGTCGAAGCCGGACAGGATCAGGCCGCCGACGACGCCGCCGACGATCGCGGTGACGAAGGCCCCGACGATGCCGCCGAGGAAGCGGTCGGGGACGAAGACGGTGAAGTGCCAGATCGCGAGCGCGATGAGCACCCAGACGAGGATCGCCATGGTTCTAGACCTCCGTGGTGCCGCCGGGGGCGGTCGTCGTGGTGCGGGCGCTCATCGCTTCTTCCCGCGGTTGGCGCGGCGCTGGGCGCGGTTGAGGCCCTCGTCCTGGAACCCGACCTCCTCGGGCGACAGATCCGCCGCCCGCTGGACGGGCGTGCCGGGCTGAGGGCCGGCCGGCGTGCCGCCCCCGCCCCCGCCGGACTCGATGCCCAGCTCCTGCACCATCTCCTGGAACTCGCGCTCGCTGACGGGCTGACCCGCGACGTCGGGCTCGGTGACGCGGCGGGCGGGACCCTTGGCGCGCTCGGGCTCGACCTCCTTCGTCCCCTTCTCGGGGTAGGCGGGGACCGTGCCGCCGTTCGCCGCCTGCAGGCGCCGGCGGCGGGCGGCGAAGATCGGCGCGCGCTCCATCCACTCCGTCAGGACCGGTGCGGCGATGAACACCGAGGAGTAGGCGCCCGAGATCGTGCCGATGAGCATCGCGAGGGCGAAGTCCTTCAGCGTCTCGCCGCCGAACAGCAGCAGCGCCAGCGTCGGCAGGCCCGTCGAGAACGAGGTCACGAGCGAGCGGCCGAGGACCTCGCTCATCGAGCGGTTGACGATCTGCGAGAACGCCGCGGACGGGAGCCGCTTGAGGTTCTCGCGCACGCGGTCGAACACGATGATCGTGTCGTACAGCGAGTAGCCGATGATGGTCAGCAGCGCCGCGACGGTGGAGGCGGTGACCTCGGCGCCGGTCAGCGCGTAGATGCCGGCGGTGATCAGCAGGTCGTGCACGACCGCGATCAGGATCGGGATCGTGTAGCGCAGGCCGAAGCGGAACCAGATCACGAAGGCGATCAGGACGAACGAGCCGATGATCGCGATGACGGCGGACTTCGCGACCGTCTCGCCGAACGTCGGCCCGACGGTGTTCGTGTTCAGGTTGGCCGGGTCGACGCCGATCTCGCGCTGCAGCGCGAGCGCGACCTGCCGCTCCTTCTGGGTCGAGAGCGTCTCCGTCTCGATCTGGAAGGTCGTGCCGCTCGTCGCGCCCGTCTGGCGGTTGTCGACGGACTGGATCTGGGCGTCGCCCTCGCCGACCGACGTCAGCGCCTCGCGGACCTGCTCGACCGTCGTGCCCTGCTTGGCCGTGGCCGTGATCTGCGAGCCGGACTCGAAGTCGATGCCGAAGTTCAGGCCCTTGCCGCCGATCGCGAACGCGCCGATCGCGAGGATCACGCCGGACGCCGCGAAGAACCAGCGGGACGCGCCGACGAAGTCGAAGCGGTGCCAGATCGGCTTGCGGCTGCGCGCGCCGAGCGCCGCCGGGTGCGAGATCAGCGGCGAGCGCGAGGACAGGCCCAGGATCGCCTGGGTCAGCAGCACCGCCGTGAACATCGAGATCAGGACGCCGACGCCGAGGTTGAGCGCGAAGCCCTTCACGCCGGCGGTGGCGACGAGGAAGAGGATGAACGCGACGAGGAACGTGATCGCGTTGCCGTCGATGATCGCCGACAGGCCCTTGCGGTAGCCGTCCTTGATCGCGCGCTGCACGGACCGCCCCGCTTGGAGCTCGTCCTTCACGCGCTCGAAGATGACGATGTTCGCGTCGGCCGCGACGGCGATCGTCAGGATCAGGCCCGCGATGCCCGGCAGCGTCAGGACGATCGGGATGAGCTTGACGATCGCGAGGAAGAAGACCGTGTAGACGCCCAGGCCGACGACGGCGATCAGGCCCAGCACGCGATAGAAGGCGAGCAGGAAGACGGCGACGATGCCGAAGCCGATGATGCCGGCCTTCAGGCCCTGGTCGAGCGCCTCGGCGCCCAGCGTCGCGGACACCTGCTGCTGCGAGATGATGTCGAGCTTCAGCGGGAGCGAGCCGGACTTGAGCAGGTCGGCGAGCTGCTTGGCCTGCTGGAAGGTGAAGCCGCCCGAGATCTCGGAGCCGTTGCCGCCCGAGATGCCCTCGGGGTACTCCTGGAAGTTGATCGTCGGCGACGAGATGACCTGGTCGTCCAGGACGATCGCGAAGTGGTTGGAGCAGCGCCGCGCCCGTTCGCCCTGCGTCTCGCCCGCCGCCGGGATGCAGTTCTCGGCGCCGCGCTGGGCGATCGTGCGGGTGACGTCCTTCCAGACGTCCTTGCCGCGCGAGGTGAAGTCGAAGACGACGTTGGGCTGGTTCGCCTGGCCGGGCTGCGAGGAGACGCTCTGCGCCGGGTTCTTCACGTCGTCGCCGGTGAGCGCCGGACGGTCGCGCAGGACGAACCACTTGTCGCCGGCCGGGATCGTCTCGCCGGACGCGTTGACGTCGTTCGGGGCCTGGACGACGCGGTAGCCCTCCGGGACCTTCACGAAGCGCTTGCCGGCGAGCGGCCGCTTCGTCTTCGGGTCGAGGAACTTCGCGAGGGTGCGGTCGTCCTGCAGGTCCTTGATCGACGACTCCGGGCCGTCGGTGTTGAGGACCTTCTTCGCCTTGTCGTCGACGAGGTAGTACTGGTCGCCGAGGACCGGGGCCGGCTTGCCGCCGGCCTGCCGCTGGAGCTTGGAGGCGCGCTCGACCGCGTCGTACTCCGACAGCGCGGCGGGGCTCGTCTTGTCGGCGGCGAACTGCCCGCCCGTGACGTTCTGGTCGGCCGGGTCGATGCGGCCGCCGGGGCCGACGACGTTCGCCTCCCAGTCGTAGAAGGCCATCTGGGCGGTGGTACCGACGCGCTCCCGGGCCTCCTCGGGGTTGGTGATCGACGGCAGCGAGACGACGATCTGGTTGTCGCCCGAGCGCTGGATCTCGGCCTCGCCCACGCCGTAGCGGTTGACGCGGTCCTGCATGACGTCGATCGTCCGCTGGATCGAGTCGTCCGTCAGCGGCTCGCCCCGCGTCGGGCTGACTTGGTAGACGAGCTGGACGCCGCCCTGGAGGTCCAGGCCCTTCTGCGTCGGCTTCGAGACGAGCACCCACACGGACGCCGCGACCAGCAGGGCGACGAAGAGCAGGATGAAGACGTTGCGGCGGCGGTCGGACATGCGCGACGGCAAGGGTACCCGTCGTCCGGGCGGATCGAGCCGCGCCCCTGCCCGGCCCCCGTCGACGGCGTCGACGAGCGGGCGCCGGCAGGCTTCCGCCGTAAGCCGCGCGTGAGGGCGGGCTCAGGAAGCTTTCAGATTCCCGGGAGCGTCAGGCCGAGGTGCGCGAAGGCCCGCTGGGTGGCGATCCGCCCGCGCGGCGTGCGCTGGATCAGGCCCTGCTGCAGGAGGTAGGGCTCGTAGACGTCCTCGATCGTGTCGGCCTCCTCCCCCACGGCCGCCGCCAGCGTCGACAGGCCCACGGGCCCGCCGCCGAACATGCCGCAGATCGCGCCGAGGATCTCGCGGTCCAGCCGGTCGAGGCCGAGGGCGTCGACGCCCAGCAGGTCAAGCGCCTCGGCCGCCGCCGCGCCGGTGACCGTGCCGCCCGCGCGCACCTCGACGTAGTCGCGGACCCGGCGCAGCAGGCGGTTGGCCACGCGCGGCGTGCCGCGCGAGCGCACGGCGACGAGCCGCGCGCCCTCCTCCTCGACGTGCAGGCCGAGCAGCTCGGCGGAGCGGCGGACGATCGCCGCGAGCTCGTCCAGGCCGTAGGGCTCCAGGCGCTGCTGGAGCCCGAAGCGGTCGCGCAGCGGTCGCGAGAGCAGCCCGGCGCGGGTCGTGGCACCGACGAGGGTGAAGGCCGGCAGGTCGATCGTGACGACGCGGGCGCCGACGCCCTGGCCGATCGTGACCGGCAGCTGCCGGTCCTCCATCGCGGGGTAGAGCGTCTCCTCGAGCGCGCGGGGCAGCCGGTGGAGCTCGTCGACGAAGAAGATGCTGCCCGGCTCGAGCGCCGTCAGGAGCGCGGCGACGTCGGCCTTGCGCTCCAGGGACGGGCCGGCGGTCGGGACGAACGGCGCGCCCATCTCGTCGGCCAGGATGCGGGCGAGCGAGGTCTTCCCCAGGCCGGGCGGGCCGGCGAGCAGGACGTGGTCGAGCGCGTCGCCGCGGCCCTTCGCCGCCTCGACGGCGATCCGCAGCTGCTCGCGCACGTGCGTCTGGCCGACGAAGTCGTCGAACGCGCGCGGCCGGAGCGCCAGGTCCTCGCTGTCCTCCCCGCCCCACGGCTCGGGATCGGGCAGCCGGGCGCCCGCGTCGTGGGCCGGCGGCACGGCCGGGCCCTCGTCGGCGCCCGGGCTGCGGATGCCCTCGCCGAAGGGGCGCCCCAGGCGGCCCTCGTCGCTCACCGGCGCGACCTCCGCAACGCGTCGGCGATGATCGCCGCCGCCGTGTCGCCGTGGGCGACCGCGAGGAGCGCCTCGACCTCGTCGGGCGCCAGGCCCAGGCCGAGCAGGCCGTCGCGCGCTTCGTCGACCGCGGTGACCGCCACGGCGGTGCGGGCGGCGGCGCCCGTCCCGGTCGCCCCGAGCGACGCGTGGCCGGAGAGCTTCTCCTGCAGCTCCGAGACGATGCGCTCCGCCGTCCGCTTGCCGACGCCCGGCACCTGCTGCAGGCGCTTGGCGTCGCCGCGGGCGATGCTCGTCGCGACGTCGTCGGGCGGCCCGGACGAGAGCACGGCGAGCGCGAGCTTCGGCCCGACGGCCTGCACGGACAGCAGCAGGTGGAAGAGGTCGCGCTCGGGCTCGGAGCCGAAGCCGAAGAGCGTCATCGCGTCCTCGCGCACCGACAGGTGGCAGCGCAGCGTGACCTCGTCGCCCGCCGGCGGCAGCGCCGCGAGCGTCGTCCCGGAGCAGAACAGCTGGTAGCCGACCCCGCCGGGCGTGAGGAGGACGACGGAGTCGGCGCGGCGCTCGTGGACCGCGCCGCGCAGGAGCGCGATCACGCGGGCAGCGCCGACCGCAGCGGCGCGTGGTTGGCGTGGCAGATCGCCGCGGCGAGGGCGTCGGCCGCGTGATCGGGCCGGGGCGGCTCCGCGAGCCGCAGGAGGGTCTGGACCATGCGCTGCACCTGGGCCTTGTCGGCGCCGCCGCTCCCGCACACGGCGCCCTTGATCTGCTGCGGGGTGTAGTCCAGGCAGACGACGCCGCGCTGGGCCGCCGCGAGGAGCACGACCCCGCGGGCCTGTCCGACGACGAGCGCGCTCGACGTGTTGCGTCCGAAGTACAGGGACTCCATCGCCAGGGCCTCGGGGCGGAAGTGGTCGAGCAGGTCGCCGACGACGCCGTGGATGTGGCGCAGCCGCGCGGCCAGCTCCTCGCCCGCGGCCGTCGTGATGACGCCGCCGTCGAGGGCCACCATGCCGCCGCGGCGCCGCTGGACGACGCCGAAGCCGGTGTTGGCCAGGCCGGGATCGATGCCGAGGACGGTCACCACGCGCTCATTCTCCGTGGACCGCCGGACGCCTTCCCCGAACGCACGTTCCCGTCGGACGTCGGACGGACGGACGACCCGGGCGAGCGGGGTCGGACGCCGCGGGCGGCGCCCGACGGGGCGGGACGACTCAGCCGAAGACCCGCTCGAGGACCTCGTCCTCGACCTCGAAGTTCGCGTGGACCTCGGAGACGTCGTCGTTGTCGTCGAGCGCGTCCATGAGCTTCGCGAGCTTCGTGGCGCCCTCCTCGTCCAGCGCGGTGCGGACGGTCGGGCGGTACGCGACCTCGGCGCTCTCGTACGCGATCCCGGCCTCGTCGAGCGCGGCGCGGACGGCGGTGAGGGCCGCGGGCTCGGTGATGATCTCGAAGGTGCCCTCGTCCTCCTCGATGTCGTCGGCGCCGGCCTCGATGGCGACCATGAGCGAGTCCTCGTCGTGCTTCTCGCTGTCGACGACGACCACGCCCTTCTTGTCGAAGAGGTAGGCGACGGAGCCGGGCTCGCCCAGGCTGCCCCCGTGCTTGGAGAACATGTGCCGCACCTCGGACCCGGTGCGGTTGCGGTTGTCGGTCAGGGCCTCGACGAGCAGCGCGACGCCGCCGGGGCCGTAGCCCTCGTACATCACCGTCTCGAAGTTCGCGGCGTCCGCACCGGCGCCCGTGCCCTTGTCGATGGCGCGCTGGATGTTGTCCTTCGGCATGGACGCGTCCTTGGCCTTCTGGACGGCCAGCGCGAGGGCGGCGTTGCCGGCGATGTCGCCGCCGCCCTCCTTGGCGGCGACGGTGATGTGGCGCGCGAGCTTCGTGAAGAGCTTGCCGCGCCGGGCGTCGACGATCGCCTTCTTGTGCTTGATCCCTGCCCATTTGCTGTGCCCGGCCATGCGCGCAGGGTATCGAGCCGCCGCCCGCCCCCGGGGGGACGCTCGCGGCCGCCGCGGCCGCTCCCGCGCCCGCCGCGGTCAGACGGCGACGGCGTCGGGGTGCGCGCGGTACCAGGCGAGGGTGCGTCCGATGCCCTCCTCGAGCCCGACGCGCGGCGCCCAGCCCGTCGCCGTCCGGAGCTTCGTCGAGTCGACGTACTGGCGGTCGATCTCGCCCGACGGGACGCCCGCGCCGCGCACGTCGGGCGGCAGGTCGACGCCGGCCACGCGCAGGACCGTGCCGATGACCTCGCGGACGCTGTGGGGGGCGTCGCCGCCGGCGTTGAACGCCTCGCCGCGCGCCACCGGGGCGCCGGGGCGGCCCGCATCGGCGTCGAGCGCGTCGCAGATGGCCAGGTACGCGTCCGCCGCGTCCTCGGCGTAGAGGAAGTCGCGCTCGGGCGAGCCGTCCGAGCGGATCACGGGCGCCCGCCCGCGCAGGACCGCCGCCACCGCCTCGGGCAGCAGCCGCGAGCGGTTGAGGTCGCCGCCGCCGTAGACGTTCGCCAGCCGGGTGACCGCGACGGGCATCCCGTAGGTCGACCAGTAGGACCGGGCGATGAGGTCGGTGCACGCCTTCGAGACGTCGTACGGGAACGTCGGCCGCAGCGGCATGTCCTCGCGGTAGGGCAGCGCGGGCTGGGCGCCGTACGCCTTGTCCGAGGCGGCCACGACGACCCGCTCGACGCCCTGGGCGCGGCACGCCTCCATCAGCATCCAGGTGCCCCGGACGTTCGTCTCGAAGGTGCCCAGCGGCGACCGGTTGGCGACCCCGACGATGGTCTGCGCGGCGAGGTGCAGGACGGTGTCGCACTCGTGCTCGCCGATCGCGCGCTCGAGCAGCCCGGGCGCCGTCAGGTCGCCCTCGACCACGGCGCAGCGGTCCTCGAGCCCGTCGAGCGTCAGCATGGACGCGCGGACGCGGTCACGACGCAGGACGGTGACGGCGGCGCCCCGGTCCAGCAGCGCCCGCACGAGCCACGCCCCCAGCATCCCGTAGGCGCCGGTGACGAACACCGAGCGGCCCCGCATCCCCTCCCCGAAGACGGTCATCGGCGCGGATCCTCCCAGACGCCCGCGGGCGGGGCCGGGCGCCGCGCGGAGCCGTCAGTCCGCGGCGCCGCCGGCCGGCACGGGCGCCCACGGCGCGGCGCCCGCGTCCCACAGCGCGTTGAGGCGCAGCGCGTCCTTGTAGGTGTCCATGCACGCCCAGAAGCCGTCGTGGCGGTGGCTCTGCAGGCGGCCGGCCGCGGCGAGGCGCTCGAACGGCTCGCGCTCCAGGACGCAGTCCGCGTCGAGGACGTCGAAGACGTCGGGCTCCAGGCGCATGAACCCCGCGTTGATCCAGTGCGTCGTGCGCGGCTTCTCGCGGAAGCCCACGATCGCGCCGTCGGGCGCCAGGTCGGCCACGCCGAACGGCAGCTCGGGGCGCACGACGGTGATCGTCGCCGTGCGCCCGCCCGCCGCGTGGGCGGCCTCGAGCGCGTCCAGCCGGACGTCGGCGACGCCGTCGCCGTAGGTCAGGTGGAACGGCTCGCCGTCCAGGCGGTCGCGCAGGCGGTGCACGCGGCCGCCGGTCTCGGTGTCGGGGCCCGTGTCGACGCACGCGACCTCGACCCCGGCCGGCCAGGCGATGCCGGCGACGGCCTCGGCGACGAGGGGCGCGCGGTACCCCGTCGCCAACAGGAAGCGGCGGGCGCCCTGGGCGGCGTACAGCTCGACGACGTGCTGCAGGATCGGCCGGCCGCCGATCGGCGTGAGCGGCTTGGGCAGCTCGCGGCCCGCCCCCAGGCGGGTGCCGCGCCCGCCGCAGAGGACGACGACGGGCCGGTCGGGCGGTGCTCCTGCGCTCCCCACGGCCGGCAGTCTATGCGCGGGGCGCGCCGGCGACGGACCGCCCCGCGTGCGGGCGGCCCCGGCCCCGCGGGGCGCTACATCATGCGCTCGCCGGGCCGCACGAACTGGATCTCGGGGACGCAGCAGGCGGGCGAGGTGCGCAGGAGGAAGCGCACGGACTCGGCGATGTCCGCCGGGGTCATCATCGCGGTGGCGTCGACCTGCTCCTTGACGAAGTCGGTCATCGGCGTGTCGACGAAGCCCGGGCAGAGCGCCGTGCTCTTGATGCCCTCGGCGGAGAGCTCGCGGTGCATGGACTCCGTCCAGTTGACGACGCCGGCCTTCGTCGCGGCGTAGACCGACAGCCACGCCTCGCCGAACTTCGCCGTGATCGACGCCGTGTTGACCACGAGGGCGCCCTTGTGCTCGCGGCCCGCGGCGCGCAGCAGCTCGATGGCCTCGCGGTAGAAGAGCATCGTCGAGCGCAGGTTGACGCCGATCTGCAGGTCGACGTGCTTCGTCTTCAGCTCGCCGACGGGCGCGCCGATGCCGATGCCGGCGTTGTTGACGAGGACGTCGAGGCGGCCGTAGCGCTCGCGGTGCTCGGCGACGACGCGGCGGACCTCGTCCTCCTCCTGGAGGGCGGCGGCGACGTCGAGGACCTCGAACCCCTCGCCGCGCAGCTCCTCCGCCGCGGCGGCGAGCTTCTCGGGCCGGCGGGCCGCGAGCGTGAGGGCGTAGCCCTCCTGCCCGAGGACGCGGGCGATGGCCAGGCCGATGCCGCTGCTGGCTCCGGTGACGATGGCGGCGCGGGTGGTCATGTGGTGCTCTCTCCCTGGTCTGCTGGTTCGGTCGGGTCGGCGGGGGCGGTGAGGACGGCGTGCAGGAGGCGGCCGACGGGCACGTCGAGGCGCTCGAGCTCGCCGGTGCGGCCATCGGCCACGGCGTCGAGGATCAGCTCGGTCATTGCGCCGACGATCGCGGCGGCCGTCGTGGCGTCGAGCGGCCGCAGCTCGGGGTTCTCGCGGCGGACGTCGTCGACGATCTCGCGCAGGGCGTCCGCGGTGGCGCGGTGCATGCGCCGACGGAGGGCGAGCGCCTCGGGGCCCGCGGCCTGGATCTCCATCGTGAACGTGCGCGTGACGGCGGGGGCGTCGACGAGGACCGCCAGGTACGCCCGCAGCGCGGCGCGCAGGCGCTCCGGCCACGGCCCGTCGCCGGCGGCGCCCGCGCGCATCCGGCGCACCAGGCCGCGGTTGCCGCGCCGGTAGGACTCGAGGAAGCACGCGAGCTTGTCGTCGAAGTGCTCGTAGAACGTGCGCTTGGAGACGTGCGCCTCGCGCACGACGTCGGCGATCGTCGTGGCGGCGTAGCCCTTCTCGGCGACGACGGTGCCGATGGCGCGCAGCAGCCGACGGCGCTGGTCGTCCCCGCGGGAGCGGGCGGACGGCGGGGTGTCGGGCGGGGACGCGGGCACGGGGCGAGCGGGGGTGTTCGTGCGAACTGGTACCGCGTGGTACCGTCCGCGTCGACCCCGGCGGTACGCGACGGTACCAGTCGGGGATCCACGACGAGCGTCCCGAGGAGCACCCCGTGTCCGGTCCCACCGCCCCGCCCATCGACGGCATCGGCTTCAGCGTCCCCAGCGAGCTGCGCTGGGTCATCGACGAGGTGCGCGCGTTCGTGCGCGAGGACGCGATCCCGGCCGAGGCCGAGGTCGCCGACCCGAACGACATCGCGGCGTCCTGGCCCGTCGTCGAGCGCCTGCGCGACCGCGCCCGCGAGCGCGGCATCTTCTCGCCCAACCTGCCCGAGGAATGGGGCGGGCTGGGCATCGGCGTCGTCGGCACCGCGCTGATCTCGCAGGAGCTCGGCGTCAGCCCGCTCGCCTCGCTGGGCCTGAACGTCATGGCCCCGGACGAGGGCAACATGCACACGCTGATCCAGGCAGGCACGCCAGAGCAGCAGGAGCGCTGGCTGCGGCCGCTCGCGGAGGGCCGGATCCGCTCGTGCTTCGCGATGACCGAGCCCGACGTCGCCTCCTCGGACCCGACGAACCTGCAGACGACGGCCGTGCGCGATGGGGACGAGTGGGTCCTGAACGGCCGCAAGTGGTTCATCACGGGCGCGGAGGGCGCCGCCTTCTCCATCGTCGTCGCGAAGACGTCGGACGAGCCCGGCAAGGGCCACCGCAACTACTCGCTGATCCTCGTCCCGACCGACACGCCGGGCTGGGAGATCGTCCGCGATCCCGACATCATCGGCGCGCACTTCGTCGGCGGCCACCCCGAGATCCGGATGACCGACGTGCGGGTGCCCGCGGCGAACCTGCTCGGGGACGAGGGCGCCGGCTTCGTCATCGCGCAGCAGCGCCTGGCGATCGGCCGGCTGGCGCACGCGATGCGCTGGATCGGCGTGTCGCAGCGCGCGCTCGACCTGACGTCGGCGCGCCTGCAGGAGCGCGACGCGTTCGGCGTGCCGCTCGCCAAGCACCAGGCGCTGCAGTTCTTCATCGCCGACAGCGCGATCGACCTGTACGCGTCGCGGATGATGGTCCTCAACGCCGCCTGGAAGGTGCAGCACGACCTGCCGCACCGCCAGGAGATCGCGATGGTCAAGACGTTCGTCGCCGAGGCGTTCGGCCGGATCCTGGACCGCGCCGTGCAGATCTACGGCTCGCACGGCGTCTCCACGGCCGACTTCCCGATCGCGCAGTGGTACGCGGACTCGCGGGCCGCGCGGATCTACGACGGCGCGAGCGAGGTGCACCGGATGACGATCGCCCGCACGCTGCTCAAGCTCGCCCGCGAGGGCGGCTCGACGGCGTCGGGCTGCGGCGCGCTGGACTGACCCGGTCCGGCCGTCCGGCGACCGCCGTCCCCTCGGCGAACGGTGGTCGCCGCGCCGCGGCCGGCGGCGGCGCGCGGGAACGCCTTGGACACGACCGCGGCGCGCCGGGGCCCTAGGATGCGGAGCCACATGACGGTCCCCGCTGAGATCTTCAAGGCCTACGACATCCGCGGCATCGCCGGGGAGCAGATCGACGCCGACGCCGCCCACCGCATCGGCCGCGCGTTCGCGCGCGTCATCGCGAAGCTGGCCGGCAAGGACGTGGCCGACGTCAGCGTGGCCGTCGGGCGCGACATGCGGCTCTCCGCGCCCGAGCTGCTCGCGGCCTACCGCGACGGCATCGTGCTCGAGGGCGCGACGGTCCTGGACCTCGGGCAGGTCGGCACCGAGATGCTCTACTGGACCGTCGGCTCGCGCGGGCTGGACGGCGGCCTGATGTGCACCGCCTCGCACAACCCGAAGGCGTACACGGGCGCGAAGCTCGTCGAGAAGGGCGCCCTGGCGCTGTCCGGCGACCGCGGCATCGGCGAGATCCGCGACCTCGTCCTCGGCGATCTCGGCGACCCCGCGTCGAGCACCCCCGGCACCGTCACCCACGAGGACGTCTACGACGCGTTCCAGCAGGCCGCGCTCGAGTTCATCGACCCGGCGAAGATCAAGCCGCTGAAGGTCGTCGTCGACGGCGGCAACGGCATGGCCGGCCCGATGGTCGGCCCGATCCTGCGCCACCTCGGGCTCGACGTCGTCGAGACGTACTGGACGCCGAACGGCGAGTTCCCCGACCACGAGCCCAACCCGCTCCTGCCCGAGAACCGCGAGTTCATCATCGACAAGGTGCGCGAGACCGGCGCCGACCTGGGCATCGCGTGGGACGGCGACGCGGACCGCTGCTTCTTCATCGACGACGAGGGCCGGTTCGTCGACGGGGACTTCCTCACCGCGCTGCTCGCCGAGGCGCTGCTCGAGAAGCAGCCCGGGTCGACGATCCTCTACGACTGCCGCGCCTCGCGCGCCGTCGCCGACACCGTCGAGGCCGCCGGCGGCACCGCGCTGATCAACCGCGTGGGCCACGCGTTCTTCAAGAGCCGCATGCCGAAGGAGGGCGCGATCTTCGGCGGCGAGGTCTCGGGCCACTACTACTTCGAGAGGTTCTCCAACGCCGACTCGGGCACGCTGCCCGCGCTGCTGATCCTGGAGCTGCTCTCGGAGTCCGGCAAGCGGCTGTCCGAGCTCGTCGGCCGCTTCCACCAGAAGTACTTCATCTCGGGCGAGATCAACTCGACCGTCGAGGACGCCGACGCGAAGATGGCCGAGATCGAGGAGCGCTACGGCGCGACGGACGCGACCATCACCCACGTCGACGGCGTGTCGGTGGACTACGAGGACTGGCACTTCAACGTGCGCAAGTCCAACACCGAGCCGCTGCTGCGCCTGTGCCTGGAGTCCCTGGTGTCCGTGGAGGACATGGAGCGCCGGCGCGACGAGGTCCTCGGCCTGATCCGGGGCTGATCACGCTCTCCCCCGCTCCCGGGCCCGGCCACCCCGCGGCGGCCGCGCTCGGGATCCATCCCATCCCGCTCCCCACGCCGTTCCCGGTGGGCCCGGTGACGGCGTGGCTGCTGCTGGGCGACCCGCTGACCCTCGTCGACGCGGGGCCCGCCAGCGCCGCCGCGCTCGTCGCGCTCGAGGACGGCCTGGCCGCCCACGGCCTGCGCGTCGCCGACCTGGAGCGCGTCGCGTTCACCCACGAGCACGCCGACCACGTGGGCCTGGGCAGCGTCGTCGCGGCCCGCTCGGGCGCGGAGACCGTCGCGATCGACGCGCTTGCCGGGCGCCTGGCCGACCCGCACGGCCACGGCGAGCGCGAGACGGCGTTCCTCGTGTCCGTCCTGGTCCGCCACGGGGTGCCGCGCGACCTGGCGGTCGCGCTGTCGGGGCCGCAGCGCCAGCAACGCGCGTGGGCCGGCGAGCCGCTTGCCGTCGACCACGCCCTGCCCTCGGGCGGAACCGTCGCGCTGGGCGGCCGCACGTGGGAGCTCGTGCTGCGCCCCGGGCACTCCCAGACCGACACGCTCTACGTCGATCGCGCCGACGGCATCGTGCTGGGCGGCGACCACCTGCTCGCCCGGGTGTCGTCCAACCCCCTGATGGCGTGCGCGCCGACGCGGCTGGCGCCCGGCGCCGGCCCCGACCCCGGCGCTGACGACCGGGTGGCGTCGCTGCCGGGGTACGTCGCCGGGCTGCGGGCGACGGCGGCCGAGGCGCCCGCGGTGGTCCTGGGCGGGCACGGCGCGGCGGTCGACGACGCGCCGGCGCTCGTCGCGGAGCGCCTGCGGGGGCACGAGCGGCGCTGGCGGCGGGTCGCGGGGCTGCTGGCCCCGGAGGGCTCGACGGCGTTCGCGGTGGCGCGCGAGATGTGGGGCGACACCGCGCTGCGGCAGCCGCTGCTCTGCGTGTCCGAGGTGCTCGGGCACCTGGACCTGCTCGCGCGCGAGGGCGGCGCGATCGCGCGCCGGGACGGCGAGGTCGAGCGCTGGACGGCCGTCGGCTGACGGCCGCCCCGGCCGCGCGTCGTCGGATCGCGCCGCGCGGCGCGGGACGCGCGCGGCCCTCGGCGGGCACGCGCGGGCCCGCGGGCTACTTCAGGCGGTAGGCGCGGATGCGGTCCGCGCGGGCGCCGTCGTTCGCGTAGACGCCCTGCGCCATCGCCTGCAGCAGCGAGAGCAGCGCGACGTGCGAGCGCACGAAGGACGGGGAGTTGCTCGAGTAGAAGAGGCTGTGCTGCGCGAGCTTCGCGGCGTCGGAGAGCGTCGCGTCGGTGATGGCGATCGTCGACGCGCGGCGGTGCCGGGCGAGCTGGAGCGAGCGGACGACGAGGGGGTGCGCGCGGCCGGCGGTGATGCCGACGAGCACCGCGTTCTCGTCCAGGCGCGCCAGACGGGCCCGGCCCTCCTGGGCGTGGCTGGCCACGATGTCCGTCGGGATCCCGAGCAGCATGAGCAGGTGGCGGAAGTACGTGCCGAAGTACGCCACCTGGTCGGCCGCGACGATGATCACGCGGTCGGCCTTCGAGATCTCGGCGACCGCCGCGTCGAGCGTGCTGCGGGAGAGCCGGCGGGCGGTCTCCTCGACGGCCAGGTGGTCGGCGGCGATCGACGCCTCGCCCGGGCTCTGGTCCAGCCCGAAGAGCGGCTCGGCGTCGCCGCCGCCGGTCGCGGCGCCGCGGGCCTCGACGCGCCGGCGGTACTCGTCGCGGGCGGCGTCCTGCAGGTCGGGGAAGCCGTGGAAGCCGAGCGCCTGGCTGAAGCGGACCACCGTCGAGCTCGAGGTGTTCGCGCGCCGCGCGAGCTCCTCGGCCGTCTGGAAGGCCACCTCGTCCAGGTGGTCGACGATGTACTGCGCGACGTCCTTCTGCGACCGGGAGAACTCGTCGAAGCGCGACTGGATGTACTCCGTGAGCGTCTGGTGGTCGACGATGGGCGCGAGTGCAGTCGTGGAAGAGGAGGCCGTGCGCTTCATGGGCGGTGAGGTGTTCGTCCCCGTGCCGCGCGTTCCTTCCCGCGAGTCTCGCCATCTCGTCCACGACGCCCCCGGGCCGGGCGCTCTGGCACCCTTCCGCGTGGCGCCCCGCGGCGCCCCGGGCCGATAGCTCAACGGTTAGAGCCGCGAACTCATAATTCGTCCGATCCGGGTTCGAATCCCGGTCGGCCCACTCGTCGCGAGGCCCTGCACCCGCCGGACAACCGTTTCGCACGCGCCGCTCCGAGGTCTGCCGTGGGAGGGCCGCGCGGCAACAGGGTGCCAACGCACGCTCCGCCGATGCGGTCGGGTCGGTGTCGTCGGACCGGCGCGGGTCGTACCGATGCGGCGGGCCGGCGTCTCGGACGCCGTCGAGCTTCCGAGACCACGAGCCGACGTCTTCCCGACTCGTCGTCCGCGTGCGGGGGACGACCTGCAGCCTCTTCTCGCATGGCCGTCCGTTCTAGCGGGCTCAAGGAGGACGAGGCGTACGCCGTTAGGTAATGGGTGACTCTTCCACGCACGCTCACAGCGGTTCTCGTCGCCGGCGGCCTCGCGGCCGGTTCGGCAGTGATGCCTCTCCCGCCCGCAGATGCCGCCCCGGCGCCCTGCGCCAAGCAGGCGAGCGCCATCGCCATCGCCAAGAAGCAGCTCAAGAAGGCGAAGACGACGAAGGCCCGGACCGCGGCAAAGAAGCGGCTGTCGAAGGCCCGTGCCGCGAAGAAGAAGTGCGACGCGGGCCTGCGGGGGCCGAGCGCTCCGGCACCGACAACTGCCCCTGCCCCCGCGCCCGCGCCCGCGCCGCCCGTGCCCGCGCCCGCCGCGGCGCCCGCCCCGGCGCCCGCTCCCGCCCCCCAGGTGCCTCTGTCCGTCACCCCCGGGACGATCCGAATCACCGACGCCTTCACCGTCACCACGGCGGCGCGTGCCGCAGCCCCTGCTGGCTACCACTACCGCATCTACGTGTCGCAGCTGCGCTCGTCGAGCTCCTCGACGTGCGCGCGCTTCGTGGTCCGCGACCTCGACGGGTCCGGTGCCGCCTGGTCGGCGGCCTTCACGCCGCGTGACGCGTCGCTTCCGATCGGCGGCTCGACGATCTGGTGCGGCGGCGCGTGGTTCGCGAGCCTCGCGCTCATCTCGGACACCGCACCGTCGGGCGACATCGGGCAGCTCATCGAGAACGTCGACTTCACGGTCTCGTTCTAGGCGATCACGTTCCCGGCGTCGGCGGTACACCGACGCCGGCTAGCCCGCTAGGCGCGCCGTGGGGCCGGGACGGGGTCGCGGCGTCGGGTTCGTCTCGGTTGCGCCGTGCCGCCTCGCTACGCGGTCAACCGCGCAGCGCAGCGCGCCTAGCCGACGCGCCGGGCGCCCCGTCGGCCGGCCCCGCGGTGTCGCCGACCAGGCCCAGCCGCACGCCGGCGTCCGCGTCCGCCATCGCGGCCTCGTACTCGGCCACGGAGCGCAGCGGGCGCATCCACGCCGGCAGCCGGTGCCGCAGCCGCGGGCGACGGCGCGCCGGCACGGGCGCGGCCTCGGGCGGCGCGACGCGCGGCCGGGCGGCGACGAGGCGCCGGTGGTCGGCGATCGCCGCGGCGAGCGGCAGCTCCTCGTCCCCCGCGCGCTCGGCCGCGATCGACGCGACGAGGTGCCGCTCCAGGATCCGCAGCTCGCGCGGCGTCGCGGGGCGCGATCCCCGCTTGGGGGCCCGGGTGAAGCGGTCCCAGGTGCGGGCGAAGGCCAGGAAGCTCGTCCGGCCGCCGTGGCGGTGCGCCGCGAGCATCGGGCAGACGCCCCCGCGGCGGTCGGTGTACGCGCCGACGATGATCGTCTCGGCGCGCACGCCCTCGAGCATCGCCTCGCGGGTGGGCAGCGGCAGCCCGTCGACGGCGCGGCGAAGGTCCTGGATGACGGTGCGGCGGCGGGGCATGGCGGCGATCGGGTCGGGGCCCGCGCGCTCCCGTAGAGTGCGCGGCGGCGACGCCGACCCACGGTAGGAGTCGTCCGGAGGAGAAGCAACGGCCCACCGCCGCTGAACGGGAGATTGCAGATGAAGCTCGGCATCCAACTCGGCTACTGGGGCCTCGGCCTGACCGCCCAGGACCAGCTCGACATCGTCCAGGAGGCCGAGCGGCTCGGCTACGACTCCGTCTTCGCGGCGGAGGCGTACGGCTCGGACGCCGTGACGATCCTCGGCTGGATCGCGGGCCAGACGGAGAAGATCCGCATCGGCTCGGCGATCATGCAGATCCCGGCGCGCACCCCGGCCATGACGGCGATGACCGCGGCCACCCTGGACAACCTCTCCGGCGGCCGCTTCATCCTCGGCCTCGGTACCTCCGGCCCGCAGGTGGCGGAGGGCTGGCACGGCCAGCGGTTCGGCAGGCAGCTCAAGCGCACGCGGGAGTACGTCGAGGTCGTCCGCAAGGCGCTGGCCCGCGAGCGCCTGGAGTACCACGGCGAGACGATCGACCTGCCGCTGCCCGACGGCCCCGGCAAGGCGCTGAAGCTGACGATCGCCCCCGTCCAGGAGCAGATCCCGGTCTACATCGCCGCGATCGGCCCGAACAACACCCGCCTGGTCGGCGAGATCGGCGACGGGCTGCTGCCGATGATGTTCTCGCCCGAGCACGCCGACGTCGCGCTCGGCTCGCTGTGGGAGGGCATCGAGAAGGCCGGCCGCCGCCGCGAGGACGTCGCGGTGTGCCCGAGCACCAACTTCCACATCGGCGACGACCCCGACGGGTCCGCCGAGGGCATGATGCGCGGCGCCGCGGCGCTGTACATCGGCGGCATGGGCTCGCGCGAGAAGAACTTCTACAACGCGGCGGTGTCGCGCTACGGGTTCCAGGACGCCGCGAAGGAGATCCAGGATCTCTTCCTCGAGGGCAAGAAGCTCGAGGCGATGGGCGCGATCCCGCACGAGCTGCTCGACGCCATCAACCTCGTCGGCACCCGCGAGCACGTGACGGAGCGCCTGCGCGCGTACGAGGCGGCCGGCGTCGACACGCTCATCGTCACCCCGGCGACGACCACTCGCGACGGGCGCATCGCCCAGCTGCGCGAGCTCGCCGCCGCCGCCGAGGCGGTGTGAGCCGCTTCCTCCTCGGCGCCTTCGGCGACCCCGGCCACGCGTTCCCGATCCTCTCCCTCGGCCGGCACCTGGCCGGCCGGGGGCACGAGGTGTGGGTGCAGACGTGGGACCGCTGGCGCGGCGACGTGGAGGCCGGCGGCATGCGCTTCGCCGCGGCGCCGGAGTACAAGACCTTCCCGCAGCGCGGCGAGGCGCCGCTGAAGCCGTACGAGGCGGTGCGCCGCGCGGCGCTCGACACCGTGCCGCTCGTCGCCGACGTGCGGCCGGACGCGGTCGTGCACGACATCCTGACGCTCGGTCCGGCGCTGGCGGGCGAGCGGGCCGGGGTGCCGGTCGCGACGCTGATCCCCCACATCGACCCGCGGACCGAGCGCGGCTGGCCCCCGTTCTCGTCCGGCGCGCGGCCGCCGCGCACCGGTGCGGGGCGGCGGCTGTGGGAGCGGATCGGCACGCTCGTCGACCGCTCGCTGGACCTGGGGCAGCGCGAGCTCGACGACGTGCGCGCCGAGGTCGGCCTGCCGCCCGTCGGGCGCCACCACGGCGGGATCAGCGCCGACCTGGCGCTCGTCGGGTCCGTCCCGCAGCTCGCCTACCCGCGGACGGTGCCGCTGCCGAGCACGCACGTCGTCGGCCCGTTCGTCTGGGAGCCACCGGCCGAGCCGGTCCCGCTGCCGCCCGGCGACGCGCCGCTCGTCGTCGTCGCCCCCTCGACGGTGCAGGATCCCGACGGGTCGCTCGTGGCGGCCGCGCTCGCGGGCCTGGCCGACGCGCCCGTGCGCGTCCTCGCCGCCCGCAACCGCACCTCCCCGACCTCGCCGGCCGCGACGCGCGCGCTCGACGTCCCCGCGAACGCCCTCCTCGTGCCCTGGATGTCGTACTCGCAGGTGATGCCCGCCGCGGACGTCGTCGTCTGCCACGCCGGCCACGGCACCCTGCTGCGCGCCCTCGGCGCCGGACGCCCCGTGGTGGCCGTGCCGGCGGCCGGCGACATGTTCGAGAACGCCGCCCGGCTGGCGTGGTCGGGCGCCGGTCTGCGGCTGCCGCGCCGGCTCGTCACGCCGCGGACGCTGCGGGCCGCCGTCCTGACCGCCGTGCACGACCCGTCGTACGCGGCGCGCGCCCGCGAGATCGCCGCCTGGGTCGCGCGCGGCGACGGCGCCGCGCGGTCCGCGCCGCTGCTCGAGACGTTCGCGCGCTGACCCCGCGGCGGGCCGCCGGATCGCCTCGAAGCGGACGGATCTCCGTCTCAAGGCCCTCCGAGGACGCCTCCGTCGCGAAGATGCCGTACCATCCGCGAAGCGCGTTCCGGGGTAGCTCAATGGCAGAGCATTCGACTGTTAATCGAAGGGTTGTGGGTTCGAGTCCCACCCCCGGAGCCTGAACCGAAGCCCAGTCGTCGACTGGGCTTTCGTCGTTCTCGGGCCGCCCCGCCCGAGCGGCGTGCGCCGGCGCGTGCGGCGCGGCCGCGGCGGGTACGGTGGGCGCCATGAGCACCCGCAAGCTGACGTTCCGCTGGTCCCTCTCCCCCGACCCGACGTCGGACGACGCCGCCGCCTCCACCGAGTCGGCGACCTGGGCCTACGAGCGCATCACGACGTTCGTCTCCGACCTGACCGAGCAGGCGTCCGACCACGGGTGGGAGCTGACCGTCGAGCAGGGCGTCGACCTGGACGACGGCCCCGCCCGGCGCTAGCTGCGCGCGCCGCGCCGCGGGCTCTTCAGCAGCTCGCCCACGCCGCGGTCGATCCGGCGCTGCAGCTCGATGCGGCGCAGCGCCAGGTCGTGGGGCGACGCGACGCCCGGCACCGGCCGCCCCGACCGCTGGGCCTCGACGAGCACGCCGAGCTCGAGCCGCAGGCCGGCCAGCTCGGCGGCGGCGCACGACGGGTGCTGGATGCGCCCGGCCATCCGGCCGACGAGGTCGAGCACCAGGCGCGAGGAGTCGTCCGGCGGCGCCGGCGCCCGCTCCGCCGCCAGGCCGTCCCGCAGCGCCCGCGCCGCCGCCCGGTGGGCGTCGCCCGCCATCAGCGTCGCCAGGCGCTCGTCCGTCAGCAGCGGCGCGGCCTCGGGGCCGGCCGCCCAGCACTCCGCCAGGAACGACAGCTCGGCGCGCGCGACGTCCTCCATCCCGCCCGCGCCGGGGACGACGACGGGTGCCGCGGCCGGCGGCGCGGACGGCGCCGAGCGGGCCCAGCCGCCGCCGGCCGGACGCCCGGGGCCGGCACCGCCCGCCGGTCCGCCACCCTGGCGTCCGCCGCCGCGACCCGGCCCGGCGGTGCGACCGCCCGCGGCGCGCGGCGCGGTCGGCGCCGGGGCCGCGGTCGGGCCGTGGTCGACGAGCGAGCCCAGGACGGTGGCGTCCAGGCGCAGGCGCCCCGCCGCCTCGGCCATCAGCTCCATCCGCAGCACCCCGGGCGGCAGACCCGCGAAGACGGGCCGCAGCTCGGCGATCGCCCGGTCCTTGCCCTCGGCGTGGCTCAGGTCGGCCTCGTCGAGGACGTGCCGCACGTGGAAGCGGCCGAAGGCCATCGGGTCGGCGAACGCGTGCCGGATGGCGTCCGTGCCGCGCTTGACCAGCAGGTCGGCCGGGTCCATCCCGTCGCTCAGGAGGACGACGCGCAGCTCCAGCCCGCTGCCCTTCGCGAGCTCGGCGGCGCGGAGCATCGCGCCGCGGCCGGCGCGGTCGCTGTCCAACGCCAGCACGACGGTCGGGGCCAGCTGGCCCAGGCCGCGCACCTGGTCGGGCGTGAGCGCCGTGCCCATCAGGCCGACCGCGTTCGTCAGGCCCGCCTGGTGCAGCGCGATCACGTCGGTGTAGCCCTCGCACAGGATCACCTGGCCGGTGCGGGCGGCCTCCTTGCGCGCCAGGTGCGCCGCGAACAGGTGACGCCCCTTGTGGTAGACCGGGCCGTCGGAGGAGTTGACGTACTTCGGCTTCTGGTCCGCGCCGATCGCGCGGGCGCCGAAGCCCAGGATCCGGCCGCGGCGGTCCGCCAGCGGGAACGTGATGCGCCGACGGAAGCGGTCGTACAGCCGCCCGGACTCCGCCCCGGAGCGCTTGTCGCGGGCCCGCATGACGACGCCCGCGGCGACCATCTCGTCCTCGGTGTACCCGGCGTGCCGCGACCCGACGAGCACCCGGTCCCACGCGCTGGGCGCGTAGCCGACGCGGAACGCGCGCAGCAGCTCGGGATCCAGGCCGCGGCGGCGCAGCTCGTCGCGCGCGACCTGGGCCTCGGACGCGTCCCACAGCTGGCGCTCGAAGAAGCGGTTCGTGCGGTCGAGCAGCTCGAGCAGCCGCTTCTCGCGCCGCTTGCGCTCGGCCGCCTGCGGATCCTCCTCGCGGTCGCGCAGCTCGATGCCGGCGCGGTCCGCCAGCAGCTGCACGGCCTCGGGGAAGTCGACGCCCTCCGTCAGCTCGACGAAGCGGATCAGGTCGCCGCCCTCGCCGCAGCCGAAGCAGTGGAAGAGCTTGTCGTCGACGTTGACCGAGAAGCTGGGCGTTCGCTCGTCGTGGAACGGGCAGAGCCCCATCATCCGGCCGACGCCGGCGCGCCGCAGCTCGGTGCGCTGCTCGACGAGGGCGACGAAGTCCGTCGCGTCCTTGACGCGCTCGACGTCCTCGTCGGCGAAGCGGGCGATGGCCGGTCCTCCCTCCCCTACCCCGCGTGCACGCGCGGCACGACGAGGTCGGCGTAGGCGCGCAGGGCGTAGCGGTCGGTCATGCCCGCGACCCAGTCCGTCGCGCGCTGCAGGGCGTCGGCGTCGGGATCCGGCTCGCGCTGCACGTGGTACTGGTCCCAGCCGCCGTCGGCGATCGCGAGCGGCAGCCGGGCGACGCCGTCCCCCTGCTCCTGCTCGGCACTGGCGGTCTCGAGGTGGTGCTCGAAGAGCGTGCGCACCAGCTCGTGGGCCTTGCGGTGCTCCGCCTCGGCCGCCGGCGCCAGGTAGACGTGCTCGAACATCCAGGTGCGCAGGGCGTCCATCGCCTCGCCGGCCTCGCCCCCCTGGCGGATGTCGCCGGCCTCGCGGGACGTCGCGACGAGGTCGCCGACGAGCCGGTCGATGCGCCGCGACGGCGTGGCCCCGAGCACCGAGATCGGCCCGGCGGGCAGGTCGGCCTCGCGCAGCACGCCGGCGCGGATCGCGTCGTCGATGTCGTGGTTGAGGTACGCGATGCGGTCGACGATCCGGACGATCCGGCCCTCGAGGGTGGCCGGCATCGGGGAGCGGCCCGAGTGCCCGGCGACGCCGTCGACGACGTTCCCGCACAGGTTGAGCGCCCGGCCGCCGCGCTCGCGGACGGCGCTCGGCGCGTCCTCGAGCACCGTGATGATCCGGACGGAGTGCTCCCAGTGGCGGAAGCCGCGGCCGTGCGGGCGCAGGCAGGCGTCGAGCGCCTCCTCGCCGATGTGCCCGAACGGCGCGTGGCCCAGGTCGTGCGCCAGGCCGATCGCCTCGACGAGGTCCTCGTTCAGGTCGAGGGCCCGCGCGACCGTGCGGGCGATGCCCGTGACCTCGAGCGTGTGCGTCAGGCGGGTGCGGTAGTGGTCGCCCTCGGGCGCCAGGAAGACCTGCGTCTTGTGCTTCAGGCGCCGGAACGCCTTCGAGTGGACGACGCGGTCCCGGTCGCGCTGCAGCGGCGTGCGGAGCGGGTCGTCGGGCTCGTCCACCGCGCGCCGGGGCGGCCAGGTGCGCGCCGCGCGCGGGTCGAGGAACGCGTCCTCGAACGCGCGCCGCCGCGCGTGGGGCTCCCCGGAGGTGGCGGTCTGCGGCACGACGCTCATCCGCTCCCGATTCTGGCACCCGCGGCGGGCGTCCCGCGGTGCGCGGGGACGCGCGGCGCCCACGGGGTCATGCGGCGTCGCGGGCACGCAGGTCGACGCCCAGGTGGTGGTGCGCGAGCGCCTCGATCGCGCGGTGCACCTGGCGGGCCGGCCGCTCGCCGAGGTCGGGCGCGTCGGCCAGCGGGGCGCCGAGCGCCGCGACCATGAACGCCAGGGCGGCCGGCTCGACCGTCGGCGCGTCGCCCTGGCAGCTGGCGCAGACCACGCCGCCCTGGGCCGCGTCGAACCCGACGAGGTCCTCGGCGCGGCCGCAGCGCACGCACGAGCCCAGGGCCGGCTGCAGCCCGAGCGCGTAGAGGAGCTTCAGCCGGAAGGCCAGCTGCAGCCCCTCCGTCGCCCGCTCCGGGCGGGCGTCGAGCACCGCGAGCAGGGTGCGCAGCAGGCCGTGGACGCGCTCCGACGGCTCGTCGGGCACGCACGTGCGGTCGACGACGTGGCACGCGCGCTGAGCGTGGGTGAGCGCCGCATGGCTCGTCAGGATCCGGTGGTGGACGACGACGGTGTCCGCCCCGACCACGGTCATCAGGTCGCTGCGCCCGCGCAGCAGCTCGACCCGGACGACCGCGAGCGGCTCCAGGCGGCCGCCGAGCTTGCTCTTCGGCCGCCGCGCGCCGCGGGCGATCGCGCCGATCCGGCCCAGCTCGGGCGTGATGGCGTGCAGGATCCGGTCGGCCTCGCCGTAGCGCATCGACCGCAGCACCACGGCCTCCGTGCTCACTCGCGTTCCGGCCACCGCCTAACTATACTTTGTGAAGTCATGAGTTCGATCACGGTCTACACCACGAACGCCTGCCCCTTCTGCGTCCGCGCGAAGGCCCTCCTCGACGCCCGCGGCCTGGACTACGAGGAGATCAACCTGGGCCGCGACCCCGAGACCCGCGCCGAGCTGGCGCAGAAGACGGGGATGATGACCTTCCCGCAGATCCTCATCGACGAGCAGCTCGTCGGCGGCTTCGACGAGCTCTCCGCCGCGGACAAGTCCGGCCGCCTGGCCGAGATGGTCGGCGCCTAGCGCGCCACCGTCCGCCCCGCCCGCCGGACGCGCGGGCGGGTCTGGCAGCGGTCGCAGGAGTACGTCCCGCGGCCGGCCACCGTCCGCTTGACCACCGCCGCGCCGCACTCCGGGCACGGCTCGCCGGCCCGCCGGTGCACGCGGAAGTCGAGCTGGAACCAGCCCTCGAACCCGTCGACGTGGCGGAAGTCGTCGATCGTCGCGCCCCCGGACGCCAGGCCGTCGTTCAGCGCCCGCTTGACCCCGGCGGCGAGCGCGTCGCACTGCCGCCGCGTCAGCTGCGCCCCCGGACGGAGCGGGTGGATCCGGGCGTGGAAGAGCGCCTCGTCCGCGTAGATGTTGCCCACGCCCGCGACGACCGTCTGGTCGAGCAGCAGCGCCTTGATCGGCGCGCGGCGGCCGACCACCGCGGCGTGCAGCGCCGCGCCGTCGAACGCGTCGCCGAGCGGCTCGGGCCCCAGGCGCGCGTCCAGGTGCGCGTCCGCGTCCCCGTCGGCGGCGAACCAGCGGCCCGTGCCGAACCGGCGCGGGTCGCAGAAGCGCACGACCGTCCCGTCGTCGAGCGTCAACACGACGCGCTGGTACGGGACGTCGGGCGACGCGCCGACGAGCAGCGTCCCCGTCATCCGCAGGTGCAGCAGCAGCGTGCCGCCGTCCGTCCGCCACACGAGGTGCTTGCCGCGCCGCTCGAGGCGCGTGATCGTGCGGCCGGCCAGCGCCTCCTCCGTCGCCTCGGCGTCGTCGGGGACGCACCAGCGCGGATCGAGGATCCGCACGCGGTCCAGGCGGCGACCCTCGAGGTGCGGCGCGAGCTGGCGGGTGACGGTCTCGACCTCGGGCAGCTCGGGCATCCCCTCCGACGTTAGGGCACGAAGGAGCGGCCCGGCAGCGGTCCCGGCGACGCGCCCGTCAGCCACGCCAGGGCGGACGCGCCGACGTCCGCCAGCGTCCCGTCGCGACGCCCGCTCAGCGGCCGCCCGTCGGGTCCGCGGACGTGCGCCAGGAGCGGCGCGTACTCCCGGGTGTGGAACGGGTGCGGCGCCGCCGGGTCGACGCCGTGGTCGGCCGTCAGGACGAGCAGGTCGTCGGGGCCCAGCCGCGGCAGCCAGCCCCCGACCGCGGCGTCGATGGCCCGGAGCGCCCCGTGGAACCCGGCGGTGTCCTTCCGGTGCCCGAAGCGGTCGTCCGTCTCGACGAGATTGACGAACGCCAGCCCGCGGTCCATGCCGTCCAGGAGCGTCTCCGTGGCGGCGAGCGCCTCGGCGTTCGTCGTCGCCGGGTGGACGACGTCGAACCCGCGGCCCGCGAAGACGTCGACGACCTTGCCGACGCCGTGCACCGGGACGCCGCGGTCCTGCAGCGCGTCGAGGTACGACTGGGCCGGCGGGGCCATCGCGACGTCCTTGCGGCCCGGGATGCGGACGAACGCGCCGGGCTCGCCGACGAACGGCCGGGCGATGATCCGCGCCGGACGACGGTCGGCCGGCAGCGCCGCGTGCAGGCGCACGGCCAGGTCGTGCAGCGCCGGGACCGGCCAGTGCCGCTCGTGCGCGGCGAGCTGCAGGACGGAGTCGACGGCCGAGGTGTAGAGGATCGGGTGACCGGTGCGCAGGTGCTCCGCCCCCCAGGTCGCCAGCGCGTCGAGCCCGTCGCTCGTGGCGCCGGAGAGCAGCGGCGTGCCGGCGAGCTCGCCCATCGCGCGGCGCTCGTCCTCCCCCACCCCGGCCGGCCACGTCGGCAGCGCGCCCGGCGCCGCGACGCCCATCAGGCCCCAGTGCCCGACGATGGAGTCCTTGCCGGGGCCGAGGGCGTCGAGGCGGCCGTGGATCGCGGGCCGGGCGGCGGGCGGCACGCCGGCGATCGGAGCGATGGCGCCCAGCCCGAGCCCGCCGAGCGCCGGCAGGTCGAGCCCGCCGACGAGCTGCGCGAGGTGCCCGAGGGTGTCGGCGCCCTCGTCCCCGTAGTCGCCGGCGTCCGGCAGCGCCCCCACGCCGCAGGCGTCGAGGACGAGGACGAACGCCCGGCGGGGCACGGCGCTAGGCGTGGCGCGCGCGGGGGTGCGCGTCGCGGTAGACGTCCTGCAGCCGCTGCGCCGACAGGTGCGTGTACATCTGCGTCGTGGCGATGTCCGCGTGGCCGAGCATCTCCTGCAGCGTACGCAGGTCGCAGCCGCCCGCGAGCAGGTGGGTCGCGAAGGAGTGCCGCAGCGTGTGCGGGCTCATCCGGTCCTCGAGCCCGGCGCTCTTCGCGTGGCGCTGGACGATCTTGTACAGGCCCTGCCGGCTCAGGCGGCCGCCGCGGGCGTTGACGAACAGCGCGCGCTCCACGCCGCCGCCGACGAGCTCGCCGCGGGCGTCGCGGACGTAGCGGGTGACCGCGTCGATCGCCCGGCGGCCGATCGGCACCATGCGCTCCTTGCTGCCCTTGCCGCGGGCGCGGAGCATGGCGTCCTGCAGGTCGACGTCGCCGACGTCCAGGCCCGTCGCCTCGCTCGCGCGCAGGCCGCAGGCGTACATGAGCTCGAGGATCGCGCGGTCCCGCAGCACGATCGGGTCGACGTGACCGTCGCGGCCGGGCATCGCCAGCAGCTTGGCGACCTCGGCCCGCGTCAGGACCTTCGGCAGCTGCTCGCGCTTGCGCGGGCCGCGCACGTCGGTGGTCGGGTCGGCCTCGAGCAGCCCCTCGCGGCGCACGTGGCGGTAGAAGCTGCGCAGGCACGCCGCCTTGCGCTGGATCGTCGCCGCGGCCGCGGGCCGGCGCTCCGAGCCGTCGGCGTTCGTGCCGCCGGCCGCCAGGCCGTCGAGGAACGCCGTGATGTCGTCGCCGGTCGCCTGCAGCGGCTCGACGCCCCGCTCGGCGAGGAAGGCGGCGTACTGCGCCAGGTCCGAGCGGTACGCGTCGAGGGTGTTGCGGGACAGGCCGCGCTCGAACTCCAGGTACGCCAGGAAGTCGAGGACGAGCCCGGCGGTGCGGGACGGAGCGGTCGCGGCGGGTGGCTGCATGGACGTGGGGCGGATTGCGCCCGGGCGCGGCGGTCCCTGCGCGGTGCAACGGGGCGTGCGCCGCCTGCAAGGCGCGGTGCGCGGTCACGGGACGTTCACGGCGCGGTCACCGCGCGGCGACATGGCGAGCGGGGACGCGCCATAGCGTCGGCCCCCGCGACGGCGGCGTCCCGGCCGCCGACGCGCTTCCCCCGAACACCACAGGAGCTCGCTTGCTGTCCCCACGTCTGTCGGCCGCCGTCGCGGCCGCCGTCCTCGCCGGTCTCGGCGCGGCCGTCCCCACCGCCGCCCCCGCGGCCGACGTCCCCGCCGGCGACGTCGTGCTGTCCGAGAGCTTCTCGGGCGACGCGCTGCCCGCCGGGTGGACGCCCGTCGCCGGCGACTGGAAGGTGCAGGACGGTCGCCTCGTCGGCACGAGCGGCGCCGACCTGGGCCGGATCACCTTCGGCCCGCACCTGCGCGACTACCGGATCGAGGCGACCGTCCGGTTCGAGGCGGTGAAGAACGCCGGCCGCTGGACGGCGCTCGCCCTCGACATGCCGGCCGCCGGCACCCCGCCGTGGTCGCAGGCCGCGCTGCGCTCGCAGTCGTCCGCGACGAACGGCACGGAGTTCGCCCGCCGCACCGCCGACAACCAGTGGGTCGTCCCGAACACGGCCCCCGCGCCGACCGACGCCGGCGTCGGCAAGGACGTCAAGGTCGCGATCGAGGTCCACGGCAACGAGGCCACGTGGTTCTTCGACGGCAAGGAGACGCAGCGCACGAAGACGCTGCAGCGCAGCGACGACGGAGGGCTCGGGCTCGTGCTCACGGACGCCACGGTCTCGTACGACGACATCCGCGTCACCCGGCTCGCGCGGCCGTCGCTCGTCCTGCCCAACGACGAGAAGACCGTCCCGCGCGTCGTCGCGCACCGCGGCTACTCGGCGATCGCCCCGGAGAACACGATCCCGGCGATGGTGCTGGGCGACAAGGCCGGCGCGGACTGGGTCGAGATCGACGTCGACTCCAGCAAGGACGGCGTCACGTACGTGCTGCACGACGACACGGTCGACCGCACCACCGACGGCACCGGGCGCGTCCGCGACCTGGACTCCAGCGTCCTGGACGCCCTGGACGCGGGGTCGTGGTTCTCCCCCGCGTTCGCGGGCACGACGCTGCCGCGGCACACGGCGCTGCTGCAGGCCGTGAAGGGCGGCTCGGCGCAGCTGCTGCTCGAGGTGAAGGGCACGCAGACGAAGGACGAGGTCGCGCGGTACATCCAGGAGGTGCGCGACGCCGGCATGTTCGACCGGACGATCCTGCAGAGCTTCAACCTGACGACGCTCGAGTACGCCCGCGAGATCGCCCCGGACCTGCCGATCGCGATCCTGCGCAGCACCCTGGACGCCGACCCCGTCGCGCTGGCGAAGCAGTACGGCGCCGTGGCGTACAACCCCAGCTGGGGCGCCATCAAGGACCGCCCGGACGCCATCGCGGCGCTGAACGCCGCGGGCGTGGCGGTCATGCCGTACACCGTGGACGACGCGACGTCGTGGTCCGCCATGCGCGCCGCGGGCGTCGACGCGATCATCACCAACCGCGCGGGCGAGCTGGCCGGCTGGAACGCCCGCTACCTGCAGGCCCCGGGCGGCACCCCCACCGAGCCCGGCACCGGCGTGCCCGGACCGCAGGGTCCCGAGGGCCCGAAGGGCGACCCGGAGACGCAGGGCGAGAAGGGCGAGAAGGGCGACCGCGGCGAGCAGGGCCTGGCCGGCGTCGCCGGGCCGGCCGGCGCGGCCGGCCCCGCCGGCGTCGCCGGGCCCAAGGGCGAGCGCGGCGAGCGGGGGCGCGACGCCCGCGTGACCTGCCGCGTCGTCGGTGCGCGCCGGACGCGGATCCGCTGCGCCGTCCAGGGCGTCAGCCGGTCGGCCTCGATCCGCCTGACCCGCGGGGGCCGCACGTACGCGCGCGGCACCGCCCGCCGGCTGCGGGCGACGCGGCGCCTGACGCGCGGCGTCTACACGCTGCGCTCCGAGGGCCTGACGGTCCGCGTGCGCGTCCGCTGATCGAGGCGGGACGGGTGGGCGGCCGTCTGCCGCCCGCCCGCCGCGGCGCGACGGCGATCCGTCAGACGCCGGGCAGGCCGTTGGCCTTCGCCCAGAGCAGCGCGATGAGGGTCTTGGCGTCGCTGACGGCGGCGATCGCGCCGTCCAGGTCGTCGACGGGCCAGCGGACGAGCTCGATGCGCTCGTCCTCGCCGGAGTCCGCCGTCTCCGCCGACAGCTCCCAGCCGCAGAACAGGTGGACCGTCTCGGAGAGGATCCCGACGGACGGCTGGAAGCGCACGATCGGCTGCCAGTGCGCGGCGGCGAAGCCCACCTCCTCCGCCAGCTCGCGCTTGGCCGTGTCCAGCGGCGCCTCGCCGTCCTTGTCCAGGCGCCCGGCGGGGATCTCGAGCGAGTCCGGGTCGCCGATGGCCTCGCGCGGCTGGCGCGTGAGCAGCAGGTGGGTGCCGTCGTGGACGAGCATCCCGACCGCGCCGGTGGTGCGGACGATCTCGCGCTTGGCCTCGGCGCCGTCCTCGAAGCGGAACGTGTCCTCGACGAGGGTCAGCACGCGGCCCTCGTGGATCACGGTCTCGTCGACGAGCGCGAAGCGGCGCTGCTCGGGGGTGCTCGACGGATCGGTCATGGGGCTCCTCGGGTCGGGACGACGGGCCCCCAGGGTTGCAGACCGGCGCCCGCCGGCGTGGGTGCCGCCCGCCCCGCGGTGGGCGCGGACGAGCCTGCCGCCGCCCCCGCGGACGGCTCAGGCCTGCGGGGCGGCGCCGTGCTCGGCGAGCAGCGCGAGCACCAGCTCGAGCGTCGCCTCCAGGTCGGCGGCGGCGATCCGCTCGCCGGGCTCGTGGGCGCGCTCGTTGCCGCCGGCCAGGTTGACCGTCGGCAGTCCGCGGGCGTTGAGGACGTTGGCGTCGCTGCCGCCGTGGTCGGCGAACGGCCGCGGCGTCGCGCCGATCCGCTCGAGCGCCGCGCGGGCCGTCCGCACGGCCGGGGACGCCTCGCGGTGACGGTACGGCGCGAAGCGGCGCTCCAGGACCAGGTCCAGGTCCACGGACTCGCCGGCGACGTGCGCCGCGTCGTGGAGCGTCGCCTCGACCGTGCCGGCCAGGTCCGCCAGGACGGCCTCGTCGAGCGCGCGGAGCTCGCCGAGCACCAGGCACGCGTCGGGGACGACGTTCGTCACCGGCTCGCCGCCCTGGACGTGGCCGACGTTGATCGTGGCCCCGTCGCCGACCCGGCCCTGCGGCAGCGCGGCGATCCCGCGCGCCGCGGCCCGGACCGCGCTGCGGCCGTCCTCGGGCGCCACGCCCGCGTGGGCGGCGCGCCCCCGGTACCGCGCCTCGAAGCGAACGTGGCCCGGCGCGGCCGCGACGAGGCCGCCGAGCGGCGACGGGTGGTCGATGACGAAGCCGACGCCGGCCCGCAGCCGGGAGCGGTCGAACGCCTGGATCCCCTGCAGCTGCGTCTCCTCGGCCACCGTGAGCAGCAGCTCGACGTCCATCGGCGCGGGGTCGCGCGCCAGCCGCTCGGCGACGACCAGGAACGCCGCGACCGTCGCCTTGTTGTCGGCGCCGAGCACGCCGCCGAGGGCGTCGCGCCAGACGCCCTCGTCGTCGAGCGTCGGCTCGATCCGCGTCCCCACCGGGACGGTGTCCAGGTGCGCGCAGAGCAGCAGCGGCTCGTGCGCCGCCGCGGTCGCGGGGTCGCCGGGGATGCGGCACAGCAGGTTGCCGGCGTCGCCGCCGAGCTCGGTGGCGGCGTCGTCCTCGTCGACGTCCAGGCCGACGGACCGCAGCACGTCGAGCGCGACGTCGGCCGCCGCCCGTTCGCGGCCCGTCGGCGTGACGGCGGCGCAGAGCCGCGCGAACAGGTCGGCGAGCCGCTCCCGCTCCGCGGCCGTCGCCGCGGGCGGGTGGGTCGGGACGCCGTCCGGCGTCATCCCGGCGCGCTAGGCCCGGGCGTCCGTCAGTGCGGCGACGCCGTCCTGCGTGGCGCCGGCGCCGTCGCGCTCGGCGGCGCGGCGGTGCGCCGTGGCGACGAAGCCCTGGAAGATCGGCGAGGGCCGCTCGGGCCGGCTCTTGAACTCCGGGTGCGCCTGCGCGGCCACGAAGAACGGGTGCTCGGGCAGCTCGATCGCCTCGACCAGGCGGCCGTCGGGCGAGGTCCCGCCGACGACCAGGCCGGCGCCCTCGAGCTTCTTGCGGAGCGTGATCGACACCTCGTAGCGATGGCGGTGCCGCTCGTAGATCGTCTCCTCGCCGTAGAGCTCGCGGATGCGGGTGCCCGGCTGCAGCTTGATCGGGTCCGAGCCCAGGCGCATCGTGCCGCCGAGGTCGCGGACCTCCTTCTGCTCGGGCAGCAGGTCGATGACGGGCCACTCCGTCTCGGGGTCGAACTCGGTGGAGTTGGCGCCCGGCATGCCGGCCACGTGGCGGGCGAACTCCGCGGTCGCGATCTGCATGCCCAGGCAGATGCCCAGGTACGGGATGCGCTCCTCGCGGGCGACCTTGCAGGCCAGGATCTTGCCCTCGATGCCGCGGCCGCCGAAGCCGCCGGGGACGAGGACGCCGTCGGCGCCGCGCAGCCGGTCGCGGGCCGCCTCCTCGGTCTCCAGGTGCTCCGAGTCGACCCAGTCGATCTCGATGTCGGTGCCGTCCCACGCGCCGGCGTGCTTGAGCGCCTCGACGACCGACTTGTAGGCGTCCTCGAGCTTGACGTACTTGCCGACGATCGCGATCCGGGTGCTGCCGGACGTCGAGCGCACGCGGCGGACGACCTCCTCCCAGTCGCTGATGTCGGGCGCCGGGGCGTCCATCCCGAAGTGCTCGAGGACGCGCTGGTCGACGTGCTCCTCGCGGTACCAGATCGGGATCTCGTAGACGTCCGAGACATCCTTGGCCGAGATGACCATGTCGTCGGGCAGAGCGGTGAAGAGCGCGATCTTCGACCGGATGTCGCGGCTGAGGACGGCCTCGGAGCGGCAGAGCAGCATGTCGGGCTGGATGCCGATGCGGCGCAGCTCGTTCACGGAGTGCTGCGTCGGCTTCGTCTTCAGCTCGCCCGCGTGCTTGATGTACGGCACGAGGGTCAGGTGGATGTACATGCAGTTCCGGCGACCGACGTCGCTGGGGAACTGGCGGATCGCCTCCAGGAACGGCAGCGACTCGATGTCGCCGACCGTGCCGCCGATCTCGCAGATGACGACGTCGACGTCGCGCGACTCGCCCGCGAGCTTGATCCGGTTCTTGATCTCGTTCGTGATGTGCGGGACGACCTGGACGGTGCCGCCCAGGTAGTCGCCGCGGCGCTCGCGCCGGATGACGGTGTCGTAGATGCCGCCGGTGGTGACGTTCGAGGCCTTCGAGGTGTTCGTGTTCGTGAACCGCTCGTAGTGGCCGAGGTCGAGGTCGGTCTCGGCGCCGTCCTCCGTCACGAAGACCTCGCCGTGCTGGTACGGCGACATCGTGCCCGGGTCGACGTTGATGTACGGGTCGAGCTTCTGCAGCGCGACCGTCAGGCCGCGGGCGACGAGGAGCCGGCCGATCGACGCGGCGGCGATGCCCTTCCCGAGCGAGGAGACGACGCCCCCCGTGACGAACACGTACTTGGTCGGGGAACGGTCTGGCACGCGCGGAGTCCTCACTCGGTGTCTGGGCGACGGCCCCGACGGGCGCCCCGGCGGGCCGCCGGAACGCGAAGGGCCACGGATGAAGGTACCGGGTGGCGCGGACGCCGCCCGTGCGCCCGCGCACGCCGGCCGGCGGCTGCGCGGGACGACACGTCGCCCCGGGCGGGATCCCGCGGCGACGGGCCGGGACGCGAATCCCCTGCTCCCGCCGGACGCCGGGACCGGACGTGGCACCATCGGTGGTGGCCCCCCGCGTCCCCGCGGGCGGCCGCGGTCCACCCCCGACCCGGGAGCGCCCTGTGTCCGACCCCCTCCAGCACCAGAACCCCGAGCCCGCCGTCGGCGTGAAGACCGACGCGGACTGGCAGCAGGACCTGACCCCCGAGCAGTACGCCGTCCTGCGGCAGTGCGGCACGGAGCCGCCCTTCTCCGGCAAGTACTGGAACACGAAGGACGACGGCACGTACTGCTGCGCGGCCTGCGGGGCCGAGCTGTTCTCGAGCGACACGAAGTTCGACTCGGGCACCGGCTGGCCCAGCTTCACCGACCCCGTCGTGGCGAACGCCGTCGAGCTGCACGAGGACCGCTCGTACGGGATGGTCCGCATCGAGTGCAAGTGCGCGAGCTGCGGCGGCCACCTGGGCCACGTCTTCCCGGACGGCCCGGGTCCCGGCGGCCAGCGCTGGTGCATCAACTCCGCGTCGCTCGACCTGAAGCCCGCCCAGGGCTGATTCCCGCCGCGCCGCCGGCCGGCGGCGCGTGCCACGGCGGACGACCCGCCACCGCCGCGCCGGCCGGGCGCGGCGGTGCGGCCCGCTAGGCGGCGCTGCGCAGCTCCTCGGCGTGCCGCCGGGCGCCCTCGTCGCCCGCCTCGCCGCCGAGCATCCGCACGAGCTCGCCCACGACCTCGGGGTCGTCGAGGCGGCGGACGACCGTCCGGGCCGGCTCGACCGCGGTGTCCTTCTCGATCGCGAAGTGCCGGTCCGCGAGCGCCGCGATCTGCGGCAGGTGGGTGATGCAGAGGACCTGCCCGTCCTGCCCGAGCGCGCGCAGCTGCTCGCCGACGGCGCGCCCCGTCTGGCCGCCGACGCCCGAGTCGATCTCGTCGAAGACCTGCGTGGCCCCCGTGCCGTGGCCGGCGACGGCCAGCAGCGCGAGCATCACGCGGGAGAGCTCGCCGCCCGACGCCGCCTCGCGCACCGGGGCGGCGGGCACGCCGGGGTTCGGGGCGAGCACGAGCTCGCAGTGGTCGTTGCCCGTCGGGCCGGGATCGCGCGCGTCCAGGCGCACCTCGAGGCGGGCGGCCGGCATGGCGAGGTCCGCCAGGCGGGCGACGACCGCCTTCGCCAGGTGCGGCGCCGCCGCCGCACGGGCGGCCGTGAGCTGCCCGGCGAGCTTCTCGCGCCGGGCGCGCGCCTCGGCCAGGTCGGCCTCGGCGGACGCGGTCGCGCCCTCGACGTCCTCCAGCTCCGCCAGCCGCGCGCGGCACGCGTCCGCGTGCGCGAGGACCGCCGCGACGCTCCCGCCGTGCTTGCGCTCGAGCCGGCCGATCGCCTGCAGCCGCTCCTCGGCGCGCTCGAGCTCGGCGGGGTCGGCGTCCAGCCCGTCGAGGTGCCGGCCCAGCTCGAGCGCCAGGTCGTCGGCCTCGATGCGCAGCGAGCGCAGGCGCTCCGCGAGCGCGTCGAGCGCGGGATCCACCCCCGTCACGCCGTCGAGCGCCGCCTCGCCGACCGCGAGGCTCGCCCCGGCGGCGCCCTCCTCCGCCCCGAGCGCCTGGCTGGCCGTGAACGTCGCCTCGCGCAGCGCCTCGACGTGCCGCAGGCGGTCGCGGGCGGCGACGAGCTCGTCCCGCTCGCCCTCCGTGGGCGCCACCTCGTCGATCTCCTGCAGCTCGAAGCGCAGCAGGTCCAGCTCGCGCTCGCGGGCGCCGGCCGCGTCGCGCAGCTCGTCGAGCCGCCGGCGCGCGTCGCGCTCGGCCGCGTGCGCCGCCGCGTGGGCGTCGCGGCGGGCCAGGTGGCCGGCCTTCCGCGTCTCGCAGAACGCGTCGAGCAGGCCGAGCTGCGCCGCCGGGGACAGCAGCCGCCGCGCCTCGTGCTGGCCGTGGAAGGCCAGGAGCGCGCCGCCCAGCTCCCGCAGGTCCGCCGCGGTCGCCGAGCGCCCGCCGATGAACGCCCGCGAGCGTCCCTCCGCCGTCACCTTGCGCGCGAGGACCAGCTCGTCGGCGTCGGCCGGGATCCGCTCGCGGAGCTCCTCGGGCACCAGATCGGCGCGGCCCTGCAGGGCGAACACCCCCTCGACCCACGCCTCGGACGCGCCCGGGCGCACGATCCCGCTGCGCGGCTTCGCCCCCAGGAGCAGGTCGAGGGCGTGCGCGAGCACGGTCTTGCCCGCGCCCGTCTCCCCCGTCACGACGTTCAGGCCGGGAACGAGGTCCAGTTCCGCCCGCTCGATGAGGAGCAGGTTCTCGACGCGCAGCTCGAGCAGCACGAACGCAGGTTCGCACCCGCGCAGGACGGATCGCCCCGCGCCACGCCGCCGGCACGGGATCCGCACCGGTTCGGCACAGCCCGGCGCGGGCGTGGCGCCGCGCCCGCGCCGCCGCGACCTCAGCCGGCGAGCTTGCCGAACTTCTCCCGCAGGCGGCGGTAGAAGCTCGTGCCCGCGGTCTGCGCGAGCAGCCCGGCGTCGCGCCGGTAGTGCACCCGCAGCGCCGTGTCGGGGTCCAGATGGCCGCGCGGCCGCCCGTCGACGCTGATCTCGACGGGCGACGTCGAGTCGTTGTCGAGCGCCAGCTCGTCGTCCGGGGCGACCACCAGCACGCGCGCCGAGAGGGTGTGCGGGGCGATGAACGAGACGGCGTAGCCCTCCACGCCCCACGCCAGCACCGGTCCGCCGTTGGCGAGGTTGTAGCCCGTCGAGCCCGCCGGGGTGGCGAGCACCAGGCCGTCGCAGCGCACGTGCCCCACGTCCTCGCCGGCGATCCGGTACCGCAGCGAGGCCACGCGGTCGCCCGTGCGCCGGTTGACGCTGACGTCGTTGATCGCGGAGTAGCGGCGGCCGTCCTCGAGCGTCACCTCGAGCGCCGGCAGGCCGAGGACCTCGAAGTTGCCGGCGAAGGCGCGGCGCAGCCCCTCCTCCTGCTCCTCCGGCTCCACGGTCGCCAGGAACCCGATCTCGCCCAGGTTGATCGCGTAGACGGGCACGCCGGTCCACAGGTGCCGGCGCAGGCCGCGCAGGATCGTCCCGTCGCCGCCCAGCACGACGCAGAGGTCGGCGTCGGAGCGCCAGGGCCGGCCGACGAGGACGCCTTCGGACGGCTCGACGCCGTGCTTCTCGGTCTCCTCCGCGTCGAACCACAGCTCGACGCCCTCCTCGCGCGCCACGCGCAGGAGCAGCCGCAGCGCCCGCGAGGCCCGGTCCGGCGAGCCGTGCGTCAGGACCGACGCGGTGCGCGCCGGGCGGCCGTGCGGGGCCATCAGGCGTCCTCCCCCGGCTCGACGGCGAGCGCGAGCGCGTCCAGGTCGTCCGTGCCGCCGCGCCCGGGCTCGGCGAGGTGCAGGAAGGTCTCGCGGTTGCCCTTGGGCCCGGGCAGCCCGGACGGCGCGGCGCCCAGGACGGCGAAGCCGGCGTCGGCCGCGGCGCCCGCGACGGTGCGCACGGCCTCGCGCCGCAGCGCCGGGTCGCGCACGACGCCGCCGCGGCCGACGCGGCCGCGGCCGAGCTCGAACTGGGGCTTGACCATCAGCAGCGCGTCGAAGCGGTCGGCCACCACGCCGCGGACGGCGGGCAGCAGCTTCGTCAGCGAGATGAACGAGACGTCGGCGACGACCAGGTCGGGCGCGTAGGGCAGCAGCTCCGGGGTCATCTGGCGCGCGTTCTGGCGCTCGATGACCGTGACGCGCTCGTCGCTCCGCACGGACCACGCGAGCTCCCCGTAGGCCACGTCGAGCGCGGTGACGGCGACGGCGCCGCGCTGGAGCAGGCAGTCCGTGAACCCGCCGGTCGACGCGCCGACGTCGAGCCCGTGGCGGCCGGCGACGTCGACGCCCAGGGCGTCGAGGGCGTTCTCGAGCTTCACGCCGCCGCGCGACACGTAGCGCGCCTGCTCCGCGGTCTCGATCTCGACGTCGTCGTCCACCTGCAGCCCGGGCTTGAGGGGCCGCGCGTGCGGGTTGACCTTCGCCCCGCCCAGGCGGACGGCGCCGGCGAGCACCGCCGCCGCGGCCGCGGACCGCGAGGGGTACAGCCCCCGCTCGTGCAGGAGCGTGTCGAGACGGAGCTTGGCCATGGAAGGAGCCACACCGTACCGGCTGCCGCCGCGCCGCCCGCCTCCCGCGCCGCCGCGAGGCGCGGGGGCGCGGGAGCGCGGGACGCGGTCAGGCGCCGACGCCGACGTCCGCGACGCCGAGTGCCACCGCGATGCGGCGGGCGACGTCGCGGCCGGTGAAGCCGACCTCGGCGTGCAGGAGCGCGGGCGTGCCGTGCGTGACGTAGCGGTCGGGCATGCCGACCCGCATGATGCGGCACGAGCCCAGGTCGATCCCGTGCTCGTCGCAGGCCTCCCAGACCGCCGAGCCGAAGCCGCCCTGCAGGACGCCCTCCTCGACGGTGACGAGCAGCTCGTGGTGGGCGACGAGGTCGCGGACCAGCTCGACGTCGATCGGCTTGGCGAAGCGGGCGTCGGCGACGGTCGCCTCGACCCCCGACTCGTGGAGCGCCGCGGCGGCGTCCAGGCCGACGCCGACGCCCGAGCCGTAGCCCAGGATCGCCACGCGCTCGCCCTGCCGCAGCACCTCGCCACGGCCGATCGCCAGCGTGCGCGCCCGGGCGGGCAGCGGCACGCCGACGCCCTCGCCGCGCGGGTAGCGCAGCGCGAACGTCCCGGGGTGCGCGATGCCCGTGTGCAGCAGGTGCACCAGCTCGGCCTCGTCGCGCGGCGCGGCCAGCACGATGTGCGGCAGGTGGCGCAGGTACGCGATGTCGAAGACGCCGTGGTGCGTCGGCCCGTCGTCGCCGACGAGCCCGGCGCGGTCCATCGCCAGGACGACGTCGAGCTCCTGCAGGCAGACGTCGTGGACGATCTGGTCGTACGCGCGCTGCAGGAACGTGGAGTAGATCGCGGCGACCGGCTTGAGGCCCTCGAGCGCCAGCCCCGAGGCGAAGAGCAGCGCCTGCTGCTCCGCGATGCCGACGTCGAAGTAGTGCTCCGGCTCGGCCGTCTGCAGCAGGTTGAGCCCGGTGCCGGTGTTCATCGCGGCGGTGATGCCGACGACGCGGCGGTCCGTGCGGACCTCCTCGATCATCCGCTCGCCGAAGACCTGCGTGTACGTGGGCGGCTTCGGCGGGGCGTCGGGGTCGGCGGGCGCCTTCGGGGCCGGGGCGCCGCCGACGATGGAGCCGGGCTTGGCGGCGTGCCACTGCTCCATGCCCTCCAGGCCGCCCTCCTCCGCGGGAGCGAAGCCCTTGCCCTTGATCGTCTTGACGTGGACGACCACCGGCCGGTCGGCGTCGAGCGCCTGGCGCAGCGCCTGGCGCAGGTCGCGCACGTCGTGGCCGTCGACGACGCCGACGTACGCCCAGTCGAGCGACTCCCACAGCTCGCCCTGGGCGTTGAGCAGCTTCATCGAGCCCTTGATGGGCGGGCCGACGCGCTCGAGGATGCCGCCGAGGCCCGCCGGCAGGTCGGCCAGGCGCTCCTCGACCTTCTCGCGGCCGTGCCAGAGCTTCGGCTTGAGCCGCACGCCCTGGAAGTAGCGGGAGAGCGCGCCGACGTTCGGCGAGATCGACATCCCGTTGTCGTTGAGGATCACGACCAGCGGGGTGCCCAGGCCGCCGGCCTGGTGCGCGGCCTCGAACGCGACGCCGCCCGTCATCGAGCCGTCGCCGATGACCGCGACGACGCGGCCCGGGTCCGGATGGGACGGATCGTGCTGCTGCTTCAGGCGCATGCCCTCGCGCAGGCCGACGCCGTAGCCGATGGACGTGGACGCGTGGCCCGCGCCCATGATGTCGTGCTCGGACTCGTGGATCGCGCAGAACGGCGCGAGCCCCTCGTACTTGCGGATCGTCGCGAGCTGGTCCCGGCGGCCGGTGAGGATCTTGTGCGGGTAGGCCTGGTGGCCGACGTCCCACAGGATCTTGTCCCGCGGGGAGTCCAGCACGGAGTGCAGGGCGACGGCGATCTCGCACGTGCCCAGGTTCGCGCCGAAGTGCCCGCCGATCTCACCGACCGTGTCGATGATGTGCTCGCGGACCTCCTGCGCGACCTGCTGGAGCTCGTCGTCCGAGAGCCCGTGCAGGTCCTGCGGTCGTTCGATGCGGTCGAGCAGCCGGGTCACGGTCTAGCTGGTCCTCGTGTGGATGAAGGTCGTGAGCGTGTGCAAGTCCTGCGCTCCCTGGGGTACGGCGGACCGGAGGGCGTCGGATGCGGCGTCGTGGTGCCGCGCCGCCATCTCGCGGGCGCCCTCTAGACCGTACTCGGTCACGTACGTCCGCTTGTCGTGCCGCTCGTCGCTGCCCTGCGGCTTGCCCAGGTCCTGCTCGGACCCGGTCACGTCGAGGATGTCGTCGACGATCTGGAAGAGCACGCCCAGGTCGCGGGCGAACGAGCGCAGGAGCGCCGCCCGATCGTCCTCGACGCCGGCCAGCTCGAGCACGCAGCCGACGGACGCGCCGATCAGGCGGCCGGTCTTCAGCTCGTGCAGGACGCGCAGGTCGTCGGGATCGGCGTAGGGGTTCTGCCCCGCCTCCTGGGCCTTCTCGGCGGTGACGTCGAGGAACTGCCCGCCGACCATGCCGTCGACCCCGGTCGCGTCGGCGAGCTCGGCGGCGGCCGCCAGCAGGCGCTCGGCCGGCACCGCGTCCTCGCCCGTGCGGCCGGCGCGCAGCAGGTGGTGGAACGCCTCGGCGTAGAGCGCGTCGCCGGCCAGGATCGCGACGTCCTCGCCGTACGCCACGTGGCACGTCGGGCGGCCGCGCCGCAGGTCGTCGTCGTCCATCGCCGGCAGGTCGTCGTGGATGAGCGAGTACGTGTGGACGAGCTCGAGCGCGGCCGCGAGCGGCAGCGCGGCCGGCTCGCGCAGCCCGACGGCGCGCGCCGTCGCCAGCGCCAGCACGGGGCGGATGCGCTTGCCGCCCGCCAGGAGCGAGTAGCGCATGGCCTCCTCGAGCCCGGCGACGCCGGCGCTGCGCGCGGGGAAGCGGAGGTCCTGCAGGTAGGCGTCGACCGTGGCGCGCAGGTCGTCGGGGTACGGGGCGCCGCTCATCGCGCCGCGCCCCCGGCCTCGCGCAGCAGGCGGTCGAAGGCGCCGCCGGCGTCGATCGCCGCCTGCGCGACCTGCTCGGCCGCCGCGACGTGCTCGTCGGGCCCCGCGCCGTCGTCGGCGACCCGGGAGGCGGCGTGCTGCAGGCGCGCGAGCTGGATCTCGAGGTCGCGGTCGGCGGGCTGGTCGCTCACCCCCACAGTGTGCAGGATCGGCCCGACGGCGGGCGCGGCGCCGCGCCGCTCAGGCGGCGTCGCCGCGTCCGCCGGCGCCCGTCTCGCGCAGGATCGCGGAGAGGACGCCGTTGACGAACTTCGGGGCGTCGGCGCCGCAGAACTCCTTCGCGGTGTCGACGGCCTCGGAGATCGCGCCCTCCGGCGGGATCGGCGTGTCGCCCGGCACGACGTCGGGGTGCAGCATCTCGAGGATCGCCACGCGCATGATCGAGCGCTCGAGCGGCTGGATGCGGTCGATGCTCCAGCCCTTCGCGTGCTTGCCGATGAGGGCGTCCACCTCGTCGAGGTGGTCGGTGGTGGCGTGCGCGAGCGAGCGGGTGAACATCGCCGCGTCGCGCTCGAAGACCTCGTGCAGCGGCCGCCCCGTCAGGTCGTGCTGGTAGACGGCGAAGACGGCGGCGCGCCGCTGGTCGGTCCGGCGGGACATGCGCGGATCAGGCGCGCGACATGTAGTCGCCCGTCTCCGTCTGGACCTTGACGCGGTCGCCGACGTTGACGAAGAGCGGGACGCGGATCTCGGCGCCGGTCTCGAGCGTGGCGGGCTTGTCGCCGCCGCCCGACGCGGTGTCGCCGCGCAGGCCGGGCTCGGTGAAGGTCACCTCGAGCTCGACGGACGCCGGCAGCTGCACGTCCGACGGCTGCTCGTCGATGAAGAGGATGTTGACCTCGTCGTTGGCGCGGATGAAGCGCAGCGCCGACTTGACGTTCTGCAGCGGGATCGCGAGCTGCTCGTAGGACTGCGTGTCCATGAAGTGCGCGTCGGTGCCGTCCTCGTAGAGGTACTGCATCGTGCGCGCCTCGGTGTGGACGGCGCGGAACTTCTCGCCGGCACGGAAGGTCTTGTCGATGACGTTGCCGTCGCTCGCCCGGCGGAGCTTGCTGCGGACGAACGCGGCGCCCTTGCCCGGCTTGACGTGCTGGGTCTCCAGGACCTTGTAGACCACCCCATCGACCTCGATGTGGTTGCCGTTCTTCAGCTGGTTGGTGGAGATCAAGGTGCTGTGCCTGGTCGTGGATGGACGCGGGGCGCCCGCCGCGAGGCGTGCGGCGGCGCCGGCCATCGGTCAAGTATGCCGGGACCGGCGCCGGGAGTGACGCGCGGCGCGCCGCCGCGCGCTCAGTCGGCGTCGGGCCGCAGGAGCACGTCGACGAGCCCGGGGAAGCGCGACTCGAGCTCGTCCCGGCGGAGCGACACGTAGCGGACGGTGCCCTCCTGGCGCGTGTACGTCAGGCCCGCCTCGCGCAGCAGCTTGAGGTGGTACGAGCCCGTGGACTTCGGCAGGCCGAGCTCGTCCGACAGGCCCGTGCAGGGCCGCTCGCCGCTCGCGGCGAGGAGCCGGACCATGCGCAGCCGGTGCGGGTCGCCGACGGTGCGCAGCACGTGCGCCAGGTCGAAGGTCTCGGGCGCCGGATGACGGATCGTGTCGCGGTTCGCGGTGTTGGCCACGGGTCCATGCTACAACTCAACAGTTCCAAAAGCTTGGAACCTTCGATCATGCGCTCCTCCCGCCGCCTCCTCCCCTCCCGCCTGGCCTACGCGCTCGTGGCCGCCGTGCTCGGCATGGCCCTCGCCGCGTCCGCGACGCCGTCCCCGCTCTACGCGGTCTACCGCGCCGAGTGGGGCTTCTCGTCCTTCGTGCTCACCGCGATCTTCGCCGTCTACGCGATCGCGGTGCTCGTCGCGCTGCTGCTGACGGGCCGGCTGTCCGACGACGTCGGGCGACGGCCCGTCCTGATCGGCGCGCTGACGGCGATGATCGCGGCGACCGCGCTGTTCCTCGTCGCGGACTCCGTCGCCTGGCTCTTCGCCGCCCGGGCGCTGCAGGGGCTGTCCACCGGCGTGGCGATGAGCGCCGCCGGCGCGGCGCTGCTCGAGCTGCACCCGCGGGGCGACAGCCACGCGGCGGGGCTGACGAACGGCGTCGTCGCCGCGGCGAGCATGGGCCTGGGCGCCTTCGTCTCCGCCGCGCTGGTCGAGTGGGCCCCCGCGCCGGAGCGCACCCCGTACGCGGCGCTGCTCGTCGTGTTCGCCGTCCTGCTCGTCGGCGCCCTGCTGATGCCGGAGACCGTCGCGGAGCGCCGTCGCCCCCGGCTGCGGCCGCAGCGCCCGCACGTGCCGAAGGCCATCCGCGGCGCCTTCGCCCTGTCGAGCCTGGGCGTGCTCGCGTCCTGGGCGATCGGCGGCCTGTTCATGTCGCTCGGTCCGCAGCTGGCCGCCCTCGAGCTGCACACGGACAGCCACCTGGCCGGCGGGCTGGCGATCCTGGCGATGACCGGGTCCGGCGCCGTCTCGCAGGTGCTGTTCGAGCGCGCCGCGCCCTGGCGCCTGACGGCCGGTGGCGCGATCGTGCTGTCGCTCGGCATGGCCGGGATCGTCGGCTCGCTGTCCCTGGACGTCGGGCCCGTCTTCCTGGCCGCCTCCGTCCTGACCGGCCTGGGCTGGGGCGTCGCGTTCCTCGGGGCGCTGCGCTCGCTGACCGCCGTCGTGCCGCCGCACCACCGCGGCGAGACGATGTCCGCCTTCTACCTCGTCGCCTACACCTCGATCTCGCTGCCCGCCCTGGGCGCGGGGCTCGTCGTGGGATCGTGGGGGCTGCTGCCGACCTTCCGGGTCTTCGGCGGGCTGGTCGTCCTCGCCGGGCTCGCCACCGCGATCGGGGCCGTGCGGATGCGCCCGGGCGGCGCGCCCGCGCCGGAGCGCGCCGGGGCGCTGGCGGCCCTGGACTGAGCGCCGCGGCGTACGCCGCAACCGCCCGGTCGGGGGCGGCGTGCGCGGCTAGGCTCGGGCATGCCCCTGCATCCCCAGGCCGCCGCGTTCCTCCGCGAGACCGCCGACGCACCCCCGCTGGACGCCTGCACGCCGGAGGAGAACCGCGCCGCGCTCACGCAGGTCGTCCCGCTCACCGGCCCGGCCGTGCCGCTGCCGGTCGTCGAGGATGTCGCCCTGCCGACGGCGAGCGGGCCCGTGCCGGTCCGCGTCTACCGGCCCAGCCTCGCCCCGGGACTGCCGGCGATCGCGCACTTCCACGGCGGCGGCTGGACCGTCGGCGACCTCGACAGCCACGACACGACCTGCCGCGACCTGGCCGCCGGCGCCGAGGCCGTCGTCGTGGCGG